>JAJQAB010000040.1 GCA_021203985.1 Ruminococcus sp. | reverse complement strand
AGGCAACGCCAATGGCGTTATGATCGATGAATATATGGAATATGATTGATATATGGAACACCGTACGATGCCACCGCGTTCTCACACAGCCATCGCCCCGCGGCGGATTTCCTGTAAATCAACTAACGTTACCTACATTCTATCACACTTCCGCCATAAAGTCAACCTTCGTTCGGCATTCACGGCATTGGACTTCATTTTTGTATACATTGATACAATTTCAACAAAAAAAAAAAAAAATTAGTGCAAAACGCACAAATGCGAATGGAAGTAACGTGAAAAGCTGGTGTAATAAGGAGAATTTATACGGTGTGCTGGCAAATCGAAATTAAATTCATCCATGTTTTCTCAAAAAAATCGACAATGATTAGGCGCCCCAACTTCAAATAGCTGCTTCCAAAAGCTATCCTATTTACCGCCATCAATTCCCTTCTGTACCGCTGATCCGATATTTTTCATAGACCGCATTCGACTGTTCCAAACGCTCCGCCATCCCTCGCACCTTCTCGAGCCGCTGCATATTGGGCGGTCGCGTTTGCAGATGATAGCAGTCCAATCCGAAGATCCATTCTCTGCCACTCTCCAGCACAGTCTTTGCGAATTTGCGTTCCTTCCGATTGGCAAACGCATCCACATTAATTTAAAAGATCACATCGAGCGATAGCAGCTGTGACAGCTGTTCTTTCGAATAGAGCCGCGCATACCGGTGAATATGCGCCAGCACCGGCATGAGATGATATCGTTTTTTAAGTGATAGACATCCTGGAGCATCACGCGATGAAAGCGATAATAGGACGGCTCCAGAAGAATCAGCTGCGTTCCCTCGATTGCCAGGCATTCGATACCTTCGCACTCGCTTATGCCAAGCTCCCACGCAACCTCTGCGCCTAGCCACAGTTCCGGCATGTCGGTTTGATGCGCAATCTTTTCATATGCCAGCTGCCGTTTCTGTAAAAAATCCGCCACAGAAGTTTCCTTGTGCTGATAAAAGTGTGGCGTCAGCACCTGTCGCTGCACACCCTGCCGCGCGGATTCCTGCAGCATTGCCATCGATTCCTACGCATCGCTCGCACCATCGTCAATGCCAGGCAGGATATGGGAATGGTAATCTGTCAGCATCAAGCACCCTTCTGTTCCATTCATGTTTGTGCGCACGCCTCCCCTTTCTTTTGGCTTCCCTCTGCCGATTTCGTCTCGTGATCCTTCCCTTCCGTATGCTCTTGCTTGTATTCATAGCCGTAACCATAGGCATAGCCGTAGCACTTCCCATAGCCTTTTTTACATAACCAGAAGTGTGCTTCAACGTGACACAGCTTAGCACAACGCCCAAAATATCCAGATTCGCAAATGAAATTGCTTTCACCGCACGCCGCACATCATCATATAGGGTATCATTATAACGTGCCACCAGCAGCAGTCCAGCGATTTCGCCATTCATTGCAACGGCATCGCTGACAGCATTGATCGGCGGCACATCGATGAGGATTTCATCATATGATGAGCTGACCATCTCTAATAAATTCCGCATCACCTTCGAGCCGAGCAGCTCCGCCGGATTCAGTGGAATCATTCCAGCCGTCAGAACTTCCAAATGCTCCACAACATCCTTGTGCAGTACCTCTTCCAATTGCTGCATCCCACAGAGCAGCGTAGAAAGTTCGCCGGAATTATCCAAATCAAGCATCTGATGCTGTACCGGCTTACGCAAATCGCTGTCAATCAGCAGCACTCTGTGCCCGAGCTGCGCCAGAGAAATCGCTAAATTCGATGCCGTGGTCGATTTCCCCTCATTGGGGTTCGCGCTTGTCACGACAGCAATCTTGCGCGCAGACGCACGCACAGTAAAGATGAAATTCGTGCGCATGGCCTTGTAGCTCTCCGTAATATAAAACGGTATCTTCTCCGAAGTCAAGAGATGCTCCGATCGATCCTCCACCTTACTCTTTTCTTCCGCGAAGGCGACTATTTCTCCGATCACCGGACATTTCGCTTCCCGTTCGATATCCTCCGCACGGCGAATCTTATTGTTGAGCAGTTCCAAGCAAATGATCAGCAACAGCGCCACCACAACGCCAGCTGTGCCGCCAATTATCGTACAGTGCGTCACATCGGGACTAACGGGACTCGATGCCACCACAGCGTTCCCGATCGTTTCCACTGAGCCAGCTTTAACGATTCGTGTCAAATTCTCCGGTGCAATAGCTGCATAGCTGTCGCAGACAATGGCAGAAACCGCCGGATCTGCCGTGGTCGCCGTGATCTGCAAAACCTCTGTCTCGTTGACCGCAGAAAGTGAAACACAATTGGAAATATCACTCGCGGAAATCACAGGCACGCCCGAATCGTCCGCATCAATCAAAAACCCTGCGCAAGGAGCGCGGGATCATAATGCTCCAGCATATAATCCGAAAGCGTATTCTCAACAACAACATTTTCCAGAATGACAATATAAGTCTCCACCAAAGAGCGCGAGGTGATCAGATCCTGATTGTTCGCATCCATGCTCGTATCCGCGTGCGCCTGCGTATTGCTGACGTACAGCGGCACAGAGGATTGGTATTTCGGTGTTACCAGGAATGTGGCAAAGAGAAATGAAACAAATGCGCCTATTACCGCGCAAATGACAATGAGCCAAAGCTTTGACAGAATCATCCGAAACAGCTGACGCAAATCCAGCTGTATGGTTTCCTGTTCTGTTCCCGGATCTTCTTTTGCGATCTCAACTGATGACATGGTATCTCCTTTTCTCGTTTCTTGTTCCGTTTTCTTACTGTAAAAGCGATCGTTTTTTTGGTAATACGACTCGTACTGGTATAAACTTCATTTTATCACTTTCTTAATACAATGTCATCCTTCGTTCAATGTTTTGTCACCTTAAAATTCCTTTTTTGTATAATTGATGTATTTTTAACCAAAAAAACGTTGTCTATTTTGCACAAAAGCGAATAGAAGTAAAAAACGCCCTCTTTGCCTAAGAGGACACATCGGCATCTTGTGATCCCGTGTGACCGAACAAAGAGAGCGCTCGTTTTCGTGTTAGGAATTATGCGGAGAGAACCGCTTCCCAGGTAATTTCAATGCCAGCATACCGACTCGCGTAGTACATCAAGATATGATACGCGTCCTGAATCGTGATTTTACCATCTTCATCGACATCCGCCGCTGTAAGTGCCGCCGTCTCGCGCGACGCAAATGTGTCGCTTGCAAGGAAATTGTCCTGTAAGCCGGCAGATTGGCGCGAATAATAGCATAGCACGGCATACGCGTCCTCGATTGTAACCGCATCGTCAAAGTCCACATCGCCGAGCGTTACTGTCAGCGCGTCAAAATCCGTAGTCTGTGTGGTTTTGCTGGTACTTGGCTTTGTCGTTGTTTGCTTCTGGTTTGTGCTGCTTTGCGCAGCGGTTTGCGTACCGGTGCTGTTACCGGAATCGGTATTCTCCGAATCGCCGCCATCCGAAGGCAAATTGCCTTCCAGCGGAATCAGCGCTGTTTCTAAGCCAAAATCCGGTGTACACAGAACGTAGAGCACCGTATCCATCACGGCAGTACAGTACAAATTCTCCTGCGAAAGTCCATATACCGTGTAATCATTTTTGACAAACGTTTCGTCTTCCGCCCTGTAGCAAAAGATATCGCCATAAGTGTCTGTCGGCAGTCCGGTATAGAGCAAGGTGTTCTCATAAGCGCAAACCGAGGCGCGACAGTTGCCGTCTACATCGTAATACGCCAGGGGCGAAATCTCCGGCATCGCCGCGCTGCTGATCCGCCACGCCGTACCGTCAAAATGCCACGGCGACAGAGACGTTCCGGATTCCGTTTCATTGAGCGTCAGAATCATCTCACCGTCAACCTGCAGCGCCGTACCGCCATAGGAAGGCTCAGACAGAGACGCCACCGTTTTCCAGGTGTCGTCCTCGAGGGCATAGCAAAGGACATCCGACACGATCTCATCGGTTCGGCAATTCACGCCGCCCATCAAATACAGCGTATCCTGATCGATCCCGATTGCAGGCTTTTGTATGGCAAGATATGCGGTCGGAACTTCCATGAGAAGTTCCCAGACCGCGTAATCCGGATCATAGACAATGATCACGTTTTTCAGGCGACAACCGAAATCGATCGCGACATGCGCATAAATTCACGCATCATCCGCCGCAAAGCCGGAAATTACACAGTCGCAAGACTGATACCATTCCACTTTCGTCAAAGCGGCATCCAGTACAGTATTTTTGCTGTACACCAACCACATGTCGTCATTTACCACATCGTGCCCGTAAACTGTCCCGTCCTCGCTGCAGTAGTACAAGATTCCATCGATGCTGCATGCAGCTGCGTTTTCCGTCACTTCTAAGCCGTCCTCGGCGACATAGTATTGCTCTGGAGCTTGTCCGTCCGCGAAATAGAACAGCCACGTATCAGACGTCGTATCTGTTTGCAGATCCAGCTAGATATGCTTCCCAGCGTATGCCGACACATCGATTTCCAGCTGTTACTACGTCTGCAAAGTAATTACCGTCGCGTCACCGTTCACCGTGAATTGCATCTGCGTCAACTGACTGCCGGTCAGCACCAAAACGGCACGATCCGCATCCAGCCAGACATCTGTCACAATCGGGTTTGGATTGGCAAGATAGGGCAAATCCAGAACGCCATTTGTCGCAACCTTTCCTGCCAGATCTTCGGAATATCGCGTGCACGACAGCAGCAGCGTTTTCCCGCTCGCGTTCATTTCCGGGTACATTCCGGCAATCACACCAACAGCACCCATAACGAAGGGCGTTGCCATCGAAGTGCCACTGTAAAAGTCGTAGGCTGTCAGCAGATCCGCATCCGAAGCGCCCGCCTTACTGATCGCAAGGTTATCGATATACACATCATAGCTGCTGTCATGTTCGCACAACAGCATATAGTCGATCATCTGAACCGAACCGGCTTCCGCCTCTGTGAACGTGCCGTAGGCGTTTTGCCAATAGCCATACCCCGTGCCTACATAAGATCCGCCGAGATAGTCAAAGCCATCCGACTCCACAAAAGCCAAAAGCATTGAATCGCTGATGTTCGTGCCGGACTCCGAAGGCGTGTCGCAAGTCACCTGCATTTCCGTGTAAATCTGCACGTCTCCTGCGCCCTGTAACAGGTAAGGAATGTATAAATCGTAGACCTCCCCTGCCTTTGCGTCAGAGATCGACCAGTGCAGCGAAGCAGCATCATCCGAAGCTTCACCACTATAGACCGTGTGATCGATCGTCACCGTCATCTCTGCATCGCCATCAGCTTCCAGAATGTAACCGATTTGTCCTTCTTCCACTTCGTCTAAAGTGGTTGTGCCCGTACCGCAAGGGACAGGCGTTTTCGAAGAAAAGTCCTCATAGCGATAAAGATTCGCCTCGCGCTGCTCCGTCGTCATCAGCACCGGCTGAAATGTCGACTCCTGCACAGTAGACAAAATCGAAACGCCAGGTGCTGCAAGATCTACATTTTCGCCGCCATAATTGGAAAAAGTGCCAGCCGATCCTGCTCGTCCGATGCAGCAACAGTAATCATATAGGGGCTGTCCCAGGTAGACGGAAGAACGGTATTCGTATCGCAGTCCATACCGTCATTTCCAGCTGCCATGATACTCAGCGCACCGTTTTCCCCCACCAAATTGATCAACGTTTCAAAAATCGTGAATCCGTCATCCCATTCATCAATCGCACCATAGCCCCAGGAATCATTCACCGCGACCACGTTGACGTTCAGCTGCTGTGCCTGATAAATATAGTGATACGCAGCGAATTCTGCAAATTCATAGCTGTACCATTCCGCATCAAAAATCTTCAATGCCATCAGCTTCACCTGATCGCCAGAAACGACACCGGCAACGTCCTGTGCATCATCCACAGAAGCCGCCATAATACCGGCGCAATGCGTGCCGTGTCCGTTATCGTCCAGTGGATCATCCGTCATATCAACAAAGTTATAGCCACACGTTCCCTCAAGTGTGCCCGTCCCTGCGAAAGGATTTTCCCACATGCGATCCGCGAGATCCGGGTGATCATACGCAATACCAGTATCCACAAGCGCAATCACTTGCTCGCCCGCATCATCGGAAATTGTGATCGCGTCTGAATCTGCATTCACATCGCATCCTACCGTACCGCCGTTTTGCCCGGTATTCTCCAAGCCCCACTGATGTGCGGCGTATGGGTCGTTTTCATAGAACGCCACTTAAATCCAGTGGTTTGGCTGCACGGCAAGCACGTTCGGCTGACCCTCCAGCTGCTCCATCAGCTCCTCCGAGGACAGCGTATCCGACTGCACCAGTGAAATCACAAAGCCAGAATCCGGAATAAGAACGCCCTGTACCTGTACCTGCAATGCATCATCCTCCGTGGTGTCAAATACATACGAATCGACCACCTCGACCTCCGACTGCACCGCGCGCGACAGTGTCGCGGACTGTAGCGCAGAAGTTCCCTGATACATCACGATTACTGCGTTTTCCTGGACGGACGATTCTGCTATATCCGTCAAGGCTGTATCTGCCGCAGCAGATCCCGGCGTGTAGACCGCAGAACCGATCCCCCACGCAAGAACAGCCGCTATCCCTAGGGCAGCCAAGCGTTTTTTTCGTGTCATCATACCATTCTTTCGAGTGGACGCCGCACACCCGACAGCCTCACGCAAAGCCTACCAAAAGCCTTTGTGCAGTGCTGCCTTTCCTTTATTATACTGGATTTCCCTGACAGCGTCAAGTGCTATGGCAAAATAGACACGAAAAGTAACACGAAAGGCATAATCCGCACCCATTGACGCGCTGATGCATAAACTAGAATGCGCAGCGTTCTATCTCGATCGAGCACGCGCAGAAAGGAATTTTTATGGCACAAAATCAATTTGGACAAATGCATCCTGCAAACGGCATGCAGTACAATTATTTGCGGGATTATGACACCGCACCAGATGCAGAAACGCTTCACGAATCGCTTCCGCAGTTTCCCGAGCAAACGCCGCCCGGCATGGCGTACGTCCCGTTTCAGCAATGGGAAGAGCCGTATGATATCGACACGGCATTCCCGATTGGCACAATTTTTCCGGCGCTAGACTTCCCGTTCCGAGAAGGTGGCTCTTATGCATGAAAAACAAAAGCTGCTTGCTATGATCCGCAAGTATGACTTTATGCTCTACGACCTGCAGCTTTATCTGGATACGCACTCGAATTGCGCGGAGGCGCTCCGTCTGTGGAAAAGCGTGCAAAACATGCGGCAAAAGGCGCTCAGCGCATATGTGCGGCAATTCGGTCCGATTCAGCCGAGCCAGGCGGACGGCAGCGCACCGTGGATCTGGAATCAAGGCCCTTGGCCGTGGAAAAAGGAGGCGAATTAAGGTATGTGGACTTATGAGAAAAAACTACAATACCCCGTAAAAATCAAAACACCGAATGCGAAAACGGCAAAATATATCATCGATCAGTTAGGCGGTGCGAACATCACGTCATGATGATTTTTTTGCTGGAAAATAGACGCCTCCGTGTAAAAGCATGGGTCAGAGAGCGCAAAAACCACGCGGCTCTGAGCGTATCCCAAAATTGCGTGGTTTTCATACTATCAAATTGGTTGGGGTGGAAGGATTTGAACCCTCGGAATGACGGAGTCAGAGTCCGCTGCCTTACCACTTGGCTACACCCCATAATCGATTGACGCGTGCTCTTCAAACAACTTATTTAGTTTATCACATTCCATTGGAAATGTCAAGCAAAATTTCGAAAACGAAAGAATAAAAAGTAAAAGGAATACAGAATCACAAAAAGAAAAGCATATTGTGATTGTGTCGCGAAGAAATACACATCAATTTTTTCGAATAGAAAAAGTGTACTGATATTTTCTCTATACAAGCTCACTCAGGAAGTGGCTTTGTTGATGGATTTTCCAGGACAGTTCCATCCGTATCGAATCGCGACCCATGACAAGCGCAGTCCCAGGTGCGTTCGGCTGCGTTCCAGTGAAGTGCACAGCCCAGATGCGTACAACGCTTTTTCGTTGGCCACAGAAAGTGCAGTGTCGTTTCGCCCAAATTACGAAACAGTTGTGGGTGCAGCATACACCTGGACAGACGAAACCATACGGACGCGGGATTTTCCTGTCCGATGATTTGATCCGTGATCAGCTGCGCTGCCGTCATCGCGCCTGTCATCCCCCATTTTTGAAATCCCGTGATGACATAGCACTGCGCCGTGCTAGAAGCGTAGCGGCCGATATACGGGAGTCCATCGAGCGTCATGCAATCCTGCGCCGCCCAGTGGTCAACCTCAACCGCGCCCGGTAGATAAACCTTCGCCTTCATCCGCAATTCGTCCCAGCCAACAGGACTTCGTGCCAGTTCGGTGTGCGCCGTCGCCGAGCAGCAACAGATTTCAATATCTGTGCAGCGAAAGCCCATTTGGATTTTCGTCCAAATACATGCCATCCGGCAGTTCGGCGCGCTCGAGCGCCAGTACATAAGAGCGGTTTTGATAGAGCTTGACCGGATAAAGTCCGCGCCAATTCAGAAACAGAAAGTGCGTTGCGACAACGATGCGCTCCGCCGTGATCACGCCGTGATCTGTAAAGGCTTTCGTTCCAGAGATTCCGCGGACAAACGTCTGTTCAACAATGTCACAATGCTGTGCGACTTGCCCCAGAAACCACAGCGGATGGAAATGCGCCTGCCTTGGAAACTGTACCGCGCCGACATTTGAAAAAAGCAGCGCCGCTTCCGTAACCAGCTGCGCCGGAACGCCAGCGCGAAGCAGCACAGACATTTCCTGTTCCAGAATTTTCCGATTGCTGCACGAATAGACGAAATGATCGCTCCAGGTAAAGTCACAAAGAAAGCGCTGCGACAACGCCGCATACTGTTCCACTGCCCGCTGCTGGAGCGCAGCATATTGCTGCACCAGGGGAGCGCCGCCGATTCTCGCAAGCTTCTGATAGATCAGCCCATGCTGCGCCGTGATTTTTGCCGTGGTATTCTGCGTTGTGCCGCTGCAAATTCTCCTGCCATCCGCCAGTAAGCAGGAAACGCCGCACTGCTTCAGAAAATACGCCGTAAGAATACCGGCAATTCCGCCGCCAATGATCAGAACATCCGTCTTTCGGTCGCCGTCCAGCGCCGGAAAGTACGGCATATGACTTTGCTTCCGCCAGATTGACTGCATGTGCGCTCACCCTTTCTTTCCCGTAGTATGCGCACTGAGCGCCACATTATGCATGCACACGATATTTTTTTGAAAGATCAGGAGGCAGCAAACTAGACAGCAAAACGCCGCGCAAAACAGCCAAACGGTTCTACGCGGCGTTTTTAAAGTGCTTAATCTACCAACACGGGAATCCGGGACAAAATGGTGACGCCCTCTTGCCCCAATTTTTGTTTAAATGCTTCCGCTGTTTTCTGATCGCAGCAGCTGATCATGCAGCCATCTTCTGCGGCATTCTGTAATTCTACGCCAGTCTCTGCAGCAATTCTCGCAAACACACCGCTTCCGCAAGGCGAAGTCCGATAGCAGCGCGGCGCAGAGAACGCATCGATCGGTGCAACGAAATCCGCATCGGCTTCTGCCGGTTCCCAGCTCTGCGACAAGTCGGTGTCGGTCTGCTTCACCGCATCGATAAGATCGCCCAAAACCGCACTCGCGGTCGGAAGCTTGCCAGCGCCACGGCCGTAGAACATCGTTTTATCCACGCCATCGCCCCATACCATGACCGCGTTAAACACACCGTTGACGTGCGAAAGCAGGCTGTCCTCCATCACGATCATCGGCATCACGGTCGGCAAGATCCTACCGTCATCCAAGCGCTTTACCGCGCCAATGAGCTTAACTGCGCCGCCTAAACGCTGTGCCAGCTGCACATCTTCGAGCGTAACGTTCCGCAGACCCTTCGTATAAACCTGATCCGGATAAACATGCTTTCCGAAAACCAAGGACGACAGGATGCAGATTTTCCGACACGCATCGCCACCGTCTACGTCAGCAGACGGATCTTTTTCCGCATAGCCGAGCTTCTGCGCCAATGCCAGCGCGTTCGCGAAGCGCATATTATCGCAAAACATTTTTTCCAAAATGAAGTTTGTCGTGCCGTTCAAAATGCCGGCAATCGATGAAATATCATTCGCCGCGAGGCAGGTGTGCAGCGGCCGAATAATCGGAATCGCGCCGCCAACGCTGGCTTCGAAGAAGAAGTTCACATGATGTGCCTTTGCAGTTTGCAGCAGAATATCGCCTTTTTCTGCGACCAGCTGCTTATTAGAAGTCGCCACGCTCTTCCCCGCTTCCAGGCAGCGCCGCACGAAATCGAAGGCAGGATTCACGCCGCCCATGCTCTCCGCAACATAGCCAACCTCCGGATCATCCAGAATCACCTGAATATCATGCACCACGCGATCCTGATACGAATCATCCGGGAATTCGCGCAGATCCAAAATATAGCCAATCTCGAGCTTCGTCCCCGTATTTGCCTCGATCTTTTTCTGATTGCGATAGAACAGTTCTACCACACCCGAACCCACAACACCATAGCCTAACACTGCAATTTTCTTCATGTTTTTCCTTCCCTCTCGTTTTATTCGCCGGACAACAGCCGAACCTCTACCACGCCATGCAAGTCCGTGATCACCCGTGTGATTTCAATCGGGTTCACCGCGTCCTCGTTCATCTTTAAGGAGAGCGACACCAGCGCCACGCCGTCTACGGGAATGCTCTGATTCACCGTCAGAATATTCGCATGCATGCTGTACAGTGTCGTCAGCACGTTCGAAAGCACGCCCGCCTGATCTCGAAGCGTGATGGTAAAGTTTACAATCTGCTGTGTCATTTTATCGTCGTATGCAAAGACACAATCTCGATACTTATAGAAAGCGCTGCGGGAAATTCCCATGCATTTGCACGCCGAAGAAAAACTGGTCTCCGACTTCTCCGCAACAATGCGCTTCACTTCAAGCACTTTCCAGAAAATTTCCGGAAGCACCGCGGTATCGACAACAATATATTGCCTTCGTTTGTCCATGTTCGCTGAGCATGCGTTTTCAATCGCATCGCATGACTCTTCCGTCCTCCTTTGATCTCATCCGCCACGCGTGATTCGCAGCATTGCGCCGGATCGCGCGTCCGTGCAATAAATACAATTGTACTTGATGCAACTTTATTACTATAACACGATTTTTTCCGTTTGTCAAGCGATTTCAACAAATTTTCCGGTATCGCAGCAAAAAACATCACAGCTCCGAAGGACCATGATGCTTTTTGAAAACAAATTTCATGCAAGTGCGAGCGATCCGAAGATCACATCGCGACAGTGCACATTACTTACTTATTTTTCCGGCAGTGAATCCAGAGCCTGTACCTGGAACTTCAACAGGGACAGTGCGTCATTATTGTTTACATCGCCAGCGCCGTCATAGTAGCAGTCGCCATTTGCCACCTGCTGATCAATGAAGTCAACAGAACCAGCAACATACTTGTTCAACAGAATCGTATCTGCCATGTTGACAACGCCATCGAGGTTTACGTCACCGAGCTTACCGCCGCTAGTGGTTGTACCAGAAACATCCGTTTCGGTTGTCTCAGCGTCAGTTGTGGTCGTAGTTGTGGTCGTGTCCAGTGTGGTTTCTGTTGTTGTAATAGTCTCAGTAACCGTTACAGTAACTGTAGCTGTATTGCCATCCGGATCTGTTACGGTGATGGTGGTTTTGCCTTCGCCAACTGCAGTTACAACGCCGTTTTCGTCAACAATAGCAACAGAAGTGTCAGCAGAGGAGAATGTGCAGCCGTCAACATTCGGTGTCAGTGTCTCTGTCTCAGCAACGTCATCTTCAATGGTCAGCTCAATGTCATCCGGTGTTACCGTCAGTGTCGTGGTAACTTCCGTGCTGTCCGGTGTAACCTCCGGATACAGTTCGTACATTGCGCCGAGAGCCATCATGATGTCGCCTGCATGCCAGAAGCGGTGAAGTGTGAAGTAGTAGTCGCTTACCGTAACCGAGCCATCGCCATCATTATCTTCACCATTGCCATTATAGTAATCGAGTGCAGTCTGATACATCTCGCAGTTCTTATAGTTCGAACGAATATCCACGAAGGATACGCCGTCCTTGACTTGATCGCCGTTTGCCATCGTACCAACGTAACGAGAAGCCGACAGAACCTTGCCTTCGCCGTTCGCAGTAGTGCCATTCGGCAGAACAAGTTCGGTCTCCCACAGACGAACCAGGTTCGTGTTGTGATCGCTTACGCCGAGACCGATGTCATCACGATACGAATCCCACTCTCTGTCGAGGAGTTCCTTCGCCAGATAGAGCGACTGCTTTGCGAGTTCATCCGAGCTTGTTTCCGATGCAGAGGTCTTGTTCTTATAGGAAGTTTCTGCTTCTTCGAGATCCGAACCAGAAACGCCCTTTGCCTTTGCATAGTAGAGCAGTGTATTTGCCAACGAGGATACGCATCCGAGGTCGCCATCGCCGTAGCCAACGATCGTGCAGTGCAGGTTGCTGTTCTCGGTATACGAACCCGTCCATGTTTCCGGCGTGCCTTCCCAAATGAGGCTAGACGGAATCGAGAAGGATGTGCCGTCATCGACAACGCTATCCAGAACCGGAAGTACTGCGGTCGAAGAATTCGGTTCGTCATACGGCTCATACTGATACGTGATCGTTGTGGTTTCCTGTGCAACGCCGAGGATCGTGTTGTCCATGAACCAGCCTACCCAGCGATCTAGGATCTTTTCGAGTGCTGCAGACAGGGTATAACCGGTATTGGCAATCTGAATGTTTGCATCATCTGTGCCCTGTACAACATAGTACAGTTCTGCCAGACGCTGTACAGCCCATACCTGGTTACCGATCCAGTGATTCGAACCCGGGTCAGCATATACCGGATGTTCCAGGTACATCATGTCATAGAATGTCGTAACTTCGCCAGACGCAACTAGATCGCTGTAGCCGGTGTAACGACCCTGATAGGAGTTCGTGCAGCCGCCTGCAATCGGACCGTCTGCGGAGAGCAGCCACAGATAAAGTTCGATCTGACGTTCCAGAGAGGTCTGGAAGTCACTTACAGCGCCCTGGCTGTCCATGCTGTTGGACAGACCTACATTGTTGCCGGCACTGTCATTATCATAACCCAGTGCATAAGCTGCCAACGGGTTCTGGTAGAATTCGTGGATGTGCGATGCACCGATCTGCCATGCCCAGTCACCCTGACCAGACTGCAGTGCGCCGCCCCAAGAGGTGTACCAGTTCATCAGGTAGTGCTTACCCATTTCAACGCCGCCGCCGCTCTGTGTCCACTTTGCAGAATTGCTGGAGGTGATATTTGCACCGCAGCCAATTGCCTTATAGTACTTATCGTACATGTTGTTACGAGTTTCGTCACCCATCTTTGCAGCCAAGTCAGTCAAAGACGTAACCTGGTTGGTCCACTTTGTGGTGATCGACTGGTCGCCAACGCCCCAACGGTTCGCCGCATAAACCGCCTGAATTGCACGGTCTTCTGCGTCCGGTGCGTTCGTGTAGGACCACTGTTCTGCCGGGCTAGATTCCGTATTGAAGAAGCCCTTCATACCGCCATTGCCGTTAAGTCCATATTTACCGTGTGTATCTATGCAGGCATGCGGAATGGTTTCCCAACAGGATTCCTGTTCACCACGCTGGAAGGTGTTGATCAGAGTGAAGCTGCCGTTTACGTTTGCCTGCTTGTAACTGCTGCCATTTGCGTTGCCATAGCCATACCAGTCATCAACATCAGCCAACCAGTGCATCAGGTACAGACCCTTGTCGCCCTGTGCGCCATAGGAGCTTACGAAATAGCTGTGAATCGGGTTCGTTGCGGTATTGCCCGATGCCATGTCGGTCGGATACAGTTCAACCTGTTCCCACTCATCGCTGTATGTTGCGGAGAGGTTTGTCATCGACATGAAGTTGTAGCTCGATGCACCCTGTACATCCGGGATCATGGTCGATTCCAGTGTCAGCCAAGCCTTCGCCAGGTCGCCAACCTCTTCGTCCGCAGCGTCCTTTTCACCAGCAACGGTGATTTCGCCGCTGTTTGCATCGCTAACAATGTTATCACGCATTGCAGCTACCCATACCAGGTACGACAGCGCTTCAGATGTGGTTTCATGACCATAGTCCGGTGCTTCGATACAAAGCTCTTCTACCGAGTGATACGGAATGCCAAGGCCGCCGCTAACGGTAGAGGTAGAGGACATATAGCCATTTTCAACGCCGTTTGTTACAACATCGTCATATAGGGACATAAAGCGTGCCGCATAAGTGTCATCGCCGTATGCCTCCGATTTAGTTCTGGTACCTGCAGCAGATGCGACAGACGGCAACATTGCCGAGCAAGCCATTGTACCAGCAAGCAGCGCAGCCAGAAATGTTTTGCTTTTCTTAAATTGCATTTTTAAAATTTCCCCTTTCATTAAAGTATAAATGTTAAGAAAATAGGTAAATGTTGCGACCGTTCTTCTGTGTTCCCGACACACCTTGTACGGCGCTTCAGACGTCCCACAGAACCGGCACTCGCACGCGAGTGAAACAGCCAGATGCTTCGCGAATCCGTCCTTTGTCTATCACAGAACGAAGACAAGAAGCTCAACTTTCATACCAAAAATTATACACCCCTTTCGAAGTAATGTCAACCTTTTGCACAAATCCGCCCGCGTTTTTTTGCCATTTTTGTATACTTGAACAAATTTCGAGGCTTCAATTTGTACGCTATAACCTAAGATCCCCCTTTTTTGCCCCAAAATGCCAGCGCGCGCAATTTTCGCGCAACGCCCCGCGCATTTTCACTTGTCTTTCACATTTTTGTGGTAAGCTCAAAAAAAGTTTTTTTTGAGATCCTTGCCAGCATTTCCTGACAGAATCGCGCGGTGATTTATCCATTTTTTCAACTTTTCATGAAAACGTCATTTTATATGCGTTACAACGACATAATATTTTGCGATAATAAAAAAGTACCTGCATTTTTGACGATCTGTCAAAAAGTGGAAAGGAGCATTATATGGTTGAAATTCAAAATCTAACCAAGTACTATGGCAATAAAGCGGCTTTGAAGAACGTGAGCTTTACGGTCAATGAAAACGAGGTGCTTGGGTTTCTAGGGCCGAACGGTGCCGGAAAGTCTACCACCTTAAATATTATGGCTGGTGTCATCCCGTCAACGTCCGGGACGGTCACGATTGAGGGCTATGATATTGCCCAGCAGCCCGTTAAGGCGAAGCGCTGTATCGGTTTCCTGCCGGAAATTCCGCCGGTCTATCCAGACATGAAGGTGAAGGAATATCTGCGCTTTGTCGCGGGGCTGAAGGGCGTCCCTGCTGCGAAGCGGAGCACGGAGGTTGCGCGCGTCATGGAGCGACTGAAGATCGCGGACGTACAGGGGCGGCTGATCCGCAACTTGTCGAAAGGCTATAAGCAGCGTGTGGGCTTTGCGCAAGCACTGATCGGTGATCCGCCGGTGCTGATTCTGGACGAGCCAACGGTTGGCTTAGACCCGACACAGCTGATGGAGGTGCGCAATCTGATCCTCGATCTGCGGCACAACCACACGATTATTTTAAGCTCGCACATTCTCGGCGAAATCAACGCGGTCTGCGATCGTGTCGTTGTGATCAACCACGGCGAAATCAAGGCGGACGACACGCTCGAACGGCTTGAGGAAAGCATAGAGTCCGGCACAGTGCTGCGCCTGACAGTACAGGGAAGCTCACGCGAAGTGCCGCGTGTTGCAAGAGCCGTTGAGGGCGTGGTTCGCGTCAGCAACGTGCAGTTTGTACGAACCGGCGTGTATTCGTATGACGTTGAAATTGACGCAGACTCCACGCGAAATGCGCTATTGTCCGCGCTGCTGCAGCACGGGCTTGAGGTGCTGGAGGTTACCACAGAGAAGAAGAATCTGGAACAGGTTTTCGTAAAGCTTGTCAACCAGCCGGAAAAGCGCACAAACCTGAAGGATCTGCTCGACGAAATCGATGCGGACGCAGCCGCCGAAATGGAAGCGGCGGAAAAAGAGCTGGAAGCGCCCCGTGCGGAAACGTCTGAAGCGGTGGAGGAATCCGCAGCTTCCGCGCAGACCGAGGCAAATGCTGACGATTCTGCAGAAGAGGAAGAGGAGGAATAATATCGCATGTTTGCACTATATAAAAAGGAGCTGCAAAGCTTTTTTCTGTCTCCAATCGCTTATTTTGTCATTGCCTTTTTTATGGCGACATTTTCGCTGACACTGATCATGGACATCTCGAACGTCACCTCATCCACGTATGAATTTTCGTTCGCTTCCATCTTCTACGTCAACCTGTTCTACTTTGTCATTTTGCTGCCGCTGTTGACGATGCGCGCTTTTTCCGAGGAGCGCAAGAACGGCACGGAAACGCTGCTGCTGTCGAGTCCGCTGAATGTCACACAGATTGTCATGGCGAAATTTCTCGCAACCGCTACGGTTTTGCTGATCCTGCTTGCGACAACGCTGATTTATCCGATCATCACCACCATTTATGGCCGTGTGATCTGGTCGAGTCTGATTTGTACTTACATCGGATTTTTCATGTTCGGACTCGTTTGCGTGGCTGTGGGCATTCTGATCTCCTCGCTGACGGAAACGCCGCTGATCGCAATTATCGTCAGTGAGCTTGCCATGCTGCTGCTTCTTCTGACGGACAACATGAGCGCAACCGCTTTCCTGTCCAGCATTCCGGTTCTCTCCGATCTGCTCGACTGGCTCTCAAACGAAACCAAATTCGATATCTTTTCACAAGGGCTGATACAGCTTTCGGATCTGTTCGGCTATGTCACGGAAATTGTCGTATTCCTCGCGTGGACGATCATTTCTGTGGAAAAAAGACGCTGGAGCAGGAGGTAAGACGCTATGAGCAAAAAGCAAGAAAAAGAATACAAAGTCCGCAACTGGAAAAACACCAAATTCGCGGGTATGGCATGGATTTTGGTGATCCTCATTTTGATTATTGCCATCATTCTCAATATAATTGTGGCACGGCTTGACTTCAGCTGGGATATGTCGGTCAACAAGCAATTCAGCTTAACGAGCACCACGGAATCTTACTTAGACGAGCTGGACGAAGAGGGCATCACGGTCAACTTCTATCTGCTCGCAGAAATGGAAGATCTCGAGAACGATCTGGATACACTCACGCTGTACCGCACACTGCTTGCCTATGATGCGCACAGCTCAATCAATCTGATCGACTTCGATCCGAATACGGATACCGAGACGCTCGACCTGATCAACAAGGATGATGCGTACTCTCTCTCCACCGGCGATATGATCCTCATCTGCGGCGATAACTACCGCCGTGTACCCGGCTCCTCGATGTACACCTCATATGTCGATGACGATGGCAACACAATGGATGAAGAATTTGTCGGCGAGAATCTTCTGACCGGTACGATCAAGGGCGTTGTAGAAAACTTTACGCCTACGATCTACTTCCTCACCGGTCACGGCGAAAAATCGCTCGATGATTACCATGTCTTTACCACGAACCTGATCAACTATAACTATCAGGCGGAAACGTTGAATCTTTCTGAAGTCGATGCTGTTCCGGATGATGCGGCGCTGATTCTTGTCGCTGCGCCAACGGCAGATATCACAGACGGAGAAAAGGAAAAGATCGATGCCTATTTAGATGAGGGCGGCAACATCACACTGCTGATGTCCCCCAACGGCGGTGCGTTCGCTTATTCCAATATCGAGGACATGATGTCAGACTATGGCATTGGCATGGACTACGACCGCGTTTATGAGACAAATTCCTCTTATCACATCTCCGGCGACAATACGACGATTCTATGCGAGCTGACCGAGCTGGATGACGAAAGCGATGCAGCGGATCTGACTTCTGCGCTCATCAACGAAGGACTTTACACCTATATGCCGGGATCCCGCAGCTTCACCTATTATGATGAAGGCGGAAAGTACACCATCGCATCTCTGATCACGACCTATGATACGGCAGTCGGCGAACCGTATGGCGGCATCAGCGATGACCCAGAGGAAATCGAAGGCACGATGACGCTTGCGGCACACTCCACAAGCACCGCACGCAACGATTCCAAGATGGTTGTCTTTGGAAACGCAGAGTTTATCGATGACGATCACGTTTCTGACGAAACGGTAATCATTCCGGTTTATTTGCTCCTGAGTACAATCAGCTGGATGTACGACAGCGATATCGATATGGATATTGATGCAAAAACAGGCTCTTACGATTATATTGCACTACAGGAGGAGTCGTTCGCAACCACCTTGATTGTCGTACTGACGTGTATCCCGGTGATCGTCCTGATCGTGGGGGTTGGCATTTGGATCAAACGCCGCAACTCTTAATGCCGCAGGAGGTTTCCTTGTTATGAAAAAACAACTTGTACTGGGACTTGTTCTCGTCCTTCTCATTGCAATTGCTGCTGGTACGTACTTCTTTATCTGTCAGTACCAGGATAAACAGCAGGAGGAGTCCATGAAAGAAGCCACTGCCCTGCAGCTTTGCAGCTTCGATTCGAGCGATGTGACGAAAATGGATCTGCATACGCCAGATCAGGACTACACCGTAGAAATCGATGCAGATACCGGCAAATGGACCGTGACAAGCGGCGAAGATCTCTACCTCAATACATATTATCTCTCGGTTCTCTGCTCCTACGGCAGCAGCCTGACTGCTTCGGAGGATCTCGGTACAGCGGATTCTGCGACCCTCAAAAGCTATGAGCTGAGCGACCCGATCACGATCACGTATTACACCGACAGCGAAACGATCAAAATTGCAATCGGCAAGCAAACCGCAACGAGTGAATACTTCTACATGATGAAGGAAGGCAGCGATCACGTTTACCTTGTCGATGCCGACACCGCCGGCTATCTCTACGTCACGGAAACACAGCTGCGCTATCGTTATATCGTGCAGGATTCCACTTCCGATTTCTGTCAATTGTCGCTGCAAAGAGGCGATGAAGTGATCTACAATTTCGAGAAAAACGATAACACATGGGAAATGACGGTTCCCTATCAAATTCCAATCTCACTCGACACTTCAAAGCTGTCCACACTGATGATTACCATACAAGAGCTGGAAATTGACGATTTCGGGGAAAATGGTATCACCGAGGACGATTACGCGGCATACGGCTTAGATTCACCAGCTTATACCTTCTCGTTTGAACAGGATGACGGCTCGCAGGTTACGCTGTTGTTTGAACAATACGACCCGTTGGTATCGAGCTATATCAATTGTTTTAATGTAAACACCGGCGAAATTTTGATCTTCGACTCGTCTTATCTCTCGTTCCTGCAGGCGGAAACGGATGATTACCTGGTCAGCACCTTATACAAGCCGGAAATTGAATCTGTAACGTCAATGACGATTCAATACAGCGGTTCGTTCAATGACACAACGCTCGACTTTGAAACCGAATTCGAGATCGATTACGAAAACGCGATCTATTCCTGTGACGGAACGGACTTCTCGGATTCCGAAGATGCAGTTTCGGTGTTCCAGTCGTTCTTCCAAAAGGCAGCGAATCTCTCTTATGAGCAGATTCAAAACGAGACGGAAGACCCAGGTTATGTGGAAGATGACGTTGCACTGCGGCTGACGTATACGCTCACAGACGACACGACACATACCGTAGAACTGATCCCCTATGAGGAAAACAACTACTGGGCATATATTGACGGCGTGTTTAGTCATGTACTCGTTCGGCAAAAGACGCTGAGCAATAACGGCATGCTTCTGGAATGCTACACAACGCTGATGGAAGAGCTTGCATCTGCTGAAACCTAAGGCGACACCGCACAAGCCTAATCAAGCCAAACAAAATCAAACGAGGCGATCCCGCGCGAAAACTGTGCAGGATCGCCTTTCTTTTTTTCAAAGCGCAGACGCACGACAATTGCTAACATGATCGCGGCGAACGGCAGCGATATAGCTGCCGCCGTGCGGAATCGCGGTGAAAATTCGATTCGAGCCTAGCCTAAAAAAATCGGAAAACAAGGCAATACACTGAAAAATATGCCAAAGTATTCTTTTCTTTCTTCTATTTTTCCGCCTTTTTATTTCATTTTCAAGGAAAATGATTTTTCGCTTGACAATCCTTGGGAAAAATGATATAATATTTATTATTGATCTGCGGTGATAACGCAGCAAAGTAAATCTGCTGTTATAGCTCAGTTGGTAGAGCACTTCCTTGGTAAGGAAGAGGTCTCCGGTTCAAATCCGGATAACAGCTCCAAAAAGCATACAATTTCGGGATTTTTTCGAGATTGCATTTTTCTTTTTATTTTTTCTTAAACGAAAAGAGGGAGGCTGCCTTTCTGGCGACTTCCCTTTTTTGTGGTTATTGGGCTTTCAACGGTACAACTGCAAGCGTTTTTCCGAGTGGTACTAGAATTTTCAAGTCAGAATCATAAGCCCTCATCTTGTGGCATAATTGGCGGCGTTCTATGACGGTTTCTTTTCGATACAGCGCATCGAAACGCTTTGATCATTGTTGGAGAAAGTTCTTGGCAATCTTCATCAAACGTAATCGGACTTTTTGCCGCTTTTTGAATCATTGCCTTTTGCTCTTCTGTTAATTCATTTCCTTCATTGCTGCTATAATAGATCGTCTTGCTCATAATACAATCTCCTTTCATCAGAAGTCAGATGCAAGAGATCAGAGGTCAGAAGTTAAGAATGCTGCTAAATTTTCTATTCTCTTACTTCTGAATCTCAGCGCCTAGCACGTAAATTCCGATCTAAAAAATCTCCGTTTTCACAACAGAATTTCAGTCGTCATAATGACCTTTTACTGAAGCAATTACAATCGCATCGCCTTCGACCTTGTACACGATTCGATTCGTTTCATCGATTCTCCTGCTCCAATAGCCTTTACAATACCTAAATGGTTCTGGTTTTCCCACGCCTTCAAATGGATTACGCATAATGTCTTTTAGCAATGCGTTGATTCTTTTTAGCGTTCTTTTGTCTTGCGTTTGCCAATAAAGATAGTCATTCCATGCATCTTCATCCCATTTTAATTTCATTCGTCATCTTCCTCAATAAGTTTGTGCTCTGTAAGCGGTCGGGTTCCATTCTCAATTCCTTCAATAATCCCAGCAAGATAGCTCATGTTTTCTTCAGAATAAAACGGATCCGAAGAAATTTCAAAGGGAATGCGATGTTCTCTTCCGACCTTCACCAAAAAAACGTTGATCGCCGTTGACAAGGTAAGTCCCATCTCTTTCAAGGCTCGTTCCGCTTCGGTTTTGACGTTTTCATCAATGCGAAAACTTACTTGTGTTGTATTTGCCATATGATTACCTCCATTTCATATTATTATTGTATCACAAATCATGCGATTTGTCAAGCATTTACTCGACAATTTCGAAAAAATTCTTGCGAAAGCATCTCCAATTACGCATCGATCGTTTCCATAAAGCTCTGATCCGCGTCCGCGTTGCCGCTCTGATCGGCGCATGTTTCCAGCAAGTCGCACACCAGGTCATACTGTTCCGGATGCTGATGCACATAATCCTGCAGCACGCATCCAATCCGCTCTGCCATCGCGGACCAGCACGCCACCTGCTGCGCGGGTGTTAATGCGGAAAGCGGCACGGTGTCGCCATTTTGTAAATGTATTTTGCATTCCGCCACAGTTATTTTTGGCATACAATCCACCTCCGCGTCATCTTATGCCATAGCGGCTTGTATATTTGCGTCAGCGAATCGATCGCTTGGCACTTAACGGCACACATGCACCGCCGAGCATCGAAACCGCAAAAGTAGCGGAGGGATGCGTTTTTTCTATCGCTTATAAGGAGTGACTGCATATGAAGATTGCCGCCACCTATATTCGTGTTTCCACGGACGACCAGATCGAATACTCCCCCGACAGCCAGCGAAAGGCGATCCTGGCATATGCAGAGCGAAATGGCTACACTGTGCCGGAAGCCTTGATTTATACGGATGAAGGCATCAGTGGCCGCAGCACCAAGCGCCCTGCATTTCAACAGATGATCGGCACTGCAAAGCAAAAGCCCAGACCGTTTGATGTTATTCTCGTCTGGAAATTTTCGCGGTTCGCCAGGAATCGGGAGGACAGCATCGTCTACAAGTCCATGCTACGAAAGCAGTGCGGCATTGACGTAATTTCCATCTCCGAACAGCTCTCAGAGGACAAAACTGCAATACTAATCGAGGCGCTGTTAGAAGCGATGGACGAATATTACAGCATCAACCTAGCGGAAGAGGTGGTGCGCGGTATATCTGAAAAAGCGCGGCGCTGTGGCGCAATGGGAAAGCCGGCGTTCGGCTATGTGATCGAAAACGGTGTTTACACACCAGATCCGGAGAAAGCTGGCATTGTACAGCACTTGTTCGCGGATTATACAGCCGGTGTTCCGATCAGAACGCTTGCCATGCGGCTAAATGCTACCGGGATCCCGACAAGCTCCGGCGGAAAGTGGGATAATCGCACCGTGGAATATCTGCTGCGAAACACAACCTATACAGGCGTGATGCACTGAACACCAGGCGGCACAAAGTCGCAGCACTACGCCGACAAAATCACAGCAGATACCATTTTTTCTGCGAATCACCATACGCCAATGATTGAAAAAAAGCAATTTGACGATGTCCAGCACAAGCTCGATGAAAGCAAACGAAGCTGCGCAAAGTACGCGAAGCCGCAGACAGGAAAACCATATGCATGCAAGGGACTCGTAAAGTGCAGCGCTTGTGGTTATGCGCTGACCTACAGCAGCTGCAAGGAACCGTCTCTGCAATGTCACCAGTACGCAAAGGGGAAATGCAGCGTTTCGCATCATGTTGCCCTAAAGAAGCTGACGCCGGTGGTGCTCGAGCAAATCCAGCGTGATTTTCAAGGCAAAACATTCCGAGCAGTTATCGAACGCCACACAGAGCAGCCCGATGCAGAAGCTGCCGCGGCGCAAATGCAATGGACGCATGCGAAACGGAAGCTCCAGCGAGTCAAAGAAGCCTATCAAGCCGGGATCGACACGATCGAAGAATACCAGGAGAGCAAAGCAAAGCTGCTGCAGGAAATCGAGGCGGCAGAAAGACAAATTGCGCAGGCCAGTCGCGATTCGCATCCGTTGCCATAACGGCGCGTGATCACAGCGAGCCTCGACATCTTAACCGATGCCGCCATAACGCCAGAGCTGCAAAATGAAATCCTGCGTGCCTTTGTGGAGACGATCATCTTTGACCGCCCACAAAGCCGCGTGATTCTTGTGTACCGCGCATAGATACGCAGAGTCGTTTTTCTCTGGAAACGCCGTTCGGCGGACCGGATGGCTAACTCAGCGCTTCGCTTCGCTATATGAACCAGCGCTACACGATGAAACCCGACAAAGTGAAGGGCGTGTTGACCGATGTCGCCACTGAGGAACTCGCGCATTTCAAAATGATCTCGGCGATTCTCTACCAGCTGACGCAGAATCTCACGCCGGAGCAGATCAAGGAGGCGGGGTTCGACACCTGCTTTGTCGACCACACGCTCGGCGTCTATCCGCAGTGAGCTTCCGGTGCGCCTCACGGCGGCGTATTTCCAATTGAATGGCGATCCGATCACGGATTTAACCGAGGATCTCGCGGCGGAGCAAAAAGCGCGCTCCACATATGATAATATTTTGCGGCTTTGTGACGACCCGGATGTCCGCGATCCCATCAAATTCCTGCGGCAGCGAGAGATCGTGCACTTCCAGTGCTTTGGTGAGGCACTCCGTCTCGTGCAGGACGACTTAGACGCAAAAAACTTCTATTGCTGTAACCCCTCCTACGACCCCAACTGTGGAAATCATTCGATGAATCGCGACAGAAGAATGCAGTGATATGCCGTAATGAAAACGGCCCGATCCAGTGCCTTAGCGTCTGGTTCGAGCCGTTTTTTGTACTTGTCTTAGGACAAGCTCTGTTTCGTGTTGCCTTAAAATGGCGCTTACTGTGCATCGGCATCGTCTTCCGGTGCGGATTCCTCTTCTGATTCAGATGGCACATTGGCTTGCACTGGAGGAGAATCCGCTGCGACCCGCGCCGTAAGTCCGTTGATCTCCACCGCCGGATCTTCCAGATCGATCAGAAGATAGCGCCTGCCGTTGACGCACTGCGTCCGCACCTTGTCAGTTGCGTCCTTTCCAATCGAAATCGTCACGCCATCGAATCGAATCGTTGTTTTGCTTTCTACCAGATTCCCCACAGTAATCGGTTTGTCCTGTATCGCTTCTCGATATGCCATCTGCATTTCCTCCGCCTTCTCCTGGCTGACGCCGGAATCCAGGAGAATATCACGAACGTGAATATCATCGACAATGGGCAGTTCCGGCTCGTTGGTATATTCCGCGGCAATGTCAGAAATTTTTTCATTGACGCTGGTGATCACCGCATAGCTCAGCTCATCCGCCACGATTTCCTGCATCAGACCCTGGAAGGTTTCTCTCTGCTCCTGCGCTGTCTGCGTAAAGTGACAGCCCAAAACATTCTCCACGATGCTGACGTTGACATCCTTCGGCTTATGCGCAAAGTACAGGACGTGGTTGACATCCGGCCCTCTTCCGGTGAAGGTCGGATAGAGAAAGCCGTCTGTCGGAATTTCTGCAACAATGCGGTCATACGCCTTCTTCTTCTCAATCGCGTTGTCGTCCTCGTTGTAAATCAGCCCATCGACACGCACCTCGACCGGGCAAATCGCTGTGACCAAAAAGGAATAATCATAGCTCTGGTATGGGTCAACCTCATCGTTTCTCGATTTCTGGAACACCGTATAGGTACAATGCGCCACCAAAACTGCATAGGTGGACACATAGTCCATACGACTGACGATCTGATCCATCAGCATCGAAACCGCCGATTCGTCCTTGAGTTTACTATTGAGGGCAGCATATAAAATCGCCTGGCTTCCGCCCTCTTCGTACGCTTCCTGTGGGAACTCATATTCCAACAAGCCCTTCCCGAGCGTCCCGGAAAGTACACGCTTGAGCGTGGCGATCAGACATTCGTTTTCTTCGGTAGGAATATCGTGATAAGCGCGGCTGTTCAGGCAGCGGATTTGCTTTTCTGCATCGACAAACGCAGTTGCCGCGTGATTGATCACGAACAAATCGCTGGATTCTGAAAAATTCTTTCGAAGCTCTGCTAATTCTTTTTTATTCATGTATATTTCCTTTCATCGATTATGGGAATACAGTACCGCCGTCATGCAGAAGCGACTACATGGGGCGTTTGCCGGCGGATTCTGATCGCCGCGTTCTGCGAAGCCACAAGACAAAGGCATCGTGTCCGGCTCGACCGGAAAAAGAAATGGTTTCCACCGTGCCGGTGACTGTCAGAACCGCAGCCTGATACACAGTCTGCGCAAAACGCCCCTGCGTTCGCTTTGTCTGGATCGCGCTGATTTTTTTGAGGTAGGCTCTCGGCATCAGGAACACCTGCAAGCCTGAACCGGAAAGAAACTAGGCTTCGTCCTTCCATACGTGGCGATCGTCAAACGCTTCGCGCAGGTCGGTGCTTTCGCAGGAGATCGCTGGGACTGGATGCTGCCGGCAAAACCGGCGAACTCTTCGGTTACGGCAAACGCTGCATAAAAACCCCGGCAGCAGACAGACTAGGAGCAGTCCATACAGACTCACAGCAAAAAAGCACACGGTCTGCAGCTGCTTCGCAATGCCGTTTTCCTGCACGGCTAGGTTGCCCGGAAAAAGCGCAACCCCTGCAAACAAAACCACCACCGGCAGCAGCAGACGTGAAATGGACGTGAAAAAACGGCGGTACGCCCACCCGGTCCATTGCCAAAACGCGCTGTGGTGCACATCGTTTTCGATCATGTATCGCCGCACGTGAAAGCCCCTTCCGTACAGACGCCCCAGTCGCGCAGTGCTCTTGCAAGCGGTGCAACCGGTAAGCCGACCACGCCGTAATAATCGCCTTCGATTCGCTGGATCAAGAGCGCGCCACAACCCTGAATCCCATAACCGCCCGCTTTGTCGAGTGGCTCTCCGGTGCGCACGTACTCTGAAATCTCCGCCGCACGCAGCGGATAAAACGTCACATTCGTTTGCGTCTGAAACGACTGCGCCTGATGATCTTTTGCAATGGCTACGCCGGTGATCACCTGATGGGTCTTGCCGGATAGACGCTCGAGCATCTGCGCCGCACGTTCGGGCGTTTTCGGCTTCCCGAGCAGCTGCTGTTCCAGCAAAACCGTGGTATCTGCGCCGATCACGATCGTCTGTGGAAACTGCGTTACCGCCGCCTGTGCCTTCTTTCGCGCCAGAAATTGCGCAGCATCGCACAGTGGCAGTTCCGGCGGAAGCGTTTCATCGACATTTGTCGGGCAAACGGTAAAATCCACCGTGATCATCCGCAGCAGTTGCTGTCGGCGCGGCGAAGCGGACGCCAAAATCAAGCCCATCAGAGCACGTCCTTTGGATCATAGTGCGGTTCTACGAAAAGATGCGTGCTCTCTACCACTTCCGTCTGGAACACGTCCTGCCACTGCTGCGGCGTATAATCCTCCACGGCAACTGAAATATGATCGCCATTGCAGCCAATCGCCTTTTCGAGTGCCTCTGCAACCTGCTGTGCAGCCGCCTTCTTTTGCTCGTCCGTTCTTCCTTGTAACATTTTAATGATAATATGCGGCATAAACTATTCCTCCTCGTTTTTTGTGTGTTTTGCCATGCATCATGCGCGGCGTATTTATCATAGCATATTTTGCAAAAAAAATCAAGAGGGCGTGGGGAACACCACGAAAAAATCTGTAGAGTTGTCAATGACTGTTACACGCGCTCGAAAAAACAAGATGTTAAACGAGTTGGAATAGAATTAGGCACGATGGAGGAGCCGAAGGCGACGAGAGAGTGCCTGATTCCGGGCGCGGCT
>JAJQAB010000133.1 GCA_021203985.1 Ruminococcus sp. | reverse complement strand
TTATATCACTTTTTTCCTTCCTTGTAAGCACTTTGTAATTATTGATTTCCGTGGATTTTTTGGAATCCGATCTGGCATCTGCATGTGCAGAAACGCGCAGAAAAAGCAGATCACATGCGTGATCCACGCAAAGACGCGGCTTCCCCCCTTCTGTTTTTTGAAAAAATTGAATAAAAAAGCGTTTGCATATTGGAAAACTTTGTGTTATAATCTGAGTAGAAAAATGTTCAGGCAGCGCCGCGTGTTGTTTATGTGTCAGATTCCACGTTGCGCGCTTGTACGAATGAGGAAAATTATGATGAAAAAGCAAAAACATGTATGGCAAGCAATTCTTTTGTCGATTGCCATACTCACCGCATGGCTGCTCCCGATGTTTGGATCGAATTCCACGATCGCATTGGCTTCGGAGGCATCGGTAGATTATCCGGCACAGCTGATGCATATTGCGGTGAAGGACAATTCTGCCGTTTTGACAGAAACGGGTACTGCCGATGTGGCTTCGGTGACGACACAGGCGCTTGGCAGCGACCTTTCGCCATCCTGGAGGTTCGACCGTGTCGGTGAGGATGCAAACGGTACGTTCTTTAAACTGTTAAACACGGAATCCGGGCGTTTGCTGACACCGAGCGGCTATCAAGTGTCCGCAGGTACGGATGTGATCGTATACGGCAGCGAATCGGCACAGTCGCAGCATTGGTACGTGATTCTGGTAGAAACGGATCGCCTGGGCAACGATTTGTATTATAAAATTGTCAACTATTCCGACACTTCGCTTGCATTGACGCAAAGCGCGTCCGGCGTGAAGCTTGCGTCTTATACCGGTGCAGATCAGCAGCTTTGGCTGCTCAATGCAGACGGACTGCAGGGCTTTGCCGGCTATTGCTTCGATGACAACACAGGCAGTGTCAAGGCATCGGATATCGGTGGCTTGTTCGGCGAGGTGGTAGAGGTTTCTACGTTTGACGCGTTGAAGGAATATGCAACATCTGACACGCCGTATACCATTGTTATTACTGCGGATTTTCAAGTAACGAGTTTGACAACGGACTCTTCGGGACATTATTATTGTCCAGATGGTAGAATTTATGTACATGACAATAAGACGATTATCGGCAGCTACTCGGCGCATACACTTTATAATGTGCAATTTTGTACGTCATCCAGCAAGGGCACAGGCGATAATCTGATCCTGAAAAATCTCGAATTGCAGCACGATCCTGAATCAAACGGCAACGACTCCATTGTTGTATATCTAGGCTCTGGTCAGAATCTCTGGGTCGACCATTGCACCTTTGTCGGACATGATGATTATAACCAAGCCAGCACGGGATTGCCGGATTGGGATAAATTCCTTGCATGCTGTTATGATGCAGATTATTGTACGGTTTCGGACTGCTCCTTTGGACTGCACGAATATGGTTTGATCCTGGGCTATCCGACAGATGATGAGACGACTTATAATACCTACAACAATTTCCCGCGGATGTCTCTGATCAGCAATCAATTCCATGAGACACTCACAAGAGGTCCGGGTCTGATGCGCTATGGCTATTTCCATTCGCTCAACAACTACGTCAGCACGTTTAGCATGGCATATACTGTTTTTACTGCCTCGAAGATCTATGCGGAAAATTGCTATTATGAGGATGGCGGCAATGTCATCTGTTACTGGGGCGAAGTGAATTATCCTTGCTATTACGCAGAATCTGGCTCTGTCTTTGTGGACTGCTCGCGTACGTCACTCAGATCGATCACCAACGGCTACGCAGAGGAATGCACATGGCGTCCGACCTCCAATTATTCCTATACATCGCTTTCTGCGGAAAGAGCAAAAACATACTGCTCTACGTATAGTGGATACCAGTCCTCCAAGGGAAGTGTCATGTATTTGCGCTATTCGGCGAGCGGTGTGCCGAGTGCAGGTTATACAGAAGTTCCCAGCGCACTGGTTGCCGCAAGCTTCACGGAAGGCGCTACATATCAGATTAAAAATGTGAACTCCGGACTCTACCTACAGGTTGCAGATGCTGCGGCAGAAAATGGCGCGAATGTGCAGCAGTGGGTTCTGATGGAACAGCGGCAAACGATGTCTGGAAATTCTACAGCGCAGGGGATGGATACTATTATATCGCCTCTGCCGTAGGGGACGGCGGATGGTACGAATGTCGATATTTATTCGTATAACGGTGGTACGAATCAACAGTTTATGCTTGCAGCAAACGCAGATGGCAGTTATACGATCTATACCAGTATTTCTGGTGCAGCATCTGTTGTCGAGGTTGCGGATGCAGCAACGACTTCGGGTGCAAACATACAGCAGTTTACGTCAAACGGAGAAAGCTGCCAGGCATGGATTCTCGAATCTGCAACCGATCCGGGCTGTACCATGCAAACGGATGTCATCTATACATTTGAGAATGCAAATTCTGGATTCCTGATGGATATTACGGATGGCACGATGGCGGAAGGCGTGAATGTGCAGCAGTGGGAGCAAAACGATGCGGATGCACAAAAATTTGTTCTCACTGCCTTTGGATCGGATAATTATTATTGGATTCGTTCGTACCAGGACAACAGCTACGCGCTTACTGCTGCGGATAGCGGAAGCGGCGGAAACATCGAGCTTGCTGCCTATAATAGAAAGGACAGCGCGCAGCTGTTTCACTTTACGAAGAATATCGATGGTACTTATAGTATTTTGACCCATGCATCAAAGGATCTTTGCCTTGTAGAGGTTGCAAACGCTTCGTTGGAATATGGCGCAAATGTACAGCAGTGGACGCCTACAAGTCATGCTTGCCAAAAGTGGAATTTAGCCACAGAAGTCATCACGCAAACCACCACGACAGAAGTAACCACGACAGTGACAGAAACAACCACAACCACAACAACCACAACAGGGGCGACTACAATTACCAATACAACCATGACCTCCGAGGCAACTTCGGCGGAGACGGAAGAAACCAGCACGACCACAGAAGAAACCATCTCGACATCAACAGAAACCGAAGAAAACACAACGGCATCGACAGCAAGCAGTGGGGCAGAAACGACTGTTCAAACAGAAACGACACTTGTGCCCGCGACCGAAGCAACGGCGGAGACGACAGCGACAACGACAACCAAAACGAATACTTCTTCAGAAGATGCAACAACAACGACAACGACAGCAACAACGACTGTTGTAATCTCCGGCGGACTTGTCGGCGATGTGGATCTGAACGGTACTGTTGCTCTGGGCGATGTGATAAGGCTGAGCCGATATATGGCTGGCATCTTGGATTTGAGCCAAAGCGCCTACGGCAGCGCAGATGTCAATGCGGATGACCATGTGGACAGCGAGGATGCGATGATTCTGTTGAAATTTCAGGTGCAGTTGATTGACGTCCTGCCGTATACGGGAGAATCGTAATCGTACAAGGCACGTACACAATTTGTACGGATTCATAAAAAAATCTTGGCATCGTATGGTATGCCAAGATTTTTTTGTTTTGTGGGGTAGCACCCGTTCGAAAAGATTTCACAGTAGTGCTAGTTGTAATTTGCAAAAAAACTTGCTATTTGTCAAAAAATTTGCTATAATAAAAAAGCAAGATTACAGAATGTGCGTGTAGCGGCGGTAGATGCGCTGCTATTTTCAGGAAAAGGAGTGTGTCGATGCATGAAACGCTTTTTTAGAAAAATCGTCAGCGTATTAACGAGTCGCATGATGCTAATTGGACTATTGATTGTACTGCAGCTGTTATGGTTTGTTATGCTAACGCTTCGACTGGTGCAATATGTGCATTGGATTTATACGGGTTTTTTGATCCTGAGTATTTTGATGGAAATATATATTGTGAGCAAGTCCGGCAACCCGTCCTATAAAATTTTGTGGCTGCTGTTTATTGGTACATTTCCTGTTTTTGGCTGTTTGATGTATTTATTTTTCGGGGACAAGCGTCCGTCTCGGCGGATTCGCCGGAAGTTTTATCACGGTCGCCATGTAATCAGTGCTAGACAGTCCGTCACGACTACGCTTCCTCAGATTCCGCTGTGCACCGCAGAATTGAACGGATATTTAGAAAAGTCCGGATTCCCAATGTACCAGAATACGCAGGTGGAGTATTTCACCTCGGGGGACAGTCTATTTCTGCAGCTGGTCAAGGATCTGCGTCAGGCAAAGCATTTTATTTATATGGAATATTTCATTATTGCCGAAGGCGTCATGTGGGATACGATCAAAAATTTGCTGAAGGAGAAAGCAGCAAGCGGTGTCGAGATACGCCTGATCTATGACGATTTAGGCAGTATTGGCTGTCTGCCGAAGAATTTTCAAAAGGAACTGAAAGCAGCAGGAATTCAGCTGATGGCATTTAACCCAATCCGCCCGGTGTTTTCTGCGGTGATGAATAACCGCAATCATCGAAAAATCACGGTCATTGACGGTTATATCGGCTATACCGGCGGCTTTAACCTGGCGGACGAGTATATCAATCAAATTGAACGCTTTGGGCACTGGAAGGATACTGCGGTGCGCCTTTACGGTGAGGCGACTTATGCATTGACGCAAATGAATCTGGAACTATGGAATGCGTTTCATAACACCCATGATCGCTGTGAAGATTATCAGCCATATCGCTATCACCATGATCCCTTTCCAACGGATGGCTACGTACAGCCATATTGCAACTCGCCCTTTGAAAATGAAATGCTGGCACATGACGTTTATTTGGATCTGATTACACAGGCAAAGCGCTATGTCTATATTTTTACGCCGTATTTGGCAATTGACGATTCGATGCAGCATGCACTTTGTATGGCGGCACAACGCGGCGTGGATGTGCGGATTGTTATGCCGGGAATTCCGGATAAGCGTGCGGTATATTCCCTGACGCGATCCTATTATGAGCCGCTGATTCGTGCTGGCGTGCGGATTTATGAGTATACGCCTGGCTTTATTCATGCCAAGAGCTATTTGGTAGACGATCGGATCGGCGTTGTCGGGACGATTAACATGGATTATCGCAGTCTTTACCTTCATATGGAATGTGCTGTGTTGATGGTAGAATGCAGCGCGCTGGAAAAGTTGAAGGTAGATTGTATTCTGACGATGGAGTTAAGTCATCGTGTCACACTGCGGGAATGCAAAAGACGCTATCACAATTTGATTTGGCAGGCGATTTTGCGCACCTTCAGTCCACTTTTGTAATTGCGCAAAAAAGCAGCAGCACCCGAAAGCAAACGGTGCTGCTGCTTTTTGGTGTAGCCTTGCGCGCAACAAAAAACGCGCTAGCTTTATGTGTCAAACAATTCGTACCAAACAGTTTCTGTCAACGGCTTCCGATCCGTATCATAGCGATCCACAGGCTTTTCCGCGTCTGGCTCGGCATAGCCCAAGCAGAGGATATTAACCGGAATATAAGAATCCGGAATATGATACGCCTTTCACAGGGACATCCGGTTGAAATCTGCCAACCCAGAGCGATCCGAATCCATGCGCTGTGGCTTCGAGCATCATGTAGGTTGTGACGATCGAAGCATCGATTTCATAGATGTTATGTCCATTGAATTTCCATGTCCACGCAGCATCCTTTTCCGCATAGACCACGATGAACGCCTTTGCCGTATACGCCTCCGGCTTCGCAACAGCGTCCACCATTTTCGTAATTCCCTTCGGTGATTGCACCACAAGCAGGCGCTGTTCCTGTGCGTTTACACCTGTCGGCGCAATCCGTCCGGCTTCCAGGATTGCCTGCAGCTTTTCCGGTTCTACCGGTCGATCCTGATAAGCACGCACAGAACACCGCTTTTTTTGCAAATTCCGTAAAATTCATGAGAAACTCCTCCTTCTATGATGACATTACAGATCGCAGATGACTGTTATTTTGTCATCCTTGTTTTTATAGTATAACATGAATCTGGGAAAAAAGCAATAGGCGCTGTCTTTCTTTCACAGAAATCAATTTTAGTAAACAACATGTAATAATTTATCGAAGTCGACTAAGC
>JAJQAB010000002.1 GCA_021203985.1 Ruminococcus sp. | reverse complement strand
TTTAACATCTTGCTTTTTCGAGCGCGTGTAACAGATCATTGACAACTCTACAAAGAGATCTTGCCGAGAAAGATGTGGTGTCTTGACAGAATCATCAAAAATTCATATAATAGAGATAGTATTCCGAAAAAACGGATTTCATGGCGTTTTGTGCGGGACTGTCTAAACAAAAACCGCAACGCGAAAACGGAGGAAAGGAGATTGTGTATGATCGGAATTGCACTGGAAGGCGGCGCAGAACGAAGCGCATTTACTGTTGGCGTATTAGACCAGCTAATGGAACATGAATTTAACGCTTCCGCCGTTTCTGGTACATCTGCCGGGGCTGGCTGTGCATTAAATTTTTGCTCCGGATAAGCCGGCATTGCGCTGAAAATGATGACGGTTCCAAAAGAGGAACACTATTTTGGCGTGCGGCATATGCTGTGAACCGGTCGTTTTTTAAATTTAGAGCATATGGCGAAAAGCTATGCAAATCGGATTGATTTTTCTCGATTCTTCACATCTTCTGTTGACGTTGACTTTGCCGCTACGTGCTGTGAGGACGGATCAGCAGCGTATTTGTCAGATCATCACAGTAAGAAGCGATTGCTTCAAGCGTTGATGGCGTCCTGCGCACTGCCGATTATCTGCCGCTCTGTTTCCATTTGCGACCGGCATTATGTGGACGGAAGTATCGTTGCACCAATCCATTTCTCACATTTGTTGGAAAAGGGGGTGCGATAAGGTTTTGGTGATTCTCACCGGGACACAGGGCTGTCGTCCAACGGACTATCGAAAATTCAAACCGCTGCTGCATCGCTGCTACGCGCAGACCTATCCGGCACTCTATCGGGCTATTGTCAATCGCGTTTCACAGTACCAGCAGCAGATAAATATTCTGCGGCAAGCGTAAAAAGAAAACTGTGTTTTTGTCCTTCGTCCGCAAATTCCGCCAATTCCGCTTTTTACGCAAAACCCTGCGAAAATCCATACGTATTATCAGCATGGAAAACAATTGGTAGAGCAGAGGTGGCAGGAAATCGAAAGCTGGCTGCAAACTGATCTGGTGTAAGCGGATGTGCTATTACAGCCCTCTTTTGCAGGCATCACATAAAAAGGAGGACATTTTGTCCTCCTATTATTTTATGCTTTTGTACTAAATGATATTGATTACGCATAGGATTTAATTAATACTCGATGCCATGACGCGCAGCAATGCCAAGATCAAACGGATGCTTGACCTTTTTCATTTCCGTGATATAGTCCGCCCGTTCCAAAAGAGCCTTGCTCGGACTGCGTCCGGTAATCACAATTTCTAATGCCTTCGGTCGATCGTCTAAAAAGGAAAACGGAAGCGATGACGGAATAAAGCGCAGGTTACACAAGATGTTAATTCGTCCAGTACCAGCATCTGGTAGCCATGCTGTACGATTTCTGTCATTTTACGAAATTGATCGGTATACCATAATGCTGCCTTCTGCCGCTCTCGCGTAGTCATTTGAAATGAAAATTTTGCGTCAGGAAAGGCGTCCCACAACGTGATATTATCGCACTGTCGAAGCATCATGCGTTCGCTGGAGTCCTCTGGCTTCATTAGCTGCATTATCAGGACGTTTTTGCCGCTTCCGGCGCACCGCAGCGCCTGCTCGATTGCTGCGGTTGTCTTTCCTTTTCCGTCTCCGCAATAAATTTGTATCATTCCTGCCATATCAAATCCTCCTTGTTCCTGTAAAGGCAATACCGCCGGACGCATCACGCCTTTCGCTTTCAGACAAAGCACCGATTCACGACATAGAAGCGATTGCTTTGTCATCAAATGTCGGTGGGATCATCACAAAGAATTTCACGACTTGTACTATAAAAAATATCCGATCTTCCGCTGATTTTCTCGCAAAATCGTTCCATGTGATCCCAATGCTGTTTTCCTTCAAGTTCATAACTGTGTCCCCAAATATAAAAAATTTGCGGACGATCTGGCTTCGCCGCCAGGAAACGATCTGTAAGCTCGAACAAAAGTGCGTCATCATGATGACATGTCGGCTGAAAACGGAGCAGATCCTTCTGCTCGTCAAATCGATGCATGCTGACAACACCGCGCCCATAATAAAGCCATGCCGCTTTTGCCTCCTCTACTGCGATTGCATGATATACGCCATACGCATAGGACATTCCCACTGGCCTTTCCTGGAAAATACATGTGATCTCCGAAATATCATCGTTTAGCTCCTTTCGGATCTCTTCGCGGCTTAATTGCGTCAGATTCTGATGCAGGCTGCCATGCACTGAAACCTCATGCCCCCGATAGACCTCTGGACAGTCTGATAAATTTAACCGGCGCACCCATAGATCGCTACATTTCCATGTCCCATGCTGTGCGTCAAGACCAGTGTTGACATGGAACGTTGCTTTTAAGCCATACTTGCGGAACATCTCCGCCAGACGAATATCCTGTTCGTTTCCGTCATCATAACTAAATGTGATCGCTTTTCGATAGCTGGATTTCCAGTTCATATTCTTCCTCCATTCGGAATTGTATAATTGTTGTCCTTGATTTTTTCTGTTTCAGCTGTTATAATAAGGACATCGCTAAAAATCATGAACCCGTGAAAATGTTTGACAGATTTGATAGAAAGGTGCGCTTCCTATGATTGATTTTCTCTTGTGAAAATGGATTTACAACAGCACGGAGATCGACAATCCCACGGTTCGAAAATCCTATGGCACATGCAGCAGTGTTGTTGGTATTTTTTGCAATATCGTCCTGTTTGTGATCAAATATGTAGTTGGACTGCTCTCCAATTCGATCGCGATTATTTCAGACGCATTTAACAATCTTTCTGACTGCGTCAGTTGCCTCGTGACACTGTTCGGTTATAAGATTGCCGCAAAGCCAGCAGACAAAGAGCATCCATTTGGCCACGGACGCATGGAATATCTTACCACACTTGCCATCGCAGTTATCATTGCAATGATGGGCTTTGAACTGCTTCAAAATGCCGTGTCAAAGCTCATGCATCCAGAGGTTGTTACATTCCACATCACAACACTGCTGATTCTTTTGGTGTCCATTGCCGTGAAGCTTTGGATGATGTATTTCAATACCGTTCTAGGAGAATGCGTGCATTCCTCCGTTATAATGGCTTCTGCAAAGGACAGCCGAAATGATGTGATCGCGACCGCTGCAACCATTCTTGCTTTAGTGACATCACTGGTGACAGATATTCCTGTTGATGGGATCATTGGTGTTATCATCTCGCTGTTTATTTTAAAATCAGCGTTTGACATGATTCGCGATATGGTCAGCGATTTGCTAGGGCGTCCGGAGGATGCAGAGGTTGTGCAAAAGATTCGCTATTTGATTTTGTCAAAGCCCGGTATAGAAGGCGTTCACGACATGCTGATTCACAATTATGGTCCGGGAAAAATGCTAGGCAGCTGCCATGTCGAAGTGCGAAGCGATGCCGATTTTGTCGCAGCGCATTCGATTGTCGATGTGGTGGAGTGTGAGATTTATGACACCATGCACATTCTGATGACTATTCACATGGATCCCATCGAGCTGAATGATGAACAGATTAACAATTACCGGAAAATCGTACAGCAGGTGCTGCAGGAACTGGATCAGTCGCTGAGCTTCCATGATTTCCGGTTTGTCCCCGGCGAAAATGAAAAGCACTTGGTCTTTGATTTGGTCGTTCCCTTTTCGTGTCCCTATACCGAAGAAGAGCTAAAAACATCGATTGACGAAAAGCTGCAGCGCATAGAACTGGGCTGCTCTGCTATAATTTTATTTGATCAGGACTATACCTAAGGTAATTCGATACTATGTTTTCCCAGCATCCAATTCGATTTTTGGAAAAAAAGACGCCGCAAGAGAAATTCGCTCTTACAACGTCCTGTTACAATGATTTCCGAACTTAGCCTGTCAAAACACAGCGAAGTGAAACCATTTGATTGCATGCGCTTTTCCAACATAGTGGATGCCGTACACTGCCGTGAAACGCAGGGCACTTCACACTTTGCAAATCGCGGCGAATTGAAAGCGCTTCTGCTGCAGCAATGCCATTATAGCATAAGTCTTTTCTTGTGTCAAGCATTTTTTGTGCATTTTCATAGGCGTTGACTTATTCTGCACGCGCCGTTTGATCGTCTTTCGTCTGCGTTTCCGTTTTTTTCTGCGGAAGCGCATTTTTTTCATATGCTCACCAATGATTTCAGAAATGTCCGAAACCGTAATAAACGCGCTGCCGTCAAATTGATCGACAATCCTGCGCAGTTCTATGAGCTCCAGACGCGTGATGACGCAGTACATCAGATCTTTTTTCCGCTGATCAGTCCGCGTGCATCGAGAATTGTCATGGTTCGACCAAGCCGTGCATAGATTTCATTTGCAATGCTTTTTCCGTTATTGCAAATAATAATGGTTTGCTTCGCCTCGTTAAAGCCGGCTTCTACCTGGTCGATCAGCTTCGAGGCGATGATGTAGGTCAGGAGAGAAAGCAGAGCGCGGTCGATGCCAAACATAAAAGCTACAACCGAAAAAATAATCAGGTTGATCACTAAAATGATCTGTCCAACCGAAATGGGGAATTTCTTGTTGACCATCATGGCGAGCAGTTCTATTCCGTCCATACATGCTCCGTCCTTGATGACCAGACCAACGCCGATTCCGAGCAAAATTCCGCCAAACACAATCGATAGCATTTCATCGTCTGTGACAGGATCGATTTCATACAGCAGCGATGTGCACACGGAAAGGAGCAGCATTGCGTAAAAATAAGATCCGGCAAATCGAAGCCCCAGCATATGCCAGCTCAGTAGAACAAACGGAATATTCAAAAGAAACGTCAAAATACCAAGCATGATTCCGGTTTGATAGTTGATCATAAGTGCAATGCCCGTTAATCCGCCGTCCAATACCAAATTAGGCATCAAAAACATTTCTAGCGCAATACTGTAAATCGCAACGCCGACTGTGATCATAAGATAGTGGATGATGGTTGATACGACCCGGTTGTTTTGCATGAGAAACCACACCTTTCTGTTTTTGAAACGATTTTGGGAATAGCCTTACATCAGGAAAGCTGCATGCTATACCTGATTCTATCATTATAACCGATCATTGCAAAAATTGCAACCACACCATTTCTTTTTGTCATGCATAAATTGGAATGTGAAATCAATCGTTTCTCAATCCTTTGATAGAAAAGAGGCTGGTATATATGCCAACTGTTTTTTAAGTCCATCGACACAGGAGTGGAATCCATATGACGGCGGCGGAAATGAAGAGCTGTATATGAATCAGATTGCGGATCGGATGGAACCGTATCTGCGTTCAAGCGGAATCACCTACGTGCGGAATGACCCGGATCGCAATGTCACCGGAGCAATCGCTGACTCGAATGCGGGCGATTTTGATGTGCATCTGGCACTTCACAGTAATGCTGCGCCGGAGAGCCTGTCAGGAAGGCTGCGTGGGATCGACATCTATTACTCGCCCTATGACAAATACAGCGAAACACTTGCGGTGATCATTGCAAATAATTTTATGAGCATCTATCCTCTTCCGGACAAATGTACTGCGAAAACGACAACAACGCTCGGTGAGATTACACAGACCAAAGCGCTTGCCGTTTTATGTGAAATCGGTTATCATGACAATGCGGAGGATGCGGCGTGGATTCGTGGCCACTTGACGGTGATTGCGGTGAATTTGGTGCAGTTTCTCTGCGATTATTTTGGCATTCCACTGATTGAAGCTGGCCCGGTTTTTCGCGGCACTGTTGTAACGGACGGCAGCGGTTTAATCTTCGCCGCTTTCCGTCATTACAGGGCGAAATTATCGGAGCGATTCCAAATGATGCAATGGTGACAGTATACAGCCGAACGGGTCAGTGGGATGTCGTTTCCTATCAGGGAATGACGGGCTATGCGAGCAGTGAATTTATTGTAATATAGACGTTGCCGATGCGACTGGGTTTAGACGCTTCACGGAAATCAATAATTACAAAGTGTTTACAAGGAAGGAAAAAAGTGATATAA
>JAJQAB010000061.1 GCA_021203985.1 Ruminococcus sp. | reverse complement strand
CTTTTGGGTATATTTATATTATACCACATTGTCTAACTTTTGGGGAGCGGTTCAACCCCACGCCCACATTTTAGTAGATGTGAAAAGTGGGCGTGGATTTTTTATGCAACTTGCACAAAAGTGAAAAAATTTATTCGGAAAAGATTGACTTTATGCAAAGGATCCTGTATAATAAATAGCGTGAAAGTGCTTCTGCGGATTGAAGCGGAGCGTACGGACGGTGCTCGCGGCGGCGTATGAGCAAAACAAGAGGGGAAAAAATGAATGGACGTGTCATAGCGGCACACCAAGAAAATGGAGGTATGACAAATGCAGACGAAGAATACATCTAAAAAAATAAGCTCGCTGCGGCTGAGAGTAATCAGCGTTTTGCTGGCAGTGCTGGTGCTGATCGGATGTTTGCCAGGCACGCTTTTCACGGCGTCCGCTGGCGGAGCGAACAATAACCCGATCGTCCTGACGAACGTCAGCGTGGAGTTCAAGGACAGCAGCTATTCGACCATCAGCGAGGTACAATCCGGACAGCTGTTCTATTTAATGATCACGATTTCCGGTAACAGCGTCAACCAGGACGGTTCGAGCAGCACCTACCGCGTTTACATCACGGACGAAAATCTGTTACTCCCGAACTTTGCCGGGAACGGCTTCACGAACGGCGCGACCTACAGCGGTTACACCCTGCACTATGACGCGTCCACCGGCGAGCGCTACATTGAATTTAGCATCGCGAACGGCTCGACCCAGGTGATCCTCCTGCAGGCGAAGTTCGCGAACGGTACGACCGCGGACGGCGAGACGGCGACTGTGAAGTTTGTCGAGCAGAGCAGCGGCAAGACCATTTCGAACACGATCTCCGCGACCGCGTCCATGCTCTGGAGCGCTTCGAAGTCGGAGAGCACAAGTTTCCTGACTGGCGAGGCGGTCAAGAACGGCACTTCGGTGACCTATACCCTGAACGCATCGCCGACAAGTGCTTCGCGCACGAAGGGCGCAGAGTGGGTCGAGACACTGCAGTTTGAAGATATGATTACCCTGAGCGGACTGACCTTCCTGGATGGCGCACAGAGCACAATCGAGAGCGCTGTGACTGCGTCGGTGACTTCTGCGGGGTATACCATTAAAGACGGCACGCTGAGCGTGACGGTAAGCGACACCACGGCATCGATCTCGTTCCAGATCGACAGCACGAACACCAGCGCGGAGATGAGCGCGGTTTCGCTGAGCCTGATTCTGCCGATGAACAGCAGCACGGTCGAAGTCAGTGACAACGGCGGCACGGTGACCAACACCCTCGCGGTTTCCGGAAAGCCCTATGCTTCGGACACCTTCGAATCCATCGGCGGCAACTCCGTCTCCCTGACGGTATCCGCTCCGCCCACACCGACTGCTGCGACATTTACGCTGACAAAGAGCGTGGATAACGCGCAGTCCTTTTATGTAGCAAATGACAAGGTAACCTATAAGATCACTGCGACAAACTACGGCGACCTTGCAGGCGATATCACCATCACTGAAGATCCGGCGACAGGACTTTCCTTCGAAGAATACGAAACTACAGGCATTTATGCCTCGACCATCACATACAAGGATGGCTCATCTAATAACTTTTCCGGCAAGATCAGCACGTCCAACGCCAAGGAAATTACCTTCGAGAACATCCCCGGCGGAGCGACCGTGACGCTCTATGTGACGTGCGAGGTTAGCAGTACGCAAACGTTCGACTCGAACGGCAGTACATACCTCACGAACACGGTCACCGGCAACAATAACGAGACGGCTTCGGCGGGAATCACCGTGACGGACGGACAGTCGCACGTCTCCTACAGCAAGACCGGCTATGTCGGCAGCTATGGCACGACCTATCTCATCGGTAATGAAAATGACGCGACCTATATCATTACGATCTCGAACACTGGCGTGGTTGAGGGCGACTATACCATCAGCGACACTATGCCGACCTATGTTTCGATCAGTGGAGATATTACTATAATATCGACTGATAACACTGACGTTACAACTACATCAGACATTGCAAAAGCTCAAAGTGAAGAAAAAGTCTCTGGCTCTGGCACAATCGCGGCGGGAAGCACGATCACGGTGACGATTCCGGTGAGAATTTCGAGCAGTGCGACAGGCAGTATCACAAATTCGATCGGTAGCGAAACAGGACAGTCTGTTACCTTTACGGGTGAGCAACCGGCACCGAGTCTTTCAATCTCCAAATCCGTAGACAAGACGGCCTACAACGAGAACGAAACGCTCACCTATACGATTTACCTGTCGAACAACGGCACAGCGTCGGCGACCAACGTTAGCTTCAAAGACACCCTGCCGAGTGGGCTGACTTATTTGAGCAGCAAGATCACTAACAGCTTGAACAGTAATAATACGCTTACTAACAGCAACAATACGATTTCCGGCTCGAACTGGACACTCGCCGCTGGGGAGACGGTGACAATTGTGATTGAGGCGACTGTAAATAGTGGTACGACTATGGATTTGAGTAATACGGCTTCTTATACGTATAATGGTAGTGAGGAAAAATCAAATCCAGTTACGAGTAAAAAGGATACTTCTGGGGATTATTCCGTAACAAAGCAAATTGTGGATAGTAGTGGGAATGTGCTCGCGACTTCGAACGGCTCGACTATAAGCAATAATAATACAATCTATGATGAAAAATATAATGGCTATAAGTCTGGAGATACTATTATTTATCGTGTAACGTTTACAAACAATACAGGCAATGCAATTCAAAATTTGTGGATGGTTGATTCAGCATCGTATCAATATGCTAATGACACTACGTTTGAAATTGTTACCTTAGACGTAGAAGATTCAAGTAACTATTCACTGAACCAAACGATTCCGTGTTCCACTACTGAGCCAAATAGGTTAACAAGCGGCTTAAGTTTTGATTATGATTTTTCGGATGGTTGGTATTTCTATGCCAGCCAAGGTCAGGAAAAGTTTCCGTTTATGATATATTATTTTAAAGGCATCCAGCTTTCAGCATATGGTTCATTGACGCTGGAATATTCGTTGGAGTTGCAGAGTGATCCGGCATCAGGTTCTGATATTGCTACATTTTATAGTTATGCGGCAAACGGAGTTAGTTTTAGTACTGATAAAGCGCTCACCGGATTATATGATGATGATGACAGTTCTGCCTATATTTATCCAACAACTGCAACAAGTTACCTCTTTACCACCGAAAAAACCGTCGGAAACACCACCACGGTCGATTCCTACTGGCCAACGGAGTATTACAAGGAAAATGAATGGGGAAGTGGCTGGGCAGAGACGATCACCTACTCCGATGACACATACGCAATCGATGGCTCGAGTCTCACGGCGGACGAACTGGCAAAGCAAATTTACAGCTATTGCATCAACATCAAAGGCGATAGCAATGATGTGGTTACTTCCTACAAAGACGCAGTTTTCACGATCACGGACACACTGCCCGAAGGTATGCAGTATGTGGACAATACTGCGACCATTTCTGGAAGCACCTGCAAGCTAGTCTCCGTAGAGCAGAGCGGAAACGACCTGATTATTAAGGTGGAGTACATGACAGCTGATGATAAACTGACCGGCGGCATTATGGTTTACTACCAAGCACAGTTTACCTCCGAAGCTGCCGCAAAGCTCGCGAAATCATCGGATGAGCACAACACCTACACAAACACCGTCACCGAAGTCGAAGTGACGATGTCAGACAACGCCACAACCAAAACAAAATACCCCAATGAAACCGCAACACTCGACTTCAAAAAGATTCTCCCCGCCCCCGGTTTCGCGAAACTCGCGGTGGCGTCCTTCGCCGGCACGGAGTATGACGCCGATCTGCTCCAGAAGGTCGAAGAGGGCTTCATCACGAAGGGCGACACTCTCATCTGGCAGGTCGTCCTCTACAACGGCGACGGCACGACAGACGGCAGCAGCATCGCACCGCTCAACCTCAGCGGCGTGACGATCACCGACACCATGCCTGACTGCTACACCTTCAGCAACGACACTGGATTTACGGCAAGTTATGCGATTGTCGATATGGATAACGATGACTTCGCGACCGGCACATTTGATGATACTACGGGCATACTCGCTTCTACGATTAGCAGCATCATGCCGACCGTGAACGGTCAGACCATCACGTGGGATCTCTCGAGCCTGAAGGACGACACTGGCGCAGACCTGAGTTCACTCGCCGCAAACAAGGCGATCATCATCGAGTTCACGACCGTGATCAAGGATAACATGGAACGCGAGGGCGTCATCACGAACACCAGTTACGCGACACTCACGCAGTCCTTCACCGCCGAGAACGTGGTTGCCGGCGAGAAGCAGGACAACACGATCTGGAACTACGCGAACTATAACATCGTGGGTCTGACCACGGAGTCGTGGGAAACGATCACCTATACGAATCAGACGCACACGGGCGATCCGCACACCGACCCTGATACCGACACCGGCGAGAGCCGCAACGCAACGCACAACTACGTGCAGGGCATGCAGGGCGAAGAGGTGACCTATACCCTCCACATCAAGAACAATTCACCACTCGCGGTGGAAAACATGACGATCATCGATCGCCTCCCCTATGTCGGCGATATCAGTCTGGTTTCGGGCTATGCGCGTAACTCCGCGTTCGAAGTCTCGCTCGTCAAGATTGACAGTGTGACGGTAGATGGCACAGCGGTGACCGATTATAAGGTAACCTACTCCACCGAAAAGACCTCGACTTTGACCGAATATTCCAAGGACTGGTTCGGCGAGGACGATGTGATGAGCTGGAACGCTTCGATCAGCGAAGCCGTAAACTTCCGCATTGAGCTGGGCAGCACGAAGATTTCACCGAATAGCGAAATTGTTGTCACCTTCACCGGTCTTGTGCCGAGCTATGTCGCGAACACCGGCGTGGAGAATATCGCGTGGAACAGCTTCTCTTACGCGTACCAGAACACCGATGTTCTGGGCGACACCGTCATGGTTGCAGAGCCGGCAAAGGTCGGTGTCTGGGTTGAAACCTCAGACACGGCAATCGATGTCGTTGTCAACAAGACTCTGACTTCGGCTGAATCCACCAACACAACGTTCTACTTCGCACTCTTCGCGGATGATAAGGATTACAAAACACGTCTGAGCGATGTCATCTCCCTCACGATCCCTGCCGGCGATACGTCCGGAACGGTGACGCTCGAGGATGTCGACCTCGCGTCCATTGTCGCGGCGAACAGCGGCATCTCGAACGGCAATAACATCTATCTCCTCGAGACAGACGCGAACGGCGAGAAGATTCTCTCTTATGAGGTGGATTATGACAGCGACAGCAATGAGATCAGTACAAGCGCGACCACCGATGCAACTGTAAACGTAAAAAACACAAAGAAAACCGGCGAGATTGAGCTAACAAAGACGATGATTTCGGACAGCGGCACGACCGACACGTTCTACTTCGCGCTCTTCCAGAAGGATTCTAACGGCGATTATGTACGCTATACCGATGCTGGCATCCAGTCGCTGACACTAACCGGCACGGAAACGGGCTCTTCAAAGACCGTGACCTTCACGGACGTTCCGAAGGACACCGACTTCTACGTACTCGAAACGAACGCGAACGGCGTTATTGCGGACATAAATTTCAATGAATACACTTCCGTTGCCGGCGTGCAGTATGCAAGCACTGGTGGTACTACGGCTGTACAGGCTGGCGGCAAAGTCGAGATCACAAACGAGGAAGAGGTCGTCTATAGTATCACAGTATCGAAGGTACTCGTCTCGAGTGAGATCACATCTAACCCAACGTTTACCGTGGGACTGTTCACGAAGTCCGGCGAGACGCTGACACTCGTGGGAACTGCTAAGTCCGTAGCAGCTGGCTCTGAAGTGACGTTCTCGAACCTGGACGATGGTACGACCTATTATATTTACGAGCTGAATGACAATGATGAACCGGTGAAAGCCGGCAAAAGCTTTAGCCAGGACGTTACAACTATAACGACTGACGATCAGAAGAATATCACGACCGAAACGAAAGAATATACATTCTACATCTCCTACGACAGTGCGGGCGACACGGAACTCACCTTCGATAGCAGTGACGCCAGCGCCCCGACAAGCTATAACGCAATCATCACCAACACCACCGAAAATCCGACATACATCTCTGTAACAAAGAAGGCAGTTTCTGTCACAAACGGCACAGAATCGGCAGTTTCGGGACATACCATTTGGGTAGGACTCTTTGTACAGGACGAAAAAGGCGACTATGTTGCCGCAACAGATGTCAACAGAGATGAGGTTGCCACGAAAAAGTTGAAAACCGAAGCAGATGGTACATTTACCGTAAGGTTTGACAACTTGGCAGTTAACGACAGCGAGGGCAACCCGATTGTTTACTACGTATTCGAATTGACTGGTGAAAATGGCGACATTGTAAACGAAGGCGAAACGACAGAAGTCAGTGGCGAAACTTATGTAGTAACTTATTCCGGTGGCTCGGCACAGGTGATTTTGTCCGCAGGTATTTCTGGCGACAAACTGATCACCAATACCGCAAGCGATTCCGTGAGCCTGTCCTTCGCAAAGCTGGACGTTTCCGGCAATGCGTTTGCTGGGGCAACGATGGCCTTGAAAAATATGGATGGCACGAATATTACGGGAGCGAAATCGGATGCTGATAGCTCTAATAATGTGGAATGGAATAACAATGCAGTTAGTTGGACAACTGGCGATACGGCGATCACATTCACCGACTTGCCAGATGGCAGCTACACTTTGACCGAGACAGCAAGCGGCTATGACACGCTGACAGTTGATTTCAAAATCAGTGGCGGCTATATCGTAGATACATCAAATAACAGTGCAATTGTAATGACCGCAACGGGAATCACTTTGGTGAACCGTTCGACAGTCTCGATCAGCAAGGTTGACATTGACAACACAACAACCGAACTCCCGGGCGCTGAGATCATCCTGGCAACGACTGCGGCATTGAACGAAGATCTCTTGTCTTTGACACAGGGCGGCAGCGATATCGCCTATACACTGGATATCACAGAAATCAGCGGCACGACATACAACACAATCACCTTCACCTCGGGCGACGGCAAGACCGTCATCACCGGCTTGCCAGACGGCAGCTACACGATGACAGAAACCGCTGCACCGGACGGCTACACCACCGTAACCGACTTCACCTTCACGATCGCGAATGGCGCGGTAAGCGCGACCGGCACGGACGAATATGACGTCTCCGGCAACACGATCACCATGAAGGATACGGCGGCGACCGGCATCACGTTCAGCAAACAGGATGTCGCAGGAACAGGCAGTGACGAAGTAGCCGGCGCGCAGATGACGCTGACCTATACCGGCAGCGAGGACTTCTCGGGCGTTAAGGCGAAGGATGACACGGTTGTCACCGATCTCGACATCGACACGACTGGCAACACCGTCACCTGGACTTCTGGGACGAAGGCACTCGAACTGCTGAACTTGCTGGATGGCACCTATACTTTAGAAGAAACGGTTGCACCGGACGGCTATACTTGCATTACGAAATTCACATTCACCGTTGCAAATGGAAAGATCGACACCACAGCGACTACCTCGAACAGCGATGTGACTGTGACAGAAACTGGTCTGACCGTTCTCGACACAGCCTCCACCGTGACTATCTCGAAGAAGGACATCACAGGCAATGACGAATTAGCCGGCGCACAGATGAAGCTGACACTGACAAAGGTGGCGACTACCGGCGCAACGCTGAAGGATGTTACCGCAACGAATGTGACATTCGACCTGGCGACCGACAGTCTGTCCGTAACCTGGACTTCTACGGATCAGGCGGCAGTACTCACCGGCTTGCCGGACGGCGAATACACGCTCGAGGAAACCGGCGGACAGTTCACCGCAAACGGCAAGACCTATGACGTCCTGACTTCTACCATGACATTCACCGTAGAGAACGGTGTGATCACCGCGACAACCAACACGGAAAGCGCCTTTGACGCAACCGCGGACGCAGGATACTATTATTATGACAATACGGACGCGAACACGATCGTAGTTTGTAGCGCGGAAGCGACAGTGTCGACAATTACTATTAGCAAGAAGGCAGTCGGCGGCGACGCTGAGCTGAATGGAGCAGTACTCGAACTGACGGAAACGAGCGGCGCGGATCTGTCCGCAGTGAGCGGCACGTACGGCGATGGCACGGCGAGCGGCATCACGATCACGAGCGGCGAGATCTCCTGGACATCAGACAGCACGAAGGGAGCAGTAAGCCTCTTGAACCTGCCGGCTGGCACGTACACCCTGACTGAAACAACCGCTCCAGACGGCTACATGCTGGCGGAGAGCATGATATTCACCGTTGACGCAGACGGCAACGTAACAGAAATCAACGGCAAGACCGCGATTAGCAACCAAGTTGTTATGGAAGATGCACTCTCGACCGTCTCGATCGTCAAGGTTGGCAAGAACGGCGATGCATCCGAGGAACTCCCGGGTGCAAGCATGAAGCTGACGTATAGCGGAAGCGGCGATCTTAGCAATGTGACAGCGGATGCAACGGTAGACATCAGCGGCAACGAGATCACCTGGACATCCGGCAACAGCGTAGTGACGCTGACGGGTGTTCCGGATGGTAGTTATACGCTGGAAGAAACCACCGCACCAGAAGGGTATGAGGTAGCAACCAAGATTACCTTTACAGTGGAGAACGGCGAAATCACAGACGTTACGATCGATTCGGAAAGTGGCAGCAGATACGACAGCGCAAGTGGCTTGATCAAGATGTTTGACGCGGCGAAAGAAACGACCACGACAAGCACGACATCCGGAACGACTACGACTACTACCACAACAACGACTACCACTACCACAAGCGACACCACAAGCGGTACGACAACCGACACCACAACAAACACCACAACGACCACAACTACAACAACTACGCCAACCACAACGACTACTACCACAACAACAACAACTACGACAACCACGACCGAAACAGCTACTGAGACAGCTACGGAAACCGTAACCGAGACAGCAACGGAAATGGCAACGGAAACAGTTACCGAAACCGTAACGGAAACCACGACAGAGACAACGACCGAAGAAACCACAACGGCTACTACCACAACAACGACTACCACTACCACAAGCGACACCACAAGCGGTACGACAACCGACACCACAACAAACACCACAACGACCACAACTACAACAACTACGCCAACCACAACGACTACTACCACAACAACAACAACTACGACAACCACGACCGAAACAGCTACTGAGACAGCTACGGAAACCGTAACCGAGACAGCAACGGAAATGGCAACGGAAACAGTTACCGAAACCGTAACGGAAACCACGACAGAGACAACGACCGAAGAAACCACAACGGCTACGGCGGAAGTTGGCTTGGTGACCGAGGTGCTGACGGAAATGACCGAGGAAACGATGACAGAAACCACGACAGAAACCACCACAGAAGAAACCACCACGACAACAACCACGTTGAATCCGAAGGGCGTTGCGCTTGCAACCGAGGTGCTGACCACCACGACAGAAGCTGCAACCACCACGACAACGACCACGACCGCGGCGCAGACAACGCCGGGCGCAAAAATTACCACGTCTGGAGCGACATCCAAGACGACCGTTACGATCACGGGCAACAAGACTTCGACTGCTTCTTCGCCAAAGACCGGAGAGACTATGCCGATCGGCTTGTGCATCACATCGGGCGGCGTACTGGCAGTACTGCTTCTGGCAGGCATCCAGCGTAAGCGCAAGTAACAAACAACTGCGGTGATCATCGCAGCAATAAACCGAAAAAGGGACACGGTAAGTTAACCGTGTCCCTTTTGTTGTCGCGCCGCCGCGAACAGGCGATGCGTTTGGGTTATTCACCGGAAGTCGTACTGGGATGGAAGGGATCTTCGTACGCTTCGAGCCGCGTGCGAATCCCGTTGCCGTTTCCGGTGATGCATACGCGTGTGATCAGCGCGCCGTTTAAGATCGAGCCATAGGTGATTCGATCGCCGAGCGACAGGGTTGACGCGCCGAGAATCTCCACGTAGTACCGGATCAGCCGTCTGTCGGCAAATTTCCGCCGAAAGGTCAGCGCTTGCTGCGGATTGTAGATATATTGCAGATCGAGCGCGAGCTGCTTGGTGCGCACCAGACCGTGGCTTGACACTTCCGTGTCACTTTCGTGAAACGCTCCGTACGTCCCGTCCGCATCCGCCATGTAGTAGTCACTGCACAAAAGCGACTGATCCGTGACCGTACCGACCTTCAGCAACTCCGCCGCATCGGACGCGGTGAATGTCTGATAGGTGTCCGGCGGATTCATGCAGATCTCGTTTGCGCCGCGCACGAAGGGATAGGACGCATAGATCTTATACGTCAGGCTCACCACGCCGTCCCACATGCTCGAATTCGATTTGACGTAGAGATAATTGCTGGTATCCTCGCTCGCCTCCCAGGTGATCTCCTCCGGAAGGGTGTAGAATTCCGTCATCAGCTTGTCAAGCGATACCGTCGCGTGCAGTCCCGGTTCGAGCTGATTTTGCAGCAGCATTGCCGTCAGACTGCGCGACACGAGGTGCAGCCGATAGACCCCCTTTTCATGCACGACCTCGAGATTCTCGACCGTCCCGAGGTGCAGCTGTGTGTCGTCATAGCTAAGCTCCACCCGATACACGCCTGCATACACCTCGAGGTTATACGACCCGTACGCAAGTAAGCGTCAGCTGGCTGTACGGTGTGTAGGCGTCCTTGTCGAGGACAAACGACAGAATCTTACTGATCCGGATCGTGCGATTTGGCGCAGTGAGAACGAGTGCCATGCTCATGTGCTTGTCTCTGTTTCTTCTTCGACCTCTGCAATGCCGTTTGTGGTGACGAGTGTCAGCTGACAGGGCAGCACGCCGTCCGCCGCCGCTTCCTCCAGGGTATACGCCGTGATCATCACCACAGAAAACCGCATGCCGCGCAGCGTAAAGGTGAACCGCGTCTGGTTCGAAATCGCACTTTCTAGGGCGAGGACAACCGCAGACGGTGAATCATACGCAGGGAAATAGCCGCTAAGCACAAGCCGTTTCGCGTGGACGCAGCTGTTTGTCAAAAAGCAAACGCCCGTTGTGCCGCCTTGTTCTGCGTAGCTGCGTTCGCCGTGCAGTTTCCACCTAGTCGCATAAAAAGGCAGCGTGTTAAACGTCACCAGAAACGTGCGCGGCTGTGTCGCATGGATCAGTCCACTCATACGCCACCTCCTCTCTGCGGATCTGGTAGACGCCGCGGAGGACAAAATCAGCGTGCATCTGCAGCTTCTGAAACTGTCTCGAATAGGACGGCACACCGTAGGTAACGTCATGCATCGCAAGCCATGAGGACAACAGCCCCGACATGACGTCCGCACAAAACGATGCGCAGAGCGCGCTCTCGTCCGTGTCCGGCGGCGCGAGCATCGTAACGTGCAGCTTCGCCGAAAACGCATAGCACAGCGTTGTGGACGTCAGAAATGGCTCCTCCGCTTCGAGCGTGTCCATCCCGAGCACCAGAAATTGCGTCTCACGCATCTCGAAGGGCGTTGGATCGTAGGACAGATAGACGTTCCAGTCCGTGCGATCCTGTAGTGCCTGCTGCAGCGCCGTCAAAAGATCGTCAAACGACATGTGATCTCACATCCTTTCTCTGCGCGCAGTCCGCCATCAAGAGCGAACCGCCTGAAACGAAAAAGCCTGATCCTGCAGCAGCTCGCGGCAAAGTTCTCGATACCCCATGACAAGCGACTGCGCGAACGATCGTTTCTATTCAGCGTCCGTGTTCTGCGCAACCGTTCCTGCGAAGGTGCAGGTGGCGCGATCTCTTGCCGCCGTGATTTCGGTGTAGCGTAAAAATGCCACAGCGGCGGCGAGGTAACAAAGTCTGGCATCCGTTTCGTTCGCTCCCGGCAGCAGCTGCTGACGCACTTCCTCCGCCGCCATCGTGAGAATGGATTCGTACGTTTCCGCAAGAACGTCCTCTCCGGCGAACAGCCCGAATAATAAGGTGATCTGCTCATCACTCACGCGCGCCACCTCCGTTTTGCATCTGGAATGAGGTGCTTTTGCCGTATTCCGGCGCGTTCGGCGTGTTCTGTGGCAGCTGCGGTGTACACTGGTGCTGCTGCTTGGTGCGCAGTGTCTCCTGGAATGCCAACAGTTCCTCGAGGTTCATGCGATCCACTGCCTTCGTAACGGTATCCTGTTCGGCTGCCGTCCACCAAAAACCGCAGCCGAACGATGTCCTGCCGAACTGCTTTTTCCACCTGTGCGAGCAACGCCCGTTTTTCCTGCAGCTACCCTTCGAGCATCTTGCAGCGCGCCGCCTTCTGACTGCCGTCCCGAAACTGTTTCGTGACGCCTGCTTCTCGCTGTGCCAGAATTGCCACGAAGCTCCGCTCATACGTGTCCTGAATCTCCGACAGTACCGTGTGACAGAGCTTTCCGGCATACATCTGTCCTGCCCGGTGCGTACAAGTGGCCTTTCTCCGGTCGCCGCCGCAAATCGAACAGGTCTGCGCGCCTGCGGTGCAGGAAATGCTGACCTCCTTCTTGATGCCGCCGTCAATTTCGCGGATCATATCGCGGTTTGTGTCCGTCCGAATCATATACGTGTGCCCCTTTAAGTAGGTGTACACCTCGCCGGTAGTCGTTTCCCGTTTTGGCTCTTCGACAAGCTCCGTGGCATAGATCCGCGCGTTCTGGTTCTCGCCGCACGGGTTGTGATCAAAGATCCCGGTGCACCCGACAAAAAGCGTTTTCAGCTGTTCGAGCACTTCGAGAGAAAATCGTTCGCCGTCCCGGTCGATTTCGTTGTCACAGAGCTTTACATCAAACAAAAGACCTCTTCCTGCGTATGCGTGCGCCGCGTGTAGCGGTTCAGCATCTCGAGCTGCGCTTCGAGTGTCTGTGGTGTCTCCTGTGTCATGTGTTTCCTCCTTTTTGTGAAATTTAGCTGCCGATTACAGGTTCAGCACATGAATCACATCCGAGGTGAGCACCCGGAAGCCGACCCGAATAGACATCGTGATCACATCGAGCTGGTTGTCGATCAGCTTGTCGGTTTCCAGCAGCAGATCGCCGGAGGTCACCATTTCCATGCCGAAACGGTGATTGAGTCCGAGGATATAATCCGAGGACATCCCAGCGTACTTTCTCAGCTGCGCACCAAACGGCAGCGTGATGACATTCGGCTGCGTGGACGCCATTTCCTGCATTTCCGCGAGCGCAATAATCTTCGCGGCAACCGATGGCGATACCAGCAGTGTCGTCAGATCAAAGTCCCCGAACGCGCCGTACAGATTTGTCAGATCCGCATAGGCAATCGCACCTTCCGTGCTCACGTCAATGCTCGAGTCAACATTCGCCTGCATCTTCGTGACCGCCTGTACCAGCAAGGCGTTCGACAAGCGTACGCCAATCGAACGCAGGACCGCGCCGAACGCATCCAGCTTCTGGTGCTGGATCACCTCATAGGAGGCGTGAACCGAGCGCCCGTACTTGTCGAGCTTGAGTAGCGTAGAGGATTCGAGATACGTTGCGGTCGGAAGCTCGCTGCCCTCGCTGATCTTGGTGGTATATGCCGTGGCATCGGTCAGCACACCGGCAACATACTCGCCGGTGTCGATTTTGGTGTGAATTGCCGTGACATCCGACAGAACCGACTGGTCAATACCGCTGCGAATCGCGCGGCGAATGAATTTCGGAAACAGCACAGCGCTTTCGGTCAAGGAGAAGAACTTTTCGACACGGTCGCAGTGCGGACCGCAGACGTGAATGTCAAAGTGCTTGAGCTACCGCTCGTATGCGTCAAGTCCCTGCAAAGGCGTCTCAGCGTACTGCGCAGACGGGTCTGCCTGTTCGAGTACATCCGTGAAGCTCTTGCCGGTGATGTGGCACATGCCTTTTTCCAATTTCATATCCTGATACATCCTATTCGTTTCCTTTCCGTGGCAAAATCCGCCGCTTTCCCGGTGAATCCGGGGCGTTTTTTGTTTGGGTTATAATTTGTTTGGTTACCACGAAAATCAATTTTGAAATCCGTTTCCGATGGAAACCCCTCCACCAGCCTGGCGGCTGGTTCTCTCCTCAGCACAAGGCACACCCTTCGGCGCCCTTATCAGGGAAAGGCGATAAGTTACTGTAACGTCCACACGCATATCTCGGCGCCCCTGAAAGGGGAGCTGGCACGCCGTAGGCGTGACTGAGGGGTCTGAAACGCTGATTTAAACCATGGGACTCACCACCTTTCCGCACTGCCGCACCTCACGTTGCCGCCGCTGTCTCCAGCTGCTGCGCCTGTGCGTTCCAGAGCCGCGCTTGTGCAAGCTCCGTCTCGTCCTGCAAGTTGATGTTGTCCCACGTCACCGCGACCTGCGCTGTCGAGCCCGAAAGCCGCAGGAACGCTGTCCCAATCTGCCGAAGCACCGGCTCTAACAGCCGCCGGTAATACTCCAGTTCAGACGTCAGAATATCCGCTTGCTGCGTGCTCATCCGCTCCGTGGACGACCAGTTCAGACCCAGCAGAAACGGCGGAATCGACAGCTTCGCCACGAGCTGTTCGAGTAGCTGCCGCACCGGCACTTCCGTGTCGATCAGCGCATTGTCCGCGCCAATCACGCGGATGTCCACATCCACTGCGCAGACAAAATCCCGGATTTCGCCGTGTGCTCCCGCACGCATCCCTTCGCTCCACTCCTTCGCAATCTGCCGCGCCCGATCGCCAGCATAGGCGCGTTCCGCCGGATCACCGGAGGGCTTGTAGGTCACCGCATAGTGAATGTTCCTCATGCGGTCGTAATTTTGCCCAATGCAGGTGTAGATGCGCAGTAAAATTTCGCTGAGTGCCGGCAGCCCGTGTAGGATGGAGACGCCGTAGATGCCGCCCGGCGGCGGAGCGAGCGCCGTGAACAAAATGCGTTCGGGGTGTGCAATGCGGATTTTGTCGGGCTTTGCCGGATCGTGCAGCCAATATTCGAGTGTCATCGCGTCTCTGTCCGGGCACACCTGTACCCGATCCGATGGCACAGTTTGCAGCCCTATCAGCGCCCCGGTGCGCGGATCAATCAGCATTTCGCCCAGCGCGTTCCCGTACGTCAGAAGGCTGTCTAAATAGCCGTTCGCAAAGCACTGCAGTGACGTCCCCGTCAGCCCCACCGGCACGTTCGCAACAAAGTCATCGAGATGCCCCTGCATGCGCGCATTGCTGCAAACGAGCTGAAAGCTTCCCGTGAGGCGTACGATCTTCCCAATTGCCGCATCGATCACCGGAACTGCCGCACGCAGCTTCGCATATAGTGCTTGCTGTGCTTGGTCATTGTCCTCGAACGCTTCGGGCTGCGCCGACTGCCGTGGAACGCTCTGCAGCACACCGCAGGACGAGACAGCGCGCTGCCGTTTCCTTGGAAATAGTCCCATGTTGTGTTCCTCCGTTTCTCCACGTCGCCGCTATCCTCTGGCAGTCGACATGGCAAAAAAGTTGTTGTCGCGGTTGCTGCACGCGATCGTGCGGACGAAATAGCGCAGATCATCTATCGCGTGGTCGCGCTCCTTCTTGGGTACATCCCCCTTGACCGAGTCGCTCCAGCAGTACTGCCCGAACTCGCGGAGAATGTCCTCGCACTGCGCACAAAACCGCAGCTTGTCCTGTTGGAGCAGACTGCACACCTGTTGAATGCCACCGCAGACATCGTTGTCCGTCTGGATGACGCGAAAGCGCCGGTGACTTTGGATGCACGCGATAAAGCTCGCCGCCGATGGGTCGACAATGACGCACTCGATCTCATACCCTGCCGCAAGCGCTTCGAGTTCGGTGTAGTACTATTCGTCCGTGCGCCGTTCTCCTTCCGCTCTGGTATCGTAGTAGTATTCTTGCAGCCGATACCAGACGCCGTCACAGTGTCCCCAAAGTCCGAAGGAGGAGGGATTCACCGTGCCGTAGTCGCAGGAGATGTAATAGCGGTCGCATTCGGGCGCTTGCACAACAACGTGCCGTTCTTTGGAAAACATCGGGTAAATCAGCCCGTCCGCCGTCGTCCATTTCCCCAGCACGAACCGGTCGTAAAACGCGCCGCTGTAGAGCCGCTCATAGCGCTTGCGCACCGCCGGTGACAGGGAAGGGTTGTCCTACATGGTAAAGTGGACATAGAGCGCGTACTTCTCGTGCGCCTTGCGAATCCACTCCTGATAGAACCAGTAGGTCGAACTGCCCGGGTTGCAGTTGAACCAGAGCCGCGAGCCAGTTACGCTGCACCGCGCGAGCGCCTGTTCCACAAAAGAACGCGGCATAAGCGCTACCTCGTCCAGGAACACGCCGCAAAGCGTCATCACCTGGATCAGCGCCGCGGAGCTTTCGTCCTTGCCGCCGAACAGATAGAACCGGTTCGTGACGTGAGAAAGCGTGATGTCCACATAGTTCTTGATGGCGCACTCCAGACACGTAAAGCCCAGATTCCCGAGCAGTTGTAAGAGCGGCGTCATGACGTTGCGCTTGAGCGAAGTGATCGTTTTTCCACAAAGTGCAAAACTGCCGCCGCGAAAATTCGACATCACCCAGCTAATAAAGCCGATCGACATCGAAAGCGTCTTGCCCGATCGCACCGCGCCGTCACAGATGATCGCGTCATAGTGCCGCGTGTCGGGATTGCTCCACCAAGACATTGCCAGACGCTGATGTGGTGAAAATGTCTGAAACAAGGCTATTCCCCTCCTTTTTCGGGATCACGGGAAAGCGCCGCCAAGAGTGCGTGTGCCGCTGCCATTCCGTCTGCATCGCCGTTGTATTCGTAGAGCGCCGCCAGCGCCTTCAAACGATCGAAGAAGTGTACCTCTATGCCGCCGCTCTTGTCACGCTTGATCGAGGACACTGCGAAGAGGTCGAGCGTTTCCAGTTCCTGCACCGTTGGCGGCGTTTCCACCAGCAGCAGCCGCACCGCATCGTTCGAACGACCAAACGCGAGCCGCTCCAGCCCAGTCCGCACCAGCGCCGCGGCGTTGTCCTGGAGCGCTAGGCGATAGCTGTTTGTCATATTGCGGTACACGCTTTTTCGCAGCAGCGCCGCCCCGTCCGCCGCCATCGTCTTCGCCGGATATCCCGCACGCCATGCCGCCTCTACGACATCGCCGAGCTGTGCGTAATAGCAGCAGAAAAGACTGCGTCGTTTGGACTGATCTGTACTTGCCATTTTTCGGATCGCTCCTTTCGGTAAATTTGGGAGGCATTACATCAATTTCTGCGCAGAAATTCGCGCGCCTAGAAAAAAGTCCTCCCATAAATAGTGCCGCAGCGGGCAAAAGTTGAAGGGTGACGTTCAACTATGAACCGAAATTTACACAATATCCGGAAATTGTTTACAAACGGCAGCAAAAACGCCGGATTTTGGCTTGACAAAGCCTATTTGACGTGCTATAATATACGTGTTGAATATATTATATCTCGTATAATATTACACCAAAAGGAAAACGGCATACCGTTTCGGGTATGCCGTTGACGCAGGTTTGACGCAGGAGGTGGTTAATCTTGTCTGCATTTTCCGTTGGCTCATCGCTGCTGGACGCGATGGTGCTGTCTGTGCTCGAACAAGAGGACACGTATGGGTATCAGATCACGAAGGACATTCAGGCGTATTTTACCATTTCGGAGTCCACGCTTTACCCGGTTTTGCGGCGCTTGCAGAAGGACGGCAGTCTGACGGCCTACGACCGCTCGTATCAGGGCAGAAACCGTCGGTACTACCGGATTACCCCTTCCGGCAGGGAAAAGCTGGACGCCTACCGAAAAGAGTGGGTGAGCTATAAAACGCAGGTGGATGTTTTTCTCGGCGCTGCGCCGGAGCATCCGCATCGGAGGTGATGATATGGACGACATCCTTTTGATTGTACTCAGCCAGACCGGCACGTACGTGTCGCGTTTCATTCGCCTGTTCACGCGAAAGCTGTATAATCACGCATCAGTTGCGCTGAATTTGTCGCTCGAGGAGATCTACAGCTTTTGCCGCACCTACCGGCACTTGCCCCTGTCTGCGACATTCAACCGCGAATTTATCGGGAAGGGCGCATTCGGGCTGTTCCTCACGATCCCGTGCGAAATCTACGCGATCCGGCTCGATCCTGCCGAAAAGCAGGAGTTTCTGCGCTATTTAGAACATTTCAAGAAGTGCCGTAGCCGTTATTCGCACAACATTCTCGGGCTGTGCACCACGTTTTTCCACATTCGCTGGATGCGTTACTGGAAACTGCACTGCTCGGAATTTGTGGCGCGACTGTTGGAATTCACGGACGTTGCACTCGAAAAGTCGCCGTCACTCTACACGCCTGACGACCTGTGCGGACTGCCGGAGCTGCACATGATCTATCGGGGCGAGCTGAACCGGTATTACGCGATGCGGCAGAGGGAGCGTCTGCACATTTCGCATCCATCGCTGGAGTGCGAGGGCGTGACGCAGAAATCATAGAGGAGGAAGGAATATGACACCACAGGAATATTGTGCTGCTCCTCCGGCGGCATTGACGACAATGCCGCCGGAGGAGCAGCAGGAAACCGTCCGTTATTACTACGAATTTCTCGAGGAGGCGGAGGATGCGGAACGCAGCGCACTCGGCAGCCCTGAGCAGCTTGCCGCGCGGATCTTACAGGAAAGCGGTATTGTGCCGCCGGAAACTGCACCCCCACGGTACAACCGAACAGCGAAGATCGTGGCGCTTGTCTGCACCTGTTATATCTGGCTGCCGCTGCTCGCGACCTGGTATGTGCTGCTGCTGTGCGCGCTGATTTGCTTTGTCGTGATTCCGGTTTCGCTGGCGGCGTGCCTGCCGGTCTGCCTGTTTGTCACAGCGCGGATGATACACCACGATTTGCTGTGGACGCTCTTGGCGGCTGGTATGGGTCTTAGCTGTATCGGCGCTGCCGCACTGCTGACGCCGCTGCCTTGGACTGCCTGCCGCGGCGTCGTCAAATTCACCGGATTTACCACCAAAAAGCTGTGGTGCGCGGTCGTGTCGTAGAAGGGAGTTTTTGCTATGAAATGGAAGCCATGGTGTATTACCGGCTTGTGCTGTCTGGGTGTGGGACTTTTGTGTACGGGAATTGCCGTTTCTGCCGGCGCGCTCGATCAGGAATGCCTTGCAGAGCTGCTGAACCTGACAGACCGCACTGACACGGTGACAGAGTCGTTTTCCGCCGTACTGGTAGACGTGGACGATGCCGATGTGATCGTACAGTCGGGCGATGCCGTAGAAATTCAGGCGGAGCAGATCCATCCGGATGAATATGCGGTCTCTGTCGCGGGCGATACGTTGCAAATTACACAGCAGACCGATTCGAAAAATCACTGGGATCATTGGATGTCGTTTGGAAAAACGTCCCACGCCACGATTACGATTACGCTGCCCGAAACGTACGCGTAGACCGTTGCGATTGCCGCACAGGTGGGCGATTGCCGTGTGCAGGGACTGTAGATCAGCACGCTTTCGGTTGACATCGACTCCGGTGACTGCACGATGGATGCGGTCGATGCCGCAAGCGTGACGATGGACTGTGACACTGCCGACTGCACGCTGACCGATTGCACTGTCAGCGGTACGTTGGCAGTCACGATGGACTGCGGCGATCTTGCGATCACCAGTACCACGGTCGGGAAGCTTTGCCGGATGCAGAGCCAGCTCGGCGACATCCGCGCCACAGACGTTACCTGCGGCAGCAGCGATGTACTACTGAGCTGCGGCGATCTGACGCTGGAACAGTATGTGGAAACCGATTCCGTGCAGACGAGTGCGTTTTTGTTGGATTTGGGCGATCTAGCGCCGGATCAGTCCGTCTTGTACGACGCGAATTTGACGCTAAACTGCGGCAATCTCACCGCGAGCGATACCGCGCTGTACGCCGGCACGACAATCGTGTCGGATCTCGGCGATATTACACTGCAGCTGCGCGGCGCGAGCAGTACATATGAGGTGCTCGAGACGGCATCTTCGGTCGAAGCCGCACAGAGCGACACGAATCGCATTGTCATCACATCGGACAAAACGGCGCGCGTGACGTATACGCAGTGAGCTGCATGGGAATAGATCCTACAGGAGGGCAGATTTATGATATATACGGTGACTTGTAATCCTTCGTTGGATTATCGTATGGAATTGGATGCGCTAAAACCAGGCGAGACGAACCGCGTGCAGCGTGTCGCGCTGACTGCCGGCGGAAAGGGACTGAACGTCTCGATCGTGCTCGACCACCTGGGCATGAAAACGACCGCGCTGGGCTTTGCCGCAGGCTTTGTCGGCGAGGAAATCGAACAGTGCATGGCACAGAGCGGCTGTCGCTGTCACTTCGTGCACCTGCCGGAGGGCTGTTCGCGGATTAACGTCAAACTGCGCAGCGGTGACGCAACCACGGAACTAAACGCCCCAGGACCGCCGATTTCCGCCGAAGCGCTGGGGGAACTGACACGGCAGCTCGAGGCACTGCAGCCGGGCGATACGCTGGTGCTTGCGGGCAGCATTCCGCCCACGATGCCAAAGACGATTTACGCAGACTGGATGGCACGCCTTGCCGACCGGGACGCCGCGCTTGTGGTTGATGCGACAGGCAATACCCTGCGCCAGGCACTGCCGCACCGACCGTTTTTGATCAAGCCCAACCACCACGAGCTGGGCGAGCTGTTTGACGTGACGATCGACAGCCGAGAAAAGGCAGCGGTTTATGGGAAGAAGCTGCAGGAAATGGGTGCGCGCAATGCGCTGGTTTCCATGTCCGGCGAGGGTGCGGTGCTCTGCACGGCGGATGGCACGGTGCTCGTACAGGAAGCGGCAAAGGGAACGGTGATCAACGATGTCGGCGCAGGTGATTCCATGATTGCCGGCTTTCTCGCCGGATGGAATCGCACGGGCGATTATAGGGAAGCGCTGCACTTCGGCGCGGCGGCTGGGGCGGCAAGCGCGTTTTCACCAGGACTGGCGGAGCGTGCGGAGATCGAAGCCGTAAAGAGCCAGCTGCCCCCACCGCAGGTTATGGCGTAGCGTGACGTGACATAGAAAAAAGGACTGCCGCATGGCTTTGTGCAGCAGTCCTTCTGTTTTTTGTAATCGTGCTTGTCAGTTGATGAGATAGTCCATCACCGAAAGCAGCGTTTCACTCGTGCTGTCCTGCGCGACAACCTCCTGCACCATGACCGGATCGTCCGTGATGATGCTGTCCACATGCAGTCTGCAGAGACTTCGCACCTCAGACGCGCTGTTTACCGTTCACGTGAAAGCCTGTTTGCCGTACTGGTGCGCAGTGCTTACCACCTGACTTGTGACAAAGACACGGTTGAGACTGAAGGAGTCTGCGTATTGCAGGCTGTAAAACTGCCCATAGGCAATGCTCATGATATAGCCGGTCTGAATCTCCGGATTGATTTGCTTGATGGGTTTGAGCGAGCGGTAGGAAAACGATGTAACCCAGCAGTTTTTCTCATAGCCATTGGCGGTGATGCAGTCGACAACGTCCTGTTCGAGCGTGTCTGTGGTGTGCTCGGTCGGCTTGATCTCGATGTTCAGCGTAATGCGTCCGTCCAGAAACCGCAGCGTATCCTCGAGCGTTGGAATTCGCGCGTTGGCGTATGCCGGATCAAACCAGCTGCCCGCGTCCAAATCGGCGATCTCGTCATAGGTGACCTCCCAGATGTTCCAATCTAGCCCTGTGGTACGCTTTAAATTCGAGTCGTGCAGCACGACCAGCATACCATCCTTCGTCTGTTGTACGTCCAGCTCGATAAAATCTGCGCCGGCATCGACCGCGTTCGAAAAGGCATAGAGTGTGTTCTCCGGTGCATCGGTGGAAAGACCGCGGTGCACCATCACGGTGGGATCTTGATAAAAGGTCAAGAGCAGCGTAGAATGATTGGTCGCGAGACTGTGGAGATAGGAAATATTCAGCGTTAGCGCCGCAACCGTCAGACACGCTGCCGTCAAAATTGCCGTCATGTTGTGAAACGGCTTTGCCGTGCGCTTCAGCTGCCACGTTTCCATAGGAATCGCCACCTCCTGCCGCTCCGCACAGCGCGTTTCGAAGAGCGATGTCACATGCGCCATGCAGATGGGCGTAGAGAAGAACGAAAAGCTCCAGAGAACCACCTGGATGAGCAGCCGCAGAATTTGCGTAACGTGTGAGGTCAGCACCGTGCCGCTGTGCGTAAAGCGGATCACCAGCAGAACGGCAAACGTCACGATGCATAAAAACAGCAGCAGTACCGCAAAATAGCAGAGATTCCAGAGCAGCACCGAGCAAAACGTTTTCCAGAATTTGCCGCGTACCAGAGCCACACTGTACCGCCGCGCACTGCGAAAGCTGAACCCACGCTGCGTGAACAGGACGCTTGCAAAAATCCAGCGTACAGAGAGCAGACACTACAAAACGATTGCCGCCAGATAGATTGGCATGAGAAATTCTGTTTTGATCATATAATACGCGATGAAATCGGGAATCCCCATCGCCGTGAAAACGCCGGACATCGCGGAAAACTGCATCAGCGGAATCAGCACGAGCAGATGCAGCACCAGAAGCGGATCGCTGCCGCGAAAGAAAATCCGGAACGCGTGCAGCCCAGCGCACACCATATGGCGGAGCGTGGGGAGCAGCTTTTGCCGGGGCAGCTGTGCAAAGCAGCTGCAAACCGCCGAGATTTCAAAGAGCATATAGAGTGATGCGAACACCAGCAGAATCAGCAGCAGCGCGATCGTCTACGGAGAACGCAGAGATTGCAGCAGATTGGAGTTGGTAAGATATTTCAGTGACGTCGCCTTGATTGCAAGCTGCATCAGTCCGCCGCACGCCGGCGCAATCACAAGCATCGTGATCAGCTTCCAGATCAGCTCGAAAATCAAAAGAGGTTTCCACGCCTGCACAAGACGGCGCAGACCGTTGCGAAACGGATGTATGCCGATTCCTTCTCTCTGCAGTTATCGTGTCCGTTTTTCGGTGGGCTATACGGTCGTTTCCAATTCCATGCGCAGCGCCCCGAGTGCCGCGTAGCTGTTTGCTGGCAGGTGTACGGTCGTGTCGTCACAGATACCGCTGATTACGTTACTAAGCGCATAGCCAGAAAGCCGCGCATCGTCAAGCGAAATTTTTGCCGGATTACTGCCGCGGTTTAGCAGGACAATGACGCTGTATCCAGACGCCTCGTCATAGCGTGAGAAGCCCAGTACGTTCGGGTCGAGAATCAGAAACTCGATTCTGCCTTCCGCGAAAACATCGTGCGTCCGGCGAATGTGCGTGAGCTGTTTGGTGTACTCCAGCAACTCGTGATCCTCCTGTCCCCAAGGGTAGCAGCGGCGGTTAAATGGGTCCTTCCAGCCTTGCAGTCCGACTTCATCGCCGTAGTAAATACTCGGCACGCCCGGCAGGAAGAACTGCAGCACCATTGCAGATTTCAGCAGCGTTTTGCCGTGCTGATATTCCTCCGGCGAAAGCTCGTTTTCCGCCATCCAGTCCTTGCTCTTGTCGTCACACGACTGTCCGCCCAGGCGATTGATCGCGCGTTCGATATCGTGCGTGGAGATGAAGTTCATCAAAACGTCCACGGTACACTTCGGATAATTTTCCAGTATCCCCATAATCTGGTCGCGGAAAATATTTGGCGCTTCTCCCTTGATATAGGCGATGATCGCTTCGCGGAATGGATAGTTCATGACGCTGTCGAGCTGATCGCCCAGAAGATAGCGCCGCTTCACACCGTACGCCTCCTTGTTGGACGCGTCCTCCCAGACCTCGCCGATCACGATTTTTTCCGGGTCATAGTTCTTGACGCAGGTGCGCAGGTGATCCAAGAATTCGTCCGGCAGCTCGTCCACAACGTCCAGCCGGAATCCAGCCGCACCCAGCGAGAGCCAGTATTCCAGAACGCCGCCCTCGCCGCAGATGTATCGGGTATAGCTCGGGTTATTTTCATCGACATTGGGCAGTGTGTCAATGCCCCACCAGGACTCGTATTCCTTGTTGCCCCAGAAGTGATACCAGGAATCATAAGGGCTTTCTTCGTCCTGATACGCGCCAGGCGTGTCATAGCGTCCGAACTTGTTGAAATAGACGCTGTCCGCTCCAGTGTGGGAGAACACGCCGTCCAGAATCACGGAAATGCCGCGCTTTTTCGCATCCGCACAGAGTACGCGGAACGCCTCGTTTTCGCCGAGCAGCGGATCGAGCTTGCGATAGTTCGCCGTGTTATAGCGGTGATTTTCGTGCGATTCAAATACCGGGTTTAAGTAGATGCAGGTGACGCCGAGATCCGCGAGATAATCAAGCTTGCTGCGAATCCCCTCGAGGTCACCGCCGAAATAGTCATTGTTCCATACGTGGCCGTTCTGATCGGGCTTGTAGTACGGCATCTCGCCCCAATTGCGCATCACGCGGTCGGTCGGGACGTTTTCGTGCGGCTTGCCACTGGAACAAAAGCGGTCGGGGAAGATCTGATAGAGAATACCACCCTTGAGGAACTGCGGTGTTTGATAGTGTCGGGAGAACACCGTGAGCTGGAACATCTCACCAAAATCGAGCGTACCGTGACAGGCATCGCCGCGCTTGATATAGTGCCGCACGCCGCCGCTGGTATACGCGAAGTAGTAGTAGTGCACGCCGGCATACTTCGGGCTGAAGGTCACAGTGTAGTAATTTTCCCCGTTTTCGCACGCTTCGAGATTCATCGGCAGAAACCGTTCCTTAAAGCCTGTGATGAATACCACCAGTACTGGTAAATAGTCCAGGATAGTGTCCTGCGGCAGGTGAATCGTAAACTGACAGTTCTCCTTCCGGTGCAGCGCGCCAAAGGGTACTTTATAGGCGCTGTCCCAGCTGTTGTAGAAATAAGATGACATAGGTTGAATCGCTTCCTCTCTTCGCAAAAAAACAGAGCAGAATTTCCACTGCTCCGTTTGACTGATCCATACGCATAGAAATATTGACCGTGTACTGCAGCGTCACGCCACTTTATATCCCCCAGATGTCCTTGGCATATTCGTTGACTGCGCGGTCCGCCGAGAAGATGCCAGCGCCAGCGATATTGTGCAGGGACATTTTCATCCAGGTGTCGCTGTCCATGTACAGCTCAGAGCTATGCGCCTGTACCTGACAGTAGCTGTCGAAGTCCGCCAGAACCATATACGGATCCTGTGTGCACAGCGAATCTGCCACTTCGCTGAACGTGCAGCCGTTGATGCCGGCACGCATTCGGTCGATACAGCTTTTGATAATCGGGTTGTTGTAATAATATTCCTCCGGATGATAGCCGTGCACCTTGAGGGCGTTGACCTCTTCCGCTTTCATACCGAAGATGAGGATATTGTCGTCACCGACCGCATTGCTGATTTCGATATTCGCGCCATCGAGCGTGCCGAGGGTAATCGCACCGTTGAGCATCAGCTTCATGTTGCCCGTACCAGACGCTTCTGTACCTGCCAGCGAGATCTGCTCGGAGATATCGCACGCCGGCATCAGAAGCTCAGACATCGTTACGCGATAGTCCTCCAGGAAGTAAATGGACAGCTTCTCGGAAATGCGCGGATTCTTGCGGATTTCCTCGGACAGTGCCCAGATCATCTTGATGATCTGCTTTGCCAGATAATAGCCCGGCGCAGCCTTTGCCGCGAAGATATAGGTCTTTGGTACAAAGTCCATGTCCGGATTTTCCAGCAGCGCGTTGTACTGCGCCAGGATGTGCATCACGTTCAGGTGCTGACGCTTATATTCGTGCAGACGCTTTACCTGCGCGTCAAAAATACTGTCAGTGTCTAAGACAATGCCGCTCTGTTTCTTGATATACTTTGCAAAGCGATCCTTGTTTTCCTTCTTGATCCGGCGTAGCTCGTCCAGGACTGCCTTGTCCTCTGTGAAAACGTCCAGCTTTCTCAGCTCGCTGCTGTCCTTGAGGAAACCGCCGCCGATCTTGTCACGCAGCAGCTGCGTCAGACCCGTGTTCGACTGGCACAGCCATCTGCGGTATGCAATGCCGTTTGTGACATTCTTGAACTTGTTCGGTGTGTCAAGATATTCCTCGTGGAATATTTCCTGCTTGATGATTTCGGAGTGCAGCTTCGAAACGCCGTTGACACTGTGCGAAGCCATCACGCAGAGTGTCGCCATGTACACCTGATTGTCCTTGATGATTGACATGCGTGTCGTCTTTGCACTGTCGCCGCCGTTGCGTTCCATCAGACCAATACAGTAGCGGTTGTTGATTTCTACAATAATCTGGAAAATACGCGGTACGATCTGCTTCATCAGGTTGACATCCCACTTCTCGAGTGCTTCCACCATAACCGTGTGGTTGGTGTAGGCGAAGGTGTTCGTGACGATGTGCCATGCATGATCCCAGGTATAGCCACAGTCGTCCAGCAGAATGCGCATCAGCTCTGGAATTGCCAGTGTCGGGTGGGTATCATTGATGTGAATTGCCACTTTCTCGTGGAGGTTGTTGAGCGTACCGTACACATTCATGTGGTTGTTAACGATATTGCCCACAGCCGCCGCGCACAGGAAGTACTGCTGACGCAGACGCAAGGACTTGCCCTCGAGGTGATTGTCGTTCGGATAGAGCACCTTCGAGATTGCGTTTGCCATCGAGTTACGCGAGAGCGCCTGTTCATAGTTGCCCTTATTGAATTCCTTCATGTCAAAGCTCGGCGCTTCTGCTCTCCACAGACGCAGTATCGAAACGCCCTCGCTGCAATAGCCGGAGACGTACATGTCATACGGCATTGCGATGACAGTGCTGTAATTGACGTGGGACAGGTAGTGATACGAGTTCTGCCAATACTCCTGCACATTGCCCTCGAAGTGGACTTCGATTGCTTCGTCCGGCTTCGGATCGAGCCAAACGCTGCCGCCCGAAAGCCAGTCGTCTGGCTTTTCGGTCTGCCAGCCGTCCTCGAGGACTTGCTTGAAGATCCCGTATTCATAGCAAATCGAGTGACCCATTGCCGAAATCTCCTGTGTTGCCATTGCGTCCAGATAGCACGCCGCCAGACGGCCAAGACCGCCGTTTCCAAGGCCAGCGTCCGGCTCGCACTCAAAGATATTGTCCAGATTGATGTGATAGTCATTTAAAATCGACCGAACGTCATCGACCAGCTCCAGATTATACAGCGTAGTTTTCAGTGAACGGCCCATCAGGAATTCCATGGATAGATAATAAACATTCTTGCCGCCGACCGAATGTGTCTTGTTGACGAAGTGCTGATGCTTGAGCTTCAGATGCTCCACCATCATTGTGGAAAGCACCTGATAAATCTGCTTGTCCGAAGCCTCGTCCGGAGATACATTGTACTCAAACTGCAGCTTGTCCACAAATTTCTGGTTCAGCTCTTCCTTCTTAACATCCGCCGTTTTTTTCTTTGCCATTTTATCCTCCTCCTACAGTATGGGTTTAATGTGATTTGCACGCGGCATTTGAATTTGCTGCCGACCTTTTTGGATTCGATGGAACAGCATAATATACCACTATACGATTCACATTTTTTATTATACCAGATTTTTTCCAATCTGGCAATAGTTTTTTTCACAAAAATCTTAAAAAATTGTAGAGTTGTCAATGACTGTTACACGCGCTCGAAAAAGCAAGATGTTAA
>JAJQAB010000054.1 GCA_021203985.1 Ruminococcus sp. | reverse complement strand
GTTTAACATCTTGCTTTTTCGAGCGCGTGTAACAGATCATTGACAACTCTACAACTCTACAGAAAAAATTCTGCAAATTCTATTGCATTTCTACAGAAACCCTGCTATAATAGAATCGTATACTTGCAGTGTGAGCTGCAGTTGTAACATCTGAAGTTTGGAAAAGTGAGGAATGATCATGCCTGCAAATATTGTAGTCGGTACTCAGTGGGGAGACGAAGGAAAAGGAAAAATCATTGACATTATGGCGTCCCGCGCAGATGTTGTGGTTCGTGCAACGGGTGGCAACAATGCCGGTCACACCGTGGTCAATCACGGCAAGGTGTATAAGCTACACCTGATTCCGTCCGGTATTCTCTATCCGGAGACGCTTTGCCTGATCGGCGCTGGCGTTGTACTCGATCCGAAGGATTTTGTTTCTGAATTGGACGGTCTGGAGCAGCGCGGCGTTTCTACCGCGAATCTGCGGATCGATCCGCGCGCCCATGTAGTAATGCCCTGGCATATCGCGCTAGATGGGCTGTCGGAGCAGTTCCGGGGGAATTCGGACATCGGCACCACAAAGCGCGGCATTGGCCCGACCTATATGGACAAGTACGAGCGGTGTGGTCTGCGGATCTATGACCTGGTGCACCCAGAGATTTTCGCGGAAAAGGCGCGCACGACCGGAATGCTTAAGAACAAGATCATCACGGCGGTCTACGGCGGCGAAGCGTTCGATCTGGACGCAGTAATCGAAGAATACACCGCTTACGGAAAGCGTCTGGCGAAATATGTCGATGACGTTTCGGTACTGACCTATGAAGCAAATCAGGCAGGGAAAACCATCATGTTCGAGGGCGCACAGGCGACACTGCTGGACATCGACTTCGGCACATACCCCTATGTCACCTCGTCACATTCGATTTCCGCTGGCGCGTGCATTGGCGCTGGCATTGGACCGAAGATGATCACGAATATCATTGGCGTTGCGAAGGCGTATACAACGCGTGTCGGGAAAGGGCCGTTTCCGACCGAACTGGAGGACAAAACCGGCGAGACGATCCGCAATAAGGGTGGCGAATTCGGCACAACCACGGGGCGTCCGCGCCGTACCGGTTGGTTCGATGCGGTGATTGTACGGCATTCGGTTCGCACGAACGGTCTGGACGGTCTGGTGATCAATAAGCTTGACACCTTAAGTGGCATCGGCACGCTGAAACTCTGTGTCGGCTATCGCAAGCCGGACGGCACGGTGCTAAAAGACTTCCCACCGGCACTCGAAGCGCTGGCGGACTGCGCGCCGATCTATGAGGAATTCGTGAGCTTTGACGAGGACATCTCGAACTGCACGAGCTATGACGCGCTTCCGAATGCCTGCAAGAAGTACATTACGCGGATCGAAGAGGTCTGCGGATGCCCCATTGTCATGATCGGCAACGGCCCAGATCGCAGCCAAATCTTAGAGCGATAAAATCCGATCCAATCCATAAAAACAAAGCGGCACACACCTTTCTCGTGTATGCCGCTTTTTGTGCGTTACTATAATTTTTCCGTGCGCGTCACGCGCTATGCATTACGCGCTACGCCTCACGCCTCCAAACTCGGCGTGCCTCCTGCACTTTCGGTCGCGTAGTATTGCAGGATCAGATACACATCGTGCATCGTGATCGATTCGTCACCGTCCACATCTGCCGCCTGATATGCTGCAGCTTCCGCCTGTGCATCACCGGCAGGGTCAAACGCGACATCCTCGACACCGGCGCTGACTTCCGCGTAATAGAGCAGCGTGCGGTACGCGTCCTGGATCGTCACCTTCCCGTCATTGTCCGGGTCACCGTAGAGATACGTGAGAATCGTTTCCACTGCTTCTTCTACGTCCTCTGCGGTGGCGGTGGTGTCCGGATCTATTTCCGGTTCGATTTCCGTGTCAATCTCGGCATCCGGTTCAGCGGTGAGGAGGTCGATGATTTCGAAACAAACAGCGGTGGTGTCTACCTCGAAATAAAGCTACGAATCGGTGATTCGCGCGTCTGGATAAACCGCCTGAATTGCCGTCTGGAGAAGCGGCACGTCCCCGATGTCCTAAATGTCTGCGATCGTATACACGACAGCATCGTCCGCGCCGTTCGTCTCCGCGTTCACGCTGATTGTCGTATCTGCATCATATGCCGCGACAATTTCCACGAGCACTTCCGTTTCGCCGTCCGGAATATTCCACACAAGAATCTTCTGATCATACCAGCCATATTGCCCCGATGCCACTGCCGGGCAATAGAACGTGCCCTCCAGCGCGCCGGCATCGTCCAGCTCTGCGCACATCTGGATCAGGAGATTCTTCTTGTTTACAAAGTCCTCAGAATTTTTCGATGCATTCCCGTCCGCATCGTGCGCGTCATACATCCGCACATAGGTGCAATCGGTATACATTTCCGTATAAAAAGACATCCCCGGCGGCACGGTGCTCGACTGCACATATTCAAAGTCCAACTGATCGGCATAGGTTTCATAAATTTCCGTATAGGTTTCGTAAGCATCTGTAGGAATTGCCAAGCCGGTATAAATAAACTTGTAATCGACCATGGCATACAAATTCGGAGAAACATCGCCCGCTTTTTGATAAAGGGTATACGGCAGATCGTTTTTTCCATCCCAGGCAATCCACCTCACAAATCCCCCATCATCGACTTCGGTAAAGCCCACTGGGGCATCGATGCTCACGTGAAATGCAGCGCCAGCCGTCAGTCCCGAAACAGAACCAGCGAACACCGCCGCAGTGATCAGTGCTGCCATAAATCCCTTCTGTTTTTTTCATAAAAATCGTCCTTTACGTTAAAATAAAAATCCCAGTTTGAAGATGCAGTGCCGCACGCCTTTCCTTTCGACTCTTGCCCTCCTTTCCTGTGCAGTCTCGCCATTTCTTCCCCTTTATGATAGCATACTTTTCCGAATTTGTCAAGAAAATTCTCGCGATTTTTGCCCTCCTTGTGGAAACTTTCCGTCATTTTGCACAATATGGAATCTGCACAATCCACACCCACATTTTTTGTACATTTCTGCCAACTCCCGAGTTAACACAAAATGCTCATTTTTTGCCGAAATCACACGCCGTCCGGGCGTCTTGTCATGTGCGGCCATGCTTTCGCATAGAGTAATACAACACACACTGTCCAATCCAATCTGAAAGAAGGAATCTCTATGCCTAGTATTATCTCAAAGCAAGCGCGCGAGCGTCTGCGGCGTGACGGGGAAAACACGCTTGCAAAAACCGTGCGCATCCATCCAATTCGCATGTTCCTCGGGCAGTTCCGTGACGTCATGGTTCTGATTCTGCTTGCGGCGACTGCGGTTTCCGCGGCGCTTGGCGAACTGACGGACACGGTCACCATTATTCTAATCGTTCTGCTCAACGCGATTCTGGGATTTTTTCAGGAATTCCGCACGGAGCAGACGCTCGAAGCGCTCCGCAATCTGACTGCACCGACTGCGGTCGTCTGTCGGGACGGCGTCTGGCAGACGATCCCGGCACGGGAGCTGGTGCGCGGCGACTGGATTCGTCTCGAGGCAGGCGATCAGATCCCGGCGGACGTGGCGCTGTGCACGGCTGCTGAACTTTCGGTGAACGAGTCGATCATTACGGACGAATCAGAAGCTGTTTCCAAAGTCACCAGAAGCGCGGATGATACCCAAAACGACCTGCACAAGCAGAATATCGTCTACGCTGGAACTGCCGTACTGCGCGGAAGTGCCGAAGCCGTTGTGATTGCGATCGGGACGCACACGCAGATGTGGCAGATTTCGGAAATGCTGCAGGGCGTTTCGCAGGAGATGACGCCGCTCCAGAAGCGTCTGGCAGGGCTTGGAAAAGTCGTGGCGGTGCTTTGCCTGATCGTCTGCGCGCTGGTTTTCCTGACAGGTGCTCTGCGCGGTGAGCCGGTGTTCGACATGCTGATGATGGGAATTACCATTTCCATTGCGGCGATTCCGAAGGGACTTCCGGCAACCGTTACGATTGCGCTAGCGCTCGCGGTAAACCGTATGATGAAACGCGGCGCGCTTGTGAATCGTCTGCACAGTGTCGAAACGCTCGGGTGCGCCAGTGTCATTTGCTCGGACAAAACCGGAACGATCACGGAAAACCATATGACGGTCACCACGATTCTCGCCGGAAACGAGGTCTTTTCTGTCAGCGGCACGGGGCTGCAAATCGCGGGCAGTTTCCAACAGGATGGTCGTGCGATCAATCCAACCTCAAAGCCGGCACTGCTGGCGCTTCTCACCTGCGGTACGCTTTGCAGTACGGCGGAGCTGACGCACGATGCTCCGTTACAGCCGCAGCGCGACCACAGTACGCGAACCGATTCCGGAACATGGCGTGCGACAGGCGACCCAACCGAAGTCGCGCTGCTGGTTGCGGCTGAAAAGGGCGGCATCACAAAGCCACGTCTATTGCGGTCGCACCCGATCGTGCGCACCGAGCCATTTGACAGCGAAACACGGCACATGGCGGTGACAGTCGCCGATGGCGTGGGAAACTGTACTTATTGGAAGGGCACTGCGGACTGCATCCTGCCGCTCTGTAGCTTTCAGATGAAGGGCAGTGCCACCGTACCCCTTTCGCCTATGCAGAAGGCGGCGCTGCAGCGTCAAGTGACCGCGCTTTCGGATCAGGCGCTGCGTGTTCTGGCGTTTGCGAAACAAGCGGAAAACGGCGACTGTGTTTTCCTGGGGCTTGCCGGCATGCTCGATCCGCCGCGAGACACCGCACGTACTGCAATTCGCACCTGTGCGCGTGCACAGATCCGCACCGTCATGATCACCGGCGACCACAAGAGCACTGCCGTGGCAATTGCAAAGCAAGCGGGACTGCTTCGCGGAAAAAAGGCGATGACTGGCGATGAGCTGGATCGTCTCACGGATGCGCAGTTGGACGCGTGTCTGGAGCAATACACCGTTTTCGCCCGTGTCAATCCAGCACACAAACTGCGGTTGGTGTGCGCCTACCGCCGGTGCGGCGAAATTGTCGCGATGACAGGTGACGGCATGAACAATGCCCCTGCCATCAAGAAAGCGGACGTTGGCGTTGCAATGGGGAAAAGTGGCACAGATGTCGCGCGTCAGGCGGCGGATGTCGTTTTGACTGACGACAATCTCGCCACGCTCGTGGATGCGGTAGAACAAGGGCACTGCGTCTATGCGAACATCCGGAAATTCGTGCGCTATCTGCTCTCCTGCAATATCGGCGAGGTACTGACGATGTTTTTCGGCATTTTGATGGGCATGCCGATTGTACTGCTGCCGACACAGCTGCTGCTGGTGAATCTGGTGACAGACGGCTTGCCGGCAATTGCGCTCAGACTCGAACCGCCCGAACCAGAGGCGATGCAGCAGCCGCCGCGCCAACCCGATGAAAGCTTCTTCTCAGGCGGCTTACTGGGGCGCATTGTATTCCGCGGCATTCTGATCGGCATCTGCACGCTCGGGTCGTTTACTGCGGTCGTCCGCATCAGCGGCACATTAGAGGCGGCGCGCACGGCAGCGCTCTGTACGCTGATCCTGTTGCAGCTGATCCATGTATTCGAATGCAAGTCCGAACAGCGCACCCTGTTTTCCGTGCGCTATGGCAACAACCTGTGGCTGATCGGCGCGGTTTTGGTTTCGCTGGCAGTACTGGCGGCGTGTATTTGTGTGCCGGTGCTGCGCACGATCTTTTCCACCGTATGGCTCAGCGGAATGGAACTTGCAGCGGCAGTTGGCTTCTCCCTCGCCGTTCCAGTCGTCTCCGCCATTTTCGGGCGGCGCAGAAAAAACAATAGTTAATACCTTAATACAAAAAGTCGCCGCGAATCTGAAGCGATCTGGAAAGCGACTATTTCGCAAAGCGTGCGTACGTATTACTGTTTTCTATCCTCTGAATCAATCAATCCAAACCTGCGCCGTGCCAGATCTGCGATCCATGACGCCGAACCTGCAACGCCCAGCAGACTGCTGTTCAAAAACAAATCGCGATAGCGCGTGTTATTCACCTCACAGCCAGTTCTAGAGCGATAATAATCCGCCCGTGCCTTGTCGACCTCTTCGATAATGCACTGTGGTTCTGCGGCAGCGCCGCCCAAGACGCGTATGCTGTTGGCGATCCGTGCCTGATACGGTGCAAAAATATAACAGCGGATGACATTCTCACGTTCGCGCAGCAAATAATCCGCACAGCGCCCGATGATCACGCAGCTCTCCTTTTCGGCATGTTTATAGATCAACTGGCTTTGCAGCTCGTACATGCGATCCTGTTTCAGGCTGCTTCCGATCCCTAGTGGGTACGCCATTTTCTGATAGCCGGTGATCCCGTTCTCACGAAACTGTACCAATGCGCGCAGACTCTCGTCCAGCTGTGCTGCTTCCTGTTCGAGTACACTGCGATCGTACAGCGGCAGGTGCAGCTGATTTGCCACCGCGACCCCAATGTCTCTGCCACGGCTTCCGAATTGCCGCGTAATCGTAATGATATGTGTTTGCATGAAAAACACCCCCTTCTCCTTATGATGTTTCATCATACCACAATTTCGCGAATTTGTCTAGTAGTGTGGGGCGGTGGCGAAAAAGATGTGCGGCGAGATTCTGCCCACTGCCAGAAAAATTTCAAATTTCACCTTGCAATCCGCATCGAAATGTGTTATGATAAATAGAACACCGGTGCGCATCAAACGCCAGAACGAAATTGAAGTACAGCGGCATTCTCGCCGCTACAAAAAAGGAGTTATCCCTTATGGTTATTATGGAACTGGAAAACGGAAAGAAAATTGAAATTGAACTGTATCCGGAAATCGCCCAGATTTCCTGTAAAAATTTCGAAAAGCTGATAAAACAGGGATTTTATGACGGTCTGACATTTCACCGCGTGATCCCGGGCTTTATGATTCAGGGCGGCTGACCAGAAGGCACGGGTATTGGCAGCCCAGGCTGGCACATTCGCGGCGAATTTGCGGCAAATGGCGTAAAAAAAGACTTAAAGCACACACGCGGCGTTCTCTCTATGGCGCGCGCAATGGATCCGAATTCCGCAGGCTCACAGTTTTTCATCATGCACGCAGACACGCCACACCTTGACGGACAGTACGCCGCATTCGGCAAGGTTGTTTCCGGCATAGATGCGGTCGATGAAATCGCAGCGGTTCAGACAGATGCGCAGGATCGTCCGCTGACACCGCAGGTGATCCGGAAGGTGACCATCACAGCTGATTAAGGCAAACCTGCCGCGGCGATCTGTAGGAAAACAGACGCTGCGGCAATTTCACAGGGTGACACCATGCAATGAAGGAGGAATACACCAATGGGATATAAGACAAAGCAGCGGGAATATCTGCTGGAAGTTCTGCGCGGCTGCGGCGGACGTCATGTGACGGTGGCGGAGCTGGTTCGTCACCTGCAGGACAGCGGCACGCCGGTGGGAACTGCCACGGTCTATCGAAATCTAGAGCAGCTCGTGTCCGAAGGCTCGGTGCGGAAATATCTGCTCGATGAGAAGAGCGGCGCGTGCTATCAGTACATGGATCAAGAACCACAGGCATGCCGCGAACACTTTCACTTGAAGTGCACACAATGCGGCAGGCTGTTCCATGCCGGCTGCGAATATCTCAATCAGATCGGCGCACATCTGCTCGAGCACCACGGCTTTGTCATCGATCACACCAAAACGGTTTTGTACGGGTGCTGTGCCGATTGTGCCGCGGCACAGTCAAACGAAACACCGAAAGAAACACCGCACGAAACGACCGAAATGTCCTGATCGAACACAGGCTTTCCACGGCGTTTCCATGCGGTGCTGCCCAGGCTTCGCGCTCAACCCAGTGGCGAGGTTGGTTGGTTTGGTTTGAGTGGCTTCTCATAAATGCGGATCGGCGCATGCTCCGTCTCGGCGTACGGTAATTTCTCCCGCACGGCGCGGCGCGGCGTATAAATCTTCATTTCCGCCTCATAATTTTGCTTGGCGCGCTGCTGCTCTTCGTTCATCTCATCGTTCCTCCTTTGGTCTGGCGTACATGGGGTTGCATCGACGATGCGATAGGTTACAGATATTCCCGCAGGCGCTTCGTATAGTGCTCCTCGTGGCGCACAATGCCCTCGCCCTGCGATTTTAGCGCATCCGGCAATTCGGCGTGCTCGTGTAAAAGCTGCGTAATCTGGATCACGCCTTCGCCCGTGCCTTTTAGCATGAGCTTCGCAATTTCGCTCGTGCTCGCACCGCCAAAGCAATGTATCTGCACGCTGAGATTTGCACAGAACTGCGCGAGGCTCCCCCGTTCCTGCGGTACTGCGCCGCACTCGAGCATCTGTCCGCGTACTTTTTGCTTTTGCTCGCGATAATATTCCAGCTGCCCGAGCAATTCGGTCTGCAGCTGCGCATTTCGCACCTTCGGCAAAATCGAACGGGTCGCATCGAGTCCCACGCAGGCACTTTTATAAAAGCCATTAAAAATCGTTTGCTGTTGTGTGTCTATTCTTGTGATCACTCCCTTCACGGCTGGTGTTCCGGAACACGCTGCGGCAGCGTCCGCATCAAAAAAGGCGGCACTGCCCGTCACTATTGTTGCCGCCCCAGCGTGAATTATACAGCGGCAATCGGTCGGGTAGTACCCTACAAAAAAAGCTGGCAGCCGCCGGATTCCATAGGAGGTATGGCATGGAAATCAAAAATTTTTTCAAAGGAATCGGCAATTACTTTTTCGCAGAAGCGCTCTGCCTGTTTCTCGCCTTGACGCTTTCCGCGATTGGCGGCACACCGATGCGGCTGATCAGCTGTATTTGCACCATCACCATCTGTGTTTGCCTGTGCATCAATTTTGCCATGAACCGCGCGCACGCGGATCGGATTGCCGGACGCAGCGGTACATTTGGCAGACGCTTTTTCCTCAGCGGATCAGTGGCACTGCCCTATGTGATCTGGGGATCTGTCTACTGCTCTCGCGCATCGGCGTGATTTCCGCCGGGTTTTACCGCTGATACAAGCTCCTTGACGCACCGTTTCTGCAGCTATGCAATTTTTGCAGCAAAGACGTCACAGCGGCGGCGCTCTCCTGGGGTGAAACTGGATTGCTCGCCGCAGTCAACTTGCTGCCATTTCTCGTGGTGTGGCTGACCTACACGCTGACGCGAAACGGCATTACACTCGATGAGATTTCTTACCAAAAATAAAGGCAATACCGCGCAAAAAGTTCTTATTTTCCCAAACGTTTCATAGAATGTACCAAGTAACTGCACAGCACATCTTGTGCAGATCATGGGAGGACATCGGATGGAACGAACATGGAAACGCATAGGGACGCGGCTTTGCGCCGTACTGTTGGCAAGCGGCTTGTGTATCGCAGCAGTCTATTTCGGCGGCACGCGGATTCAGCGCGCGGTATCGACCATGACAGCGCCAGAGGCGGAAACGCCGGTGATTGTGCTGGACGCAGGGCACGGCGGCATGGACGGCGGCTGCACCTCGGTAAACGGCGTGCCGGAAAAAGGCATCAACTTAAACATTCTGCTGTGTCTGCGCGATCTGCTGCAGATGGAGGACTATACGGTCGAGGTGACGCGCGATACGGATCGCAGCATTCATGATGAAGGCATCAAAGGCATCGCGAACCAGAAAAGCTCGGATATGAATCATCGCTTAGCGCTGTTCAATCAATACGATCACGCCGTGTGTATTTCCATTCATCAGAACCAGTTTACCGATTCGGCATATTCTGGCGCGCAGATGTTTTATTCCGATCAGGTCAGAGGCAGCAGTCAGCTTGCACAGTGCATACAGACGGCATTTGTGACACAGCTGCAGCCGGAAAACACGCGTGAAATCAAGCTGTGCGGCAAGGAATTGTATCTGTGCTACTTCAGCGAAAATCCAACGGTCATGGTGGAATGCGGCTTTTTGTCGAATCCGGAGGAAGTGGCGCTGCTGGAAACGGAAACGTACCAGCGAAAGGTCACGTTTACGATTCTCTCCGGATTGCAGCTGTATCTCAGCGAAACGTAACGACTACACTAGGAAGGAAAACGTATGGCAAAATCAAAGACGATCTATCGCTGCACCGACTGCGGCTATGAAAGCGCGAAGTGGAACGGGAAGTGTCCATCCTGCGGCGCGTGGAATACGCTCGAAGAGGACGTTCCCCTGCCCACGCAGGTCGTGGGGCAGTCCCGGCGCAAACCGGTCGACCTCTCCGATCAGATCCAAGCGCTGCAAAAAGTCGACACCACCGTGGATATACGCTATCTGACGGGCGTCAGCGAACTCGATCGCGTGCTCGGCGGCGGTCTGGTGCGCGGGTCAATTGTGTTGCTCGGCGGCGAACCGGGGATCGGAAAGAGTACGCTGCTGCTGCAGATCTGCCAATATTTCGGTGCGGATCACTCCGTGCTCTACGTTTCCGGCGAGGAATCCGCCAAGCAAATTAAGCTTCGCGCACAGCGTCTCGGCGTGACGACCGATCGTCTGTATTTGCTGACCGTGACAAACGTCCAGAGCATTTGCGACACCATCGCCGCAAGCCGTCCTGATATTGTGATTATCGACTCGATTCAGACAATACACCTCGGGGAACTCACATCGAGTCCGGGCAGTCTGACACAGGTGCGCGAGTGCACGAATCTACTGATGCACACCGCAAAGCAGCTGGACATTCCCATCTGGATTGTCGGGCACGTCAACAAGGACGGCGCAATTGCCGGACCGAAAGTCATGGAGCACATCGTAGACACAGTGCTTTATTTCGAGGGCGAGCGGAACTTATCCTATCGTCTACTACGCGCGGTAAAGAATCGCTATGGTTCGACCAACGAAATCGGCGTGTTCGAGATGCAGGACAGCGGCTTGCACGAAGTGCCGAACCCGTCCGCGATGCTCTTAGAGGGCAGACCACAGCATGTTTCCGGCACTTGCGTTACGTGCATCATGGAGGGTTCGCGCCCGATTCTGGCGGAAATTCAAGTGCTCGCCGCCAAAAGCGGCTTCTCCGCGCCGCGCCGGCAAACGCAGGGCTTCGACTACAGCCGCATGATCATCCTGATCGCCGTACTCGAAAAGCACCTCGGGATGTTCTTTGGGACGCTTGACGTATACTTAAACGTTGTCGGCGGCTTCAAGCTCGATGAACCTGCGGGGGATCTGGCGGTTGCGCTGTGCCTGTTTTCCTCACTGACAGACAAGCCCATTTCCCAGCAGACGACGGCATTCGGCGAAGTCGGACTCGGCGGCGAAGTGCGCGGCATTTCACACATCCGGCGGCGTGTCCTCGAAGCGCAGCGCATGGGATTCACGCGCTGCATCGTACCGTATCAGTGCCTACAGGAACTGAAGGACGGCTCTTATCAGATCAAGATCGCCGGCGTCCGGAATCTTCGTCAGGCGTTTTCTGTGCTGGAAAAGGACGAAAAGTCGCGTGTACAGCAGAGCGCTTATGATCCGGTGCAGGACAAAGTTTGACATTTTCACGAAAGATTTTTGAAAAAATCTCCGGTCGCTTGACTTTTTCCGCGTGATCTGTTATAATAAACTGTAGGGCAGCATAGCACAAAAATTGTGCGATGTTTTTGGGATGCTCTGTCACATGCCGCTGTGGTGGAATCGGCAGACACAAGGGACTTAAAATCCCTCGCCCTCAAAAGCGTACCGGTTCAAGTCCGGTCAGCGGCACCAGCAACGATCCAAAGCAAAGCACCCCCTGTATGTATCATCGTACAGGGGGTGCTTTGCTTTTTTCGTGGGAGCGTTTCGCGTAACAGCGCACAAAAAAGTCCAGCCGCCGCTGGACTTTTTCTGTTTTTTAGAGCAACACCACACAAAAACCGCCTGCGGCTTTGCACTCCATCTGCTGTCATCTTTTCCTTTATCTTATCAAGTTCCTCCTTGCAATGCACAAAGTATTGCAAGGAGGAACTTGATAAGATAAAGGAAAATCTGCTGGCGCATTTGACACACAATCTCTGTGCGGTGTTGCCCTACACATCATGCCTTGCATCGGCTTATGTCCGTTTGCTTTTCTCATTACTGCCCGGATCCTTTTCCGCCCGTACCAGCCATGCATGCGCCAAATCTACCGCATCATACAAGGTAGAGCGATCGGATGTTTTCACGATTGCCTTCATCGGATTCTTTTCCCGTGTCGCCATCTGATAAACCTTGAGCTTATCTGCAAGCTTCATGCCGTCTATTACTTCTGTTTGATGTTTAATTTCAATCATCACAACATATGGTTCTGCCATATAACCGTAATAAATCTGATTCCCGCAGCGCACCAGCGGATAGCCGCGATACATAAAAAATTCCTGGCTCATCTCTTTATCCTCCTCTCAAGATCGTCTGTCAGACAGACTTTTCGTTTGCAAATCCAAAGGTGGGGCAGCGTATTAGCTCCAGTTTGTCGTAAATTCCTGATCCGTATCCTCATAGATCTCCATGTTGCTCTTCAGCACATCCAAGAACGACTTGCGACACGTATACGCCGACTGACCGTCCACGGTAATCAGGCAGGTGAAATCATCCAATTCGTAGAATTCAAACACGCGCGAATAGCTGTCATTCTGCGTGCTAATGGCAACGCTCGCAAGTACATCACCGGTCGGTTCGGAAGTAAAGTCCACCGTTTCTGCCGTGATATTCAGCAAAAACGAGTAGAATTGCCGATAGCGCTCAGAATCTGTCGTCTCGCCATTGAGCGTGACCTCTGCATCATCCGCGTCTGAACCGGTGATCGAGAAATCAAACGATTCACCATCCGCAACGCTGATCTGCAGGGATCCCAGATCCCATACATAGGTTGCGAGTACCAGCTTCGATGCAACATCAGTCGGTTCGACCGTTGCCCAGACCATATCGTCCGCTGTGACAACATAGATCACATCTACGCCTTCGAGATACGCATAATAATACGTGCTCTGCGTGCCCTCGGTTTCGTCTGTCACGGCGAAGGACTCGCTGAACCGCAGCACATACTGATTTCCGTCATCGCAGTCCATAATCACCGTTCCGAACGGTTCTGCAAGCCCGTAGTCCTCCAGGTCCTCGTCTGTCGCGAGCGGTACGGCGATCGAGTCCGCCATCAAACCGAACATGCCGGTTACGATCGGCGTAGAGCGATCAACGCTCAGATACGCCGGCACAGGCGAAACCATTACGTGCATTGCAACCGTACCGCCAGTTGCATCCTCATCGTCCGCTGTCTCGTCATAATCCAGCTCAAAGACATAGTCCATATCCTCTCGCTCGACACGCAAATAATTCACAATCGGATAATCATCCTCATCGGGTTCTTCCAAAATGGTCATAGACACGAAATCGACTGCGGCTTTCTCGAAATTGCTGACCAGCGATGTTTTCACCGTATAGACCGTGTCCTCATCCGCCGGTGCAAAGTAGGTATACGTGGAATCGGATGTCGCATTGCCAACCCGAAATGCATAGCTCGTATCATCTGCAAAATACAGTACCACCTGCGTTGCGTTATCCGCATCCAAGCCGAATTTTTCCAGATCGGTGCAGTCCTCCTCGACCAGATCCACGCTGCTCAGCGAAGCGGTGTTATTCGGAAGTGTCCAGAGCAGCGATGTATTTAGCGGCAGCGACTCCCAGCCGGAGACCGCAAACACCGCGTTGTTTTCGTCATCGCCCTCTTCGACCCGAACCACCTCAAAGCTGCCGGATTCGTTTTCGATCAAAATGGATGTCACATCGTTCGGCTCTTCAGCCGTCAGCTCCACAACTGTGCCAGAGTCCTCCGAAGAGAACGCGTCCGAGGTTTCCTCCTCTGTGTCCGTAGACAGCAGCAGAAACGCAGCGCTGCCCAATGCCACAATCAGCACCAAACCACCTATGATTCCCAACGTTTTTTTATGCATGTAGCTTCCATCCTTTCCGCATTTAACGATACCGTCTGCGTACTGCGACCACAATACCAATCGCAACGACTGCCAACGGAATCACGAATACAACCACGGTACGAATGACCTTCAGCTGTGTATCCGAAGTCGAGATCGAGTTCTGACTCAGATCCTTTGTCGCGATGACAATGTTATCTTCCTTGCCGCAGACAGAATTGAGCAGTCCGATGAAATATTCCGCGTTGTTATACGAGCTGTCCTGCACCAAATAGTAGTCCAAAAGTGACATCGATCCGAGAACAATCACATCGCTCTCAATCAAGTCGCTGCCCGTGGACTGCTGATCGCCGCAGATTACCATGACAGCATTCGAGCCGCGCTCCGCAGAATCCACATCGAATTCAGTTGTGGTTGTCATCTCTTTCTCTGTTGCTTCTTCAGAAGCCTCCGTTGCGTCCTCGGTGTCTGCATCAGCAGCGCTGTCGGAATCGGAATCCGAATCGCTGAGTGTCAGCGGACGGCAGTAGGAGGAATCGGATGTCGTCAAGAGGTTGGTCACCGTTCTTCCGTTATTTGCCGTAAGCTCGGTAATCGGGCGTGCTAACGGCGCAACGATCGGCAGGCTGGTGTTTGCGAGGTTACCGGTGTAGTCCTCTTCTGTCGTCACACTGACAACCGGTACACTGCCGCTGCCGGAAACAATCGATACCGTCTGGCTGTTCGAACTGTCATCCTGCACATAGCTGCTCTCGATCTGGATGTTCCATTCCTTCAGGAAAGCGTCCAGATTCGGTGTCGAGCCCTGCGTATAATCCGCAATGTAAATCAGCTGCTTCCCGAGATTGCCGTCATTATAGAGGAACTCGCTCAGCTTCTGCACAGAATCCATTGTCAGATCGCTTGCAGGCGCGGGCAGCAGCAAAATGTCATACGTGCCGGTGTCGAAGGTGTCATTGATCAGATCGATTTCCGTCACGTCATAACCGTTATCATCGAGCAGCGATTCAATTGCACTGACAGCATAGTAGTTCGCCTGGGTTGCCACACTGAAGATGTATTCCTCGTTTGTCGTGGTAATCACGCCCACGGACTTCGGGTTCGAATCCGTAACGTTCATGATCGCGGTGGTCAGAACCTGTTCGCCCTTAAACGCCGTGATGATATCCGAATAATCGACATAGCCATAATAATAGTACTGGTACATATCCTTATCGATTTCAAACAAATCGCTCAGCGAATAAACCTTGATGCGGTCACCGCTTGTTACGATAATCTGATTCGAGCTGATATCGCCGCTGTAAAGCTCCTGATACTTCGCTAAGATGTCCGGGTCTTTGGTCGTATCGAAGTATGTAACCGAAATATGATCGGAATAGCCCTGATAACGCGAAATCGTCTCCGAAATCATCTTGTTATAGCTGTCGGTGTCGAAATTGCTCTCCTCCGCAGAGACGGCAATTTCTACGTCCTGATCCAGATTCTTGATATACTCCAGCGTCTCGTCACTAATTTCGTAGACATTTTCGCTAGTCAGATCCAATACGAAATTCGGAAAGCGCGTTCCAAGCTGGCTGACAATCACGTTAATCAGCACAACAACAACGACAAAAATCACCGTCACCGCAGTCGCAAGACTGCCGTATTTCAGCTTCTTCCGTAATTTCAGCTTGTTCTGCCTTTTCTCCTCTGCGTTTTCTCCGACAGTGGACTTCTTCTTTTTCGTTTCTTTTTCCTTTTTCTGCATGTTGGCGACCTCCTCTCTCAGCTCCAGCGCCGTTTTTCAAATACGCGCATAGTAAAGAAGTTAAAGATTACTGCCGTGCTGATGAAAAACAACACACTCGCCGGATCAAACAGACCCGCCGTAAAGTCATAATATCGGGTATAGAACGAAAGTGCATTCAGCACAGTCGGAATCACCGGCAGGCTATCCACGTACTGTGCGATGACATCGAGCATGTACAGCACCAGAAGTGCAATGATGCCAAGCACCGCCGAAACGACCTGGTTTTCGGTCAGGGATGAGATAAACAGCGTAACCGCAATGAACGCCGCGCCCAGTAAAAACAGCGCCAGCACGTTTGCGATCACGATGCCCCATGTCACAACGCCAAAAAAGCTCAGGATCACCGCATAGACAAGCAGAATGGCAATGCCAATGGTGTACATCGTCAGTGCTGCAAAATATTTTCCCAGCACCATACCGCCGATCGAAACCGGCGCGGTTAGAAGTCCTTGTTCCGTTCTTTGCTTTTTCTCCTCGCTAAACAAGCGCATCGTCAAAATCGGAATCAAAATGACAACAATCAAAAACAGGCTTGTGAACACGCCTGACATATCCGTGGTTGCTGCATAAAGCGAAGATGCATAGAAGAAATAACCGGCAGCTATATAAAAGACCGCCAGAAAGACATATGCAATGCTGGAAGAGAAAAACGCACCCATTTCACGTCGATAAATCGCGCCCATTACGCCTCACCTCCTTCTTCATTTTCCACATCCGCTGCAGCGGATTCCACCTCGGGCTGCGGGGCTGGCTCACTTTCCGGTTCGCTTTCCGGTGCTGATTCGCTTTCCGGTATATTGCCGGACGCCATCTGCTTTTTCGCAGAAGAAAGATGTACGCCCTCGCCCATGGTGATTTTCAGGAACACATCCTCGAGTGTCATCTCGCCGAGATCCATCTTATAGATCGACCAGCCGTGCTTTTGCACCATCTGATTGAGTGCCGGGCGAACGTCCTGATTCGAATCGGATTCGATCTCGAACTCATAGATCCCCGGTTCGCGCTCTAGATCGGCGTGTACCTTTTCTACGCCATCAATTTCGCGAATTGCCTGGAGCACCTCGTTTTTCGCGCCGCCGATCCGCACGATCAGACGATTCGATGCCGAAACCGACTTCGACAGATTGTCCGTGGTATCGTTCGCGGCGATTTGTCCGTGATTGATGATTACGACACGATCGCAGACCGCCTGAATTTCCGTCAAAATGTGTGACGACAAAATCACCGTATGCTTTTTCCCCAGCTTTTTCACCAGGGTGCGGATTTCGAGAATCTGCTTCGGGTCGAGACCTACCGTGGGTTCGTCCAGAATCAAAATCGGCGGATTCCCTACAAGTGCCTGCGCTAAACCCACACGCTGCCGATAACCCTTCGACAGGTGCTTGATGATCCGTCCGGAAACATCCGTGATCTTGCAGAGACTGCAAACGTCCTTGAGGTGTGACTTGCGCGGCAGCTTGCATTTCTTCAGATTGTAGACAAAATTCAGATAGCTCATCACGGTCATATCCAAATAAAGGGGCGGCAGCTCGGGCAAATAGCCAATCTGTGCCTTTGCCTTGATCGGATCTTCGAGAATATCGATCCCATTAAGCAGCGCCTGTCCGGAAGAGGAGCTGATATAGCCGGTCAGCATATTCATGGTCGTTGATTTCCCGGCGCCATTCGGTCCTAAAAGCCCGAGAATTTCGCCGTCCTCCACCGTAAAGCTGATATCATTCACCACAGCTTTATCCCTATAATATTTGGTTAGGTGTTTGACTTCAATCATGCTTGTGATTGCCTCCTTTTGCTTGCACATCCCTATGATGCACAAAAATACAATATAAATTTTACCAATACATTGTGATAACTACGTGATAATCCTACGAAAGATCTGCCGATCCTGCGTCAAATTCGCTGCAAACGCGCAAATTTTGTGCAGGTTTTATCCAATTTCATCAAAATCGACAGGCTTTACACGGTTGCGGACAGTGCTTCGATTGCCTGACGAATCCGGCGCAGGGTCTCTTCCTTGCCCAAAATCGCGCAAAGCTCTACGCCGCCGCCCGGGGTAAACTGCTTCCCAGAAATCGCCGTCCGGATCGGCCACAGCATCCAGCCGTTCTTCACACCGAGCGATGCGATTTTTTCGAACAGCGCTTCGTGAATGTGCATCACGTCCCATGGATTGATTGCTTCGAGAACCGACAACGCCTCGCGCAGTGCTTCGAGCGCAGTTTCCGGCGTTGTTTTCATCTTCTTATGGCGGTACATCTCCAGATCATATGCCGGCATTGCGTCAATAAAGTCCACCTGTTCCGGAATATCAGAGAACACTTCCGTACGGTTCTGGAGGACGCTGCACAAAAGCGAGAAGTCGATATCGGTTCGCGTCACGGCCTTTCGGAGATACGGCATCGCCTTTTCCACAAACGCTTCGGGACTGAGACGATGCACATAGTCCGCGTTAATCGCGCGGAGCTTCTGCACGTCAAAGATCGCCGGCGACTTGCTCATGCCGCTGATCGAGAATACCTCTTTTAGTTCGTCTACCGAGAAAATTTCCTGTTCACCGGTCGGCGCCCAGCCGAGCAGTGCGATGAAATTCACCACTGCCTCCGGCAGATAGCCCTTTTCCATCAGATCTTGGAAGGACGCATCGCCGTTGCGCTTAGAGAGCTTGTGCGTCTGATCCTTCATGATCGGTGTGCAGTGCACATAGGTCGGCAGATCCCAGCCGAATGCTTCATACAGCAGATTGTACTTCGGCGTAGAAGAGAGGTACTCATTGCCGCGCACAACATGCGTGATCCCCATCAGGTGATCATCTACCACGTTCGCGAAGTTATAGGTCGGCATGCCGTCTGTCTTGATGAGAATCTGATCATCGAGCGTATTATTTTCCACTGTAATATCCCCGTAGATCTCATCGTGGAAGGTTGTTGTTCCGTCCAGCGGCATCTTCTGACGAATGACGTACGGAATGCCGGCGTCCAGCTTTTCCTGGATTTCCTCCGGCGACAAATCGCGGCAGTGGCGGTCATACATCGGCGCAATTCGGGATGCCTCCTGAATCTTACGCACTTCATCGAGCCGCTCCTTATCGCAGAAACAGTAATACGCGTGGCCTCTTTTCACCAGCTCCTCCGCATAAGACTGGAACATCCCCATCCGCTCTGACTGCACATAGGGTCCCACCGGACCGCCAATGTCCGGACCTTCGTCCCACTTGAGACCTGCCACACGCAGCGTGTCATAGATCACATCGACCGCGCCCTCGACATAGCGTTCCTGGTCGGTATCCTCAATGCGCAAAATGAAATCGCCGTCATACTTCTTGGCGATCAAATACGCGTACAACGCCGTCCGAAGATTGCCGATATGCATATATCCGGTCGGACTCGGCGCAAATCTGGTTCTCACTCGCTTTTCCATATCCGTAAAAACTTCCTTTCTTACGGCAACACCGCTACACGAGGCCGCCTGCGGCTTTGCATGCCATCTGCTGACTTCTTTTCCTTTATCTTATCAAGTTCCTCCTTGCAATACTTGGGGTTTGCTTCATCGTCACTTAATAATCTAAAGAAAAATCTGCTGGCGCATCTAATGCTGGGTCTTGTGCGGTGTTGCCTTACTATTTCCATCCGTCCGCGTGCTCCGCCAGCCACGCCCGGCAGTCCGCCTGATCCTGTGCAATCTGCTGATACAGCGCGTCCAGGTTTTGGAATCGCCGCTCATCCCGCAAAAAGTGCAGCAGCTCCACGCGGCACGCAGCACCGTATAAATCGCCGGAAAAATCCAGCAAAAACGTTTCCGCCACAACCTGCTCCGCATCGCTGACCGTTGGCTTCACACCGACATTCGTCAGCGAATTCAGCATGCCCTGCGGTGTGTGCGTGCACGACACATAAACGCCGTACCGCGGCACGAGCTGTCCCTTCGCGAAGGACAAGTTAATCGTGGGCACTGCACGCGTTCTGCCAAGCGCCGCACCGTGCCCGACACTGCCACTGATTTGATAAGGCGCGCCTAAGAGCGATTGTGCAAGCTCTGGATTTCCATGTTTCATTGCAGCGCGAATCGCCGTAGAAGAAATAATTGTGCCGTCAAAGCGTACCGGTGCGACCTCGTGTACGCCAAAGCCCATCTGCTCCCCGAATCCGCGCAGCGCCGCGAAATCCCACGCAACACCGACACCAAAGCGAAAATCGCTGCCGCAAAAAACCTCCCGCGCCCGAAACATCTCCACGAGAATCTGCCGGCAGAACGTCTCGCCGTCGAGTGCGCAGAGTGCGGCAAAGTCCGAGCAGTACGCCGCCTGAATTCCACACGCCGCAAAAAGTGCCATCTTTTGTGCATCGGTGTATAAATATTCCAGCGCCACATCGCGTTTTGTCGGGACAGACTGTGCCGCGAACGTAAACGCACACGCCAGAAGTCCCTGCGTCCTCGCGCAGTCCGATGCCGCGTGCAGTACCGCGCGATGCCCTTGATGTACGCCGTCAAAAAAGCCAAGCGCCACCGCGCCCTTTTGTGCAGACAGCGTCTGATTTCTGTGCAGCTCCAACACGATCCAGTTTCCTCCTTTCTATCGAAAATTTTTGCCCACGCGCAGCAGCCGTTCCTCCCGATTGACGTTTGCCGTCCCGAGAAACATCCCTGCAGCGTCATAGACGCGATACGTCTGCTGATCTGGCAAAATACCGGAGAGTTGTTCCAAAGAAAACTTGACGCCGTTGCGGTACAGCCCGGACAGCCTTTCGTCCAGGTACAGTGCCGGCAGTGCCGCGAACAGCCGCTCGGTCGAAATCAAATGCGCTTCCAGCGTACCGCTTTCGCAAAGCGCCTGGACCTCTTCAAGCGTCACGCACTGTTCCAGTGTGAAATCCCCTGCCTGTGTGCGGCAGAGTGCCGTCATTACCGCACCGCCGCCAAGCGCCCTGCCGAGGTCGGCGAGGAGTGTGCGGATATACGTTCCCTTTCCACAGAAAATGGAAAGCACCGCCGTCTGCGCATGTTCGTCCCACGACTCCAGCGCAATATCATAAATTTCCACCGTGCGCCGCGGACGGTTTACCGTGATGCCCTTTCGCGCCAGCTCATAGAGACGCGTTCCGTTGACCGAAACCGCCGAGTACATGGGCGGCAGCTGCTCGATCGTGCCCACAAATTGCGGCAGTACGTGCTCGAGCTGCCGTCGTGTCACATGCATCTGCGGATATTCCGCCGTCTTTGTGCCCCAGATGTCCTCGGTATCCGTCTCGATCCCAAAGCGCACCGATGCACGATAGCGCTTCGTCTGATTCGGCAGGATGTCACACGCCTTCGTTGCCGCGCCCACGAGCACTGGCAGCACGCCGATTGCCATCGGGTCCAGCGTCCCAGTATGTCCAAGACGCCGCATCCGCAAGATGCCGCGCAGTTTACCGATCACATCGAAGGACGTGAATTCCGGCGGCTTGTTGATACACAGTACGCCCTGCAGCTGTTCCTGTTTCATCGGTACGCTTCCAGTCCTTTCGCAGCCGCATCCAGCAGCATTTTCCGCACCTTATCCGCCGTCCCTGTCAGAAAACAGCCCGATGCCTTCAAATGGCCGCCGCCGCCAAGCGTCCGGCAGATTGCCGAAACGTCAACCTGATCGGCGGAGCGCATCGAAATCAGGAATTTCCCCGGTTCTTTTTCCTTCATCGTAATGCCAATCTCCACGCCTTCCACCTGCAGCGGAAATCCGGCAATGCCCTCGAGTTCCGCTTCGTCCACTTCGAATTGCTGCAGAAATGCCTGCGTGATGCAAATCAGGATGCATTTCCCATCCAAATAGCTTTCCAGGTGATCGATCAGCAGCTGTTCGAGCTTCAGTCTGCCAAAGCTCTTTACGGCGAACATTTTTCGATTGATCCAGCAGTAGCGTCCTTCCGGGTAGCATTCCATCAGCGCCGCCGCCGTGTGATGCGTCAGTGCACTGACATTGTCATACTGAAAGCAGCCCGTATCCGTTGCAATTCCCGTATACAAGCACTCCGCTATATGCCGCGTGATCGTCACCGGCAGCAGCTTTGCGAGCGCATATAAAATCTCACACGTTGCCGATGCGCCGCCGTCTAGATAGCAGTTTGCCGCATATTCCACATTTGAGTTATGGTGGTCAATGCAGAGATCCACGGCTTTCCCGAGCGTTCCTTCGAGCTTACCCAAAAGTTTTGGATCTGCGACATCGACCGTAATGATGCACTGCGGCGCAAATTCCGTCTGTGTCTGCTGCTCTGGCAGCATAAACTGATAGCGATTCGGAATCGGATCGTTGCAATGCACGCTGGCACGCTTCCCCATCTGGCAAAGCATTTCCGCAAGCGCATAGCCCGCGCCCACACAGTCGCCGTCTGGGCTTTGGTGGATGAGAATATACGCATCCTCACACTGCATCAGCCACTGCGCCGTTTCTTCCATCGTCAATTGCTTCACAAGCCTCACCCCCCTCTTTTGTATCAGAATCCCCATTTCCCTGCGATGCTTCTGTCGATTGTATTTGTTTGAGCTTCCGGTTGATTTCCGCGCTGTGTGCGATTGAATCGTCCGCGATAAAGCGCAGCGCCGGACACTTGCGAATTTTCAGACGATGCAGCAGTTCCCGGCGAATAAAGCCGGACGCGCTGTCGAGTCCCTGACAGGACTGCTTCGCCGCAGCCTGACCGGACAAGCTGGAAACATAAATCTTACAATCCGACAGATCCCGTGAAAGCTCTGCGCGGACGATCGTCAGCATCGGATCAATCCGCGGATCTTTTAGCTCCCGCAAAATTGCCGTCATTTCACGCAGAATATCCTCTTCGGTTCGGTTCGTTTTAAAATTTGCCATATATTCCATTCCCCTTTTCCGGCAGCGCCGCGCAGTGCATTTTAGGTGTCGCCTTTAGTCTCGGTATTCCTCCATGAGAAACGCTTCGAAGATGTCGCCTTCCTTAAAGTCGCAGAACTTCTCCAGTGTAATACCGCACTCATAGCTTTCGGCAACTTCCTTTACATCGTCCTTAAAGTGCTTCAGGCTCGACATCTTATCCTTCGCGATGACAATGCCGTCCCGAACCACGTGGATTTCGCACTGACGCGTCACCTTGCCGTTTAAGACATACGCCCCGGCAACTGCGCCGACACTGGAAATTTTATAGACCTGACGCACCTCAACGCGTCCCATGACAACCTCGCGGTATTTCGGGGCAAGCATGCCCTTCGTTGCCATTTCGATTTCCTCGATCGCATCATAAATCACGCGATACGTTCGCATTTTGACCTTGTCGCGCGCCGCGATTTCCTCTGCGGTCTGATCCGGCCGTACGTTAAAGCCGATGATAATCGCATTCGATGCGCTTGCGAGCATGACATCGCTTTCCTTGATACCGCCCACGCCGCCGTGGATTATGCGCACGCGTACTTCGTCATTCGAGAGATTTTCGAGCGACTGCGTTACGGCTTCTACCGAGCCTTGTACATCTGCCTTGACGATCAAGGAGAGTTCCTTCATCTCGCCCTGTTCGATCTGGCTGAACAAATTATCCAGCGTCACCTTCTGATACTCGTTGAACTTCGCCTGTTTTGCTTCGTGCTTGCGCTGTTCCACAAGCGTTCTTGCCAGGCGTTCGTCCTCTACGGCGTTGAACGTATCGCCTGCTTCAGGCACTTCGGCAAGACCCGTGATCTCCACCGGAACAGACGGCCCTGCGGACTGTACCGGCTGACCTTTGTCGTTCGTCATCATACGCACTCTGCCCACAGCCATTCCTGCCAGAATAACATCGCCCGTATATAGCGTGCCGTTTTGTACGAGCAGCGTTGCAATCGGACCACGACCCTTGTCGAGACGTGCTTCCACAACCGTGCCTTTTGCACGGCAATCCGGATTTGCCTTCAGTTCACTGGTTTCCGCAACAAGCAGAATATTTTCCAGCAGCTCATCAATGCCCTCGCCGGTCTTTGCAGACACCGGCACGCAAATGACATCGCCGCCCCATTCTTCGCAGACCATGCCATATTTTGTCAGTTCTTCCTTCACGCGCTCCGGATTTGCGCCCTCTTTATCCATCTTGTTGATTGCCACAATTACAGAAATTCCTGCCGCCTTTGCGTGGTTGATGGACTCGATCGTCTGCGGCATAATGCCATCGTCCGCCGCAACGACCAGGATCGCAATATCCGTGATATTCGCACCACGTGCGCGCATTGCCGTAAACGCTTCGTGTCCCGGCGTATCCAAAAACGTGATGTCCTTGCCGTCATATTGCACCTGATATGCGCCGATGTGCTGTGTAATACCGCCAGCTTCTCCTGCGGTGACATGTGCGTGGCGAATCCGGTCGAGAATCGACGTCTTGCCGTGGTCAACGTGACCCATAACGACAACTACCGGGCAGCGCTCCTGCGTATCCTCCGTCTCGTCGTCCTCATTGATCAGCCGTTCTTCGATCGTCATGATGACTTCGTGCTCAACCTTCGCGCCGATTTCTTTCGCCACCAGCGATGCCGTATCAAAATCGATTTCCTCATTAATGGTCGCCATAACGCCCAGCATCATCAGCTTCTTGATGACTTCTGTCGCCGTGACCTTCAAGCGTGCCGCCAGCTCGCCCACCGTGATCTGATCAGGGATGTGAACGCGCAGCTGCTGCTTGCGTGCACGTTCCAGCTCTAAGCGGCGCAACTTATCCTGTTCGCTCTCACACCTTCTGGAATATTTCTGCTTGCTGCGCTGTACGGATTTCTGATTGATCTTCTGCTTTTTCGTAGAGTAATTGTCCTTGCTGTACTTTCCTGCCGGTGCGATCTGTTCATAGCGCTGGTTGTACTTGTCGAGATCCACATACGAGCCGCGCGTGTCGACTGTGCGCCGCTTTTCGGTTGAAATACTGTCCGCCGATGTAATTTCCATCTCCACATGCAGACGCTCGCCGTGCTTCTGCGCCTTTGCCACTTGCTTTTGCGGCTTCTGTCTTCGCGGCTGTTCAGACTTTTTCGCCGGTGCGCTCTGACGCGGCTGTTCCGCCTGCGGCTTTTTCTCCTGCTGCGGTTTTCTCTCCGGCTGCTGCTTTTTCTCGGATTGCTGCTTTCTCTCAGATTGCGACTTCTTCTCCGACTGCTGCTTTTTCTCTGGCTGTGACTTCTTCTCCTGCTGCTGTCTTTTCTCCGATTCCTGTTTCTTTTCCGACTGTGGCCACTCCTTTGACGCGAAATAGCTGTCAAAGCTTTCCACCTGTGCCTTTTGCGAATAATATTCCAGCGCAAGATTGATTTCCTCTGTGGTCAATCCCGTGACGCCCTTTTTCTTCACACCGTTTTCGTCACGCTTCTCATAAAAAGTGATCAGCTCCTGTGTTGGGATTAGCAGATCCCTTGCGACATCACTCAGTTTCAATTTCTTCGTCATAGGCGAATTCCTCCTTACTATGGCTCTCCTGCCCTCGTTTCCGAAGGCACTTCTGTGTACAAAGCCAAGACCTACTCTGCGGCAATGGTTCACTGCGATCTACATCTGACACACCGCCGTAAAGCCAAATCCGATGAACAAATGCGTTTTTCGCAGATTCTAAAACACTGCGGATCTATGATGGATCTTTTTGGTATAGAAAGATCCTTAAATTACCGTGGGATTATGCACGAGATCAGGGCGGTGGCTTTTCAGCTTCGGGCTGCTGCATCAGCGCCGCGATCCGTCCAAAAAAGCCATCGTCACAGACCGCCAGCACGCCTGCCGCCATGCCGACACACTGTCCCATCTCCAGTTTCGTAAACGGAATCTCCAGACAGGGAATTTCCGCCTGACCAGCGAAGTATGCCGCTTCCTTTTTCGAGCGCGCGGATGCATCGGTACACACCAAAAGTCCCGATGCCCTGCCGCCGTAGACCGCGTCCTTTGCCGGCTCAAGTCCCATTGAAAATCTGCCCGCTTTACGACAAATGGTCAGAATTCCCTGCAAGCTCTGTTTGTAGCGCATATTCCATCTCCTTATATACCGCTTCTGAAACGCGGCAGCCGAAAGAACGTTCCATACGATGTCCCTTCTTTGCCGCGAAAAAGCAATCCACATTCTTGCATAAATATGCACCGCGACCTGATTTCTTTCCCGTAAAGTCCAATTGAATAACGCCCTGCGCGTCCTTCAATACGCGAATCAATTCCTTTTTCGGCTTCATCTCGCCGCATCCGATGCAAAGGCGCATCGAGATCTTCTTACTCTTCACTGCCATTACCATGTTCCTCCGCTACTTCTGATTCCTGTTCCGGCTGTTCCGATTTTAGATTCTCTTCCGGTTCATTTTTCTTTTCCGGCTCTGTCGACTTCCATTCCGGATGCTGTACTTCAAATTCCGGCTTGATGTCGATTTTATAGCCGGTCAACTTTGCCGCAAGCTTTGCATTCTGTCCCTTGTTGCCAATTGCCAGCGAAAGCTGATGATTCGGCACGGTAATCGTACAGGTGTGTTCCTCTTCACTGAGAATCTTCACGCCCAGAACCGTTGCCGGGGCGAGTGCGCGCGCAATGAATTCCTCCGTTTTCTCGCTGTAGAGGATGATGTCGATTTTCTCACCGTTTAGTTCTGACACAATCGCAGAAATTCGGCTGTGCTTCGGTCCGATGCACGCGCCGATTGCGTCCACGTTCGGGTCTTTCGACCAGACAGCGACCTTCGTACGCGAACCTGCCTCTCGGGAAACCGCTTTGATTTCCACCGTGCCGTCATAAATTTCCGGAATCTCCAGCTCAAACAGGCGCTTGACCAGTTCCTTGCGCACGCGAGAAATTTTGATGATCGGCTTTTTCTGCTTGTTGGCAATCGTTGTGATATACACCTTCACCATCTGTCCCTCGCGCAGCGTTTCGCCGGGGATCTGTTCATTGCGGAACAAGTAAAGTTCCGTCTTATGGTACAGCATTGTCACCGTGCCGCCCGGTTCTACCTGCGACACCTGACAGGTAATGCAGTCGTTTTCCAGGTGTTCGAACTCGTTTAAGATGCGTTCGCGGTTAATGTCGCGCAAATCGCCCTTGATCGACTGCTTTGCGGACTGTGCCGCCGCTCTGCCGAACTTTGCAATATCCAGGCGCTTTTCCACCGTGCCGCCAACCTCTGCCAGCGAATCAATCCGGCGCGCGTCCTCGATGTTGATTTCGTTTTCATCCAGCGACTCATCGTCCACGATCGTCTGTTTCAGATACATTTCAAAAATCTTCTGTTCCGGATCGATTTCCACGCGGATATTCTCCTCGCTGTCCGGATACGCCTTCTTCGCCGCTTTCATCATCGCGGACTTTACTTTTTCCACCAACAGCGCGGTATCTACGTCCGCTTCGCTTCCCAGTGCGGAAAGCTCGTCAAAAAAACTATTGTCCATATGTTCCAACCTCCCATGATTCCTTCGGTTCTGTTCCAGCCGCAGAAAGTCCATCTTAAAAATCTGTACTTACATAGTGCTTCACAAAGGACAGCTCTGCAAGCACAAGCGTTACGGAGGCGTCTGCGTCCGCTGTCTCCAGCGTAATCTGCGTGCCATCCCATGCCGTAAGCGTCCCAATCCACTCCCGAACGCCCTGAATCGGACGAATTGCGCGCGCGCGCACCGTCATTCCGATCGTTTCCTCAAAATGCTTCGGCTGATTCAATTCGCGTTCCAGCCCCGCAGAGCCGACCTCCAGGATATACGCCTGTGTAATCGGGTCCGCCGCATCCACCGCCGCGTTCACTGGCCGTGTCAGCTTTTCGCAGTCCTCAATGGTCATGCCGTCCGGGTGATCCGCGAACACGCGCAAGTACCAGTAAGCGCCTTCCTTTTCAAAGCTGACGTCCCAGATCGAATAGCCCAGATCCTCTGCAATCGGCTTTACCAGATCGTAAACCTTGCGTTCTGTGCCGCCGAATTTTTTCATTTTCATCGCATTCCGCTCCTTGTCGTCCCTGGGGGCAACACCGTGCGCAGACCGTCTGCGGCTTTGTCCGGTGTTGCCTTACATAAATGAAAGACCGGAAGGAATCCGGTCTTTTGCTGCATAATTAATTTTATTATACCACCAAACGAAAATAAAATCAAGTGGTTTCCGAAAAAAGTCCTACTTTTTCTGTAGAGTTGTCAATGATCTGTTACACGCGCTCGAAAAAGCAAGATGTTAAACGAGTTAGAATGGAATCAGGCACGATGGAGGAGCCGAAGGCAACGAAAGAGTGCTT
>JAJQAB010000077.1 GCA_021203985.1 Ruminococcus sp. | reverse complement strand
ATGAGAGCGCGTTTTTCTTCTTCTTATTGTATCAGTTCTATTGTAGCATAACATTGATTTCCGTGAGAATATTTGAATCGCTATTGACAAACGGCGGCAATCGTGTTATACTGTTACTGTATCATTTGAATAAAGGCGGTAAGTTCATGGGCATTTTGAATAAGGTGTTCGGCTCCTACAGCTCGCGGGAGCTGGCGCGTATTGAGCCGTTGAAGAAGAAAGTTTTGGATCTGGAAGAGGAATATCGCGCACTTTCGGATGCTGACTTAAAAGAAAAGACGGTCGAATTCCGGGAACGTCTCGAGGACGGCGAATCGCTGGAATCGATTGAGGCGGAGGCACTCGCAACCGTTCGCGAAGCGGCGGATCGTGTCTTAGGAAAGCGACCGTTCCCGGTGCAGATTATCGGCGCAATCGTTTTGCATCAGGGCAGAATTGCCGAGATGAAAACCGGTGAAGGTAAAACCTTAGTTGCCTGCGTTGCGGCGTATCTGAATGCGCTGCCCGGAAAAGGCGTACATATTGTCACGGTAAACGACTATCTGGCAAAGACGCAGTCCGATGAAATGGGGAAGGTATTGCGTTTCCTGGGTCTGACGGTTGGCTGTATTCTGCACGGTCTGACGAACGGCCAGCGCCGCGCGGCGTATCAGTGCGATGTCACCTACGGCACGAATAACGAGCTGGGCTTTGACTATTTGCGTGACAATATGGTCATTTATAAGAAGGACAAGGTACAGCGAGAACATAATTTTGCAATTGTCGATGAGGTCGACTCGATTTTGATCGATGAGGCGCGAACGCCACTGATTATCTCCGGAAAGGGCGACAAGTCCACGGCGCTGTACGGCGTGGTAGATAAGTTCGCAAAAACGCTGACGCCGGCGACTGTTGTCGAAATGGACGACAAGCAGGATCAGGAAGAGATCAACGAAAATGCGGACTATATTATCGATGAAAAGGTAAAGACGGCGACAATCACACGGCGCGGTGTGAAAAAGGCGGAGGAATATTTCGCGGTCGAAAACCTGATGGATTCGGACAACATGACACTCCTCCACCACATCAATCAGGCGCTGAAGGCAAACGGCGTCATGCGCAAGGACATCGACTATATTGTCGATGACGGCGAGGTTGTCATCATTGACGAGTTCACCGGCCGTAAGATGCTCGGACGCCGCTTTAATGACGGACTGCATCAGGCGATTGAGGCGAAGGAAAACGTCAAGGTCGCGCAGGAATCGAAAACGCTTGCAACCATCACTTTCCAGAATTATTTCCGTCTGTATCAGAAGCTGTCCGGTATGACCGGTACGGCAATGACGGAAGAGGACGAATTCCGTGAAATCTATAAACTCGATGTCATCGCTGTGCCAACAAATCGTCCGGTAAAGCGTGTCGATCATACTGATTTGATCTATCGGACGGAAAAAGGCAAGTATCGGGCGATTATTGAACAAATCGCAGAATGCCACGAAAAAGGACAGCCTGTGCTGGTCGGTACGATTTCGATCGAAAAGTCGGAGCTGCTTTCGGAAATGCTCAAGCGCAAGGGTATTCGGCACGAAGTACTGAACGCGAAATATCACGCAAAGGAAGCGGAAATTGTCGCGCAGGCAGGTAAACTCGGTGCGGTGACAATTGCCACGAATATGGCGGGCCGTGGTACGGATATTATGCTTGGCGGTAATGCGGAATTTCTGGCGAAGGCGGAAATGCGCAAGCGCGACTATCCGGAGGAAATTATTACAGAAGCAATTGGCTTTGCCGATACGGAAGATCTGGAGGTTCTCGATGCAAGAGGCGTCTATCAGGAGCTTTACAAGAAGTTCAGTGAAGAGGTCAAGGAGAAGGCGGTTACGGTAAAGGAAGCCGGCGGACTGTATATTCTCGGTACAGAGCGCCACGAATCGCGCCGTATCGACAACCAGCTGCGCGGACGTTCCGGCCGTCAGGGCGATGAGGGCGAAAGCCGTTTCTTCCTCTCAGTGGAGGACGACCTGATGCGTATTTTCGCAGGGGATCGCCTGGAAAATATGATGCGGACGCTGAATGTGGATGAGGATACGCCAATCGAAAGCAAGGCGCTGACGAGAATTATTGAGTCGTCTCAGCACAAGGTAGAGGGCAGAAACTTCAACATCCGAAAGAATGTCCTGAATTATGACGATGTCATGAATACACAGCGTGAGATTATCTATAAGCAGCGTGCACAGGTACTCGATGGAGAGGACATTCAGGACAGCATCAAGAGCATGATTGGGGATTTGATCGCGAGCACGGTGAAGCAGTATATCAGTGAGGAAGAAACCGACCACAACCAGTGGAATCTGATCGGTCTGCGCGATCACTTCCTGGGCTGGATTACCGAAGAGGGCGACCTCGAATATGATGAAGCCGACCTGATGGCGCTGACGACAGACGATGTTGCAACGGCACTGACCGAGCGCGCGATGGAACTGTATGAGGAAAAGGAACAAGAATACGGCTCGGAAATTATGCGCGAGTTGGAACGCGTGGTATTGCTGAAAATTGTTGATACCAAGTGGATGGCACATATCGATGATATGAACGAACTGAAAAAGGGAATTGGCTTGCGTGCATACGGACAGCAGAACCCGGTTGTCGAATACCGCTATGAGGGCTTTGAGATGTTCGATGCCATGGTCGAATCGATTCGCGAGGATACGGTGCGCATGCTGCTGACTGTGAAGCTACAGAAGAATCAGGCGCCGCAGCGTGAACAGGTTTCGAAACCGGATGCGCCGAACGCTGGTGCAGGAGACGGCAGCTTTGGCACGCAGCGCCGCAATCTGAATCGGAAGAAGAAATAAGACGAAATTTGCGGTACTTGCACGGTACTGCTTACGGAAACTGACGGATATTGGAAAAAGCAGGGGAGCATGGCATTGTGCTGTGATCCCCTGCTTTGAGTGGAGGGGCTTTCATGGATCAGACGGGCTATGAGATGTTTTCGTTTTATTATGATGCGCTGACAGGCAACGTGGATTACGCGGCGCGTGCGGATTACTTCGATCGGCTCATGCAAACGCATCTGCGTTCGCCGGGACGCGTGCTGCTGGATTTAGCCTGCGGCACGGGGACGATGGCGGAGGAAATGGCAAAGCGCGGCTATGATGTGATTGGTGTCGACTATTCCTGCGGCATGCTCAGTCGGGCAATGGATAAAAAAATGGAAAACGGCTTGCCGATTCAATATGTACAACAGGACATGCGTGAGCTTTCGCTGTGCGGCACGGTCGATCTCACACTCTGCACACTCGACAGCCTAAACCACCTGCCGGACTTTGCAGCCGTGCAGCAAGTCTTTGCACGCGTTGCGGCTGCAACAGAGTCGGGTGGGCTTTTCCTCTTTGATATGAATACGCTGTATAAGCATCGCGTGCTGCTGGGCAATCAGGTGTATGTTTATGAGACAGACGATGTCTACTGCGTCTGGGAAAACGCACTGCGCGAGGATGGATGTACAGTCGATCTGACGCTGGAATTATTTCAGCGGTGCGAGGATGGACGTTATCGGCGGCAGGAGGAGTTTTTGACGGAACGCGCGTATGCGCCGGAAAAGGTTCAGGCAGTGCTGGAAGCTGTGGGATTTTGCGTGCTGGGAATTTATCACGCGGATACGACAGAGCCGCTTCGCACGGATAGCCAGCGTATGGTCGTTGTGGCGAGAAAGGAAGGATAGACGTGGGTGTTTTAAAACGAACGATTGCAAAGGACGCATCGGTGGTTGCGTGCGCGGTGGATGCAACAGACCTTGTCTCAGAAATCGAGCGAATCCATCAGACTTCTGCGGTTGTGACAGCAGCCCTGGGCAGATTGTCGATTGCGGCGAGTATGATGGGATATGGCTTGAAGGGCGCGGACGACAGCGTGACGCTTCGGGTCAAGGGCGGCGGTCCGGCAGGAACGCTGACGGCGGTTGCGGATAGTCACGGCAATGTGAAGGCGGACGTGGAACAGCCGGTGGTGGAATTGCCGCTGAACGCGAAGGGAAAGCTCGATGTCAGCGGCGCGGTCGGAACGGACGGCATGCTTTCTGTGGTAAAGGATCTGGGGCTGAAAGAACCGTATGTGGGCGTTGTGCCGCTGGTTTCCGGTGAAATTGCAGATGACGTGACGCAGTATTATGCGACAAGCGAACAGACGCCAACAGTCTGTGGACTGGGCGTACTGGTGAATCCTGATTTAACGGTACAGGCGGCAGGCGGCTTTTTGATTCAGGTGCTGCCGTTTGCCACAGATGCTTGCAATGATACGATCGAACGGAATCTGAAGGACTTGCCGCCGATGACCACTATGATGAAAAACGGCATGACGATGGAACAGATTGCGCTGCGCCTTCTGGATGGGCTAGAGCCGAATTTGTTGGACGAGGCAGAGATTGCGTATCGCTGTGATTGCAGCCGCGCACGCACCGAACATGTCTTGACTGCGCTCGGAAGTACGGAATTGAAAAAGCTTGCAGAAGAGGAAAAGCCCGCGGAGGTCTGCTGTCATTTTTGCAAAAAGGTGTATACGTTTTCGCCGCAGGAACTGCTTGCGTTGTGTGCGAAGAGCGACACAGGTAATGCCTGAATGGACTAACATTTTTTGATGGGCGGTGAGGTGAAGCTGAAATGCGGAAAAAGAAAATAGCGGTCGTCATTCTGATGGTAGCCATCGCTGCGTGGCTGCTTTTGATGAGGCGGCTGTCCATGGCGGACGGAGCGAAAACCTTGCAGGACAGTCTGCCGCTAGCGCGGAAGGTCTGCGCCTGGCTGTATGAAGAGCCTACGGCGGAACAGCTGAAGCATGTGCATCTGACGCTGCGGAAGATGGCGCATGTCGCGCTGTATCTGGTGTATGGCGGCATGTCGGCGCTGCTGTGGGATTTGCTGCTGGAACGCTTTGCGATTTGGAAACGGATGATTCCGGCGATCGTGTGTTGTACGGCGGTGGCGTTTCTGGATGAGATGCAGAAGATCCCGATTGCGGGGCGGCATTTTTCCCTTTCGGAATCCCTCTTGAATGCCGGAAGCGCACTTGTCATGATCTTGCTCTACTTTCTTGTCATTCGCCTTTGCACTAGAAAACCCGATCGTCAAGCTGAAGTTACCTCGCGATAGCCGGGCACTTCTATCACTGCGAGGAACCGATTGCTTTTGTATTGCATACTCTATAGCAGAATGGATAATTCGAAGGAGGTTGCTGCATGAGCAATATGGTGTTACTGGCATGGATTGCCACGATGGGGACGTGGCTTATTATGGCGTTTGGCGCTGCGACTGTCGTCTTTTTTTCGAAATCCAAAGCCGAAATTCCTGAATCTGATGCTGGGCTTCGCGGCAGGGGTGATGATCGCCGCAAGCTTTTGGTCGCTGCTTCAGCCGGCAATTGAACGCGCAAAGGAAACGCTGCAGACGCCGGCGTATCTAGTGGCAACGATCGGCTTTTTATGCTGTGCGCTGTTTCTGTGGGCATCGGATAAAACCGTGACGCATATGCAAAAACGGGCGGAGAGTACACACGGAAGCCCGAACGATCGCCTCAACCGGATCGTGATGCTGGTCGATTACGCTGCACAATATTCCGGAGGGACTTGCCGTGGGTGTGGCGTTTGGTTCGCTGCAGGATGGCACGGCGTCAGCAGAGACGATGATGGGCGCGGTTACAATTGCAGTTGGCATCGGACTGCAAAACTTTCCGGAGGGCGCTGCGGTGTCGCTGCCGCTGCGGCGGGAGGGCTGCTCGCGCGCAAAGAGCTTTTTGATCGGGCAGGCTTCCGGTATGGTTGAACCAATTGCCGGCGTGATCGGCGTGCATCTGGTGATGCGTATGGTGACGATTTTGCCGTATGCGCTGACGTTTGCCGCCGGTGCGATGATTCTCGTGTCCGTACATGAGTTAATCCCAGAGTGCCGGAGGAACGCGCCGACACAGCCCTATATCGCCACAATGGGTATCGTCTCTGGGTTCGCGCTGATGATGCTGCTCGATGTGATGCTCGAATGATGGAACAGCACGCGGAAACGCGTGCTTTTTGTGCGCAGGAAGTGCCGCTTTTGGCGTTCTTTTCGACAAGAAAAGGAATGTTATGCTACAATAGAACTGATATAAAAAGAAGAAGAAAAACGCGCTCTCAT
>JAJQAB010000027.1 GCA_021203985.1 Ruminococcus sp. | reverse complement strand
CGCTTTGCATAAAATTCGGTTTCTAATTTTGTCTAACTTTTTGGGGTCGGTTCAGGCTTCATCTGGTGATTTCTTCACGTATTCAGTCCGTCATATAAACACACAGCCGACTGGAAGTGATGCTGCACCATCCATCTTATGCACGTTCTACTTTGCCGGAGCGCAAACATCTGGAGCATACGTAAAGATGACAAGGCGTACCCTTTATGATTGCTTTTACGCGCTTTACGTTCGGCTTCCATGTTCTGTTAGAACGTCTGTGTGAATGAGAAACCTTGATGCCGAAGCTGACACCCTTTCCGCAAATTTCACATTTTGCCATTCTACTGCACCTCCTATATGAAACCTCAATGCCAGACGATCCGCTTGGATCATCTGCAAACGAACAGATTTATTTTATCAGATTTGGCAAAAAAATGCAAGCTGTTTTCCTGATAACTTTTCAATATTTTTTTTTGCACGCAAAAAACTAAAAAAAGAAAGCAATTTATGCGATTATCTTGCATGATTTTCTGGAATTATTTTGTTTTATTTCGCACCACGCAAAACGAATTCTCTCATTTTTTCGCTTTGAAACGGAAATCGTAAAAAAACAGACGATCCGTAAATTTGGGCTTGAAATTTCTGCTGCGATCTTGTATAATAAAAAGATAGCATTGCAAAGCGAGTAGGCTTTCTGCCGCGCTGCTTCGCATGACGGCAAACTTGCTTCGGCGGTAATGGAAGCCGCAGCAGAACATGGGCTTTCGTAAAGGAGTATCGTATGGGCATTCTCAGTCGTATTTTTAATCTGAACGGATATGTGATTATCGCACGGATTGTGATTATTCTTTTGATCCTGCCGCTACACGAATTTGCGCACGGCTGGGTTGCGCGAAGGTACGGCGATGATACGGCGGAGGCGTCAGGGCGGCTGACACTCAATCCGATTATCCACATGGATCCGTTCGGGTCGGTACTGCTCTTGCTGACGGGCTTTGGGTGGGCAAAGCCCGTGCCGATCAACCCATCGCGTATGAACAACCCACGGCGCGGCATCATCTGGACATCCCTCGCAGGCCCGTGCTCGAATCTGCTCGCGGCACTGGTTGGCATGATCCTATTGCAGGGGTTCTTTCCGTTTTATTACACCAATCAGGACAGTACAATTCTGTATGGCGTGTATTATTTTCTCTACTTCTTCATCTCCATCAATATTTCGCTCGCGATCTTTAACCTGATCCCGATTCCACCGCTTGATGGCTCTAATGTATTGATGGCGCTGCTGCCGTATCGGAAATCCATGTGGCTTCAGCAGCATCAGCAAATTTTGTCCATCATTCTTTGGGTTTTGATTCTGGTGGGCGCGCTGAGTACGCCGCTGTCCTGGCTGAGTGAAAAGGTGATGGATTTCTTGGTTTGGTCAACCGACTGGATCTGCAGCCTTGTGTGGAAAGTGATGTAACCGATGCAGACGATTTCGTTTAAGCTGGAAGTATTTGAAGGACCAATGGACGTACTGCTGAGCCTAATTTCGAAGCATAAGCTGAATATTTACGACATTGAGATTTCCAGCCTGTTGGAACAGTATCTGGCGTATCTGGAGCAGTGCCGCGAACAGGATCTGGAGCTTGCTGGATCGTTTCTGGAGATGGCGGCGCGTCTGATTTACATGAAAACGGCATCGCTTTTGCCGCATCCCGAGGAAGCGCAAAAGGAAAAGCAGGCGCTGCAGGGCGCGCTGATTGAATATGCGCTTTGTAAGCAGGCGGCGCAGCAGCTGAAGCAGCACTTTGTTGGCGACCAGATCTTTGCGCGAAAGCCGATGCAGGTGAATGTTTCTGGGGCATATGCGCGGACGCTTCAACCAAGCATCTTGTTTGAAGCGTGGCAGCGTATGGGGCAAAAGCATGTGCATACGCAAACATCGGCTCGCAGTGGACTGCAGCGCGTGGTAAGTCAGCCGGTTGTGTCTGTGATGTCAAAGGTTGTCTATGTGATGCGCAAGGTCTATCACAATGAGCATGTTTATTTTGGAGAAATCTATGCCGATGTGCGAGGACGTTCGGCGCGCGTTGCGCTCTTTCTCGCTGTGCTGGAACTGACCAAGAACGGACGCATTGGCATTAGTGACGATGGCTCTTATATCTATCGCCGCACCGATCGAAAACCGCGTCAGACGCATCAGGCGCTGGCACAGACGGAATAAAACAGAGAGAATGGGGTAAGATAATGGAAGAAAGCACCAAAGAAAATTTATACGGTGCGCTGGAAGCTGTCCTGTTTGCAAGCGGCGAACCAATTTCGGTGGAGCGTCTGGCGCAGGCGTGCGAAGCAGAACCATCGGCTGTCAGCGATGCGCTGCAAAGTCTGGTGGCTGCGTATCGGGAACGCGGCAGTGCCATTTCGATCCAGCAGCTCGGTGACAGCTGGCAGATGTGTACGTACGCGGCATATGCGCAGGTGATTCAGCGTGCCATGGAAACGAAAAAAATGACGCCGCTTTCTGCTGCGGCAATGGAGGTTCTGACGGTTGTGGCGTATAACCAGCCGGTCAGCAAAAGCTTTGTCGAGCATGTGCGCGGCGTGGACAGCAGCTCGGTTGTCAATACCCTGGTTGAAAAGGAGCTTCTGATGGAGGACGGTCGTTTAGATGTCCCCGGTCATCCGATCGCCTATGTGACAACACCGCACTTCCTGCGCTGCTTCGGGCTGACCTCCCTGAAGGATCTCCCGCCGATTCCTGTCCTAAACAGCGAGTCGCCAGGTGAACTGTCGCAGGAGAAAACACAGGAACAGGCGGACGAAGAAGCACTGTAACTGCGCGGAAGAGGAGGGACGCTTTGCATGATCGGTTGGTTGATTCCGCTTTGCATACTGTGTGTGCTGCTGGTTCTGCTGCTGACGCCTGTCATTCTGCGGCTCGAATACGATACGATACGTGCGGTTTTTTCCTGGCGCATTTCCTGGATGGGTCTGACAGCGTTTTCCAGTGAGAAAACGGGAATTCTGCAGCGGATGCGCCGAAAATCTGGGGAAAAGTCCGCAGCGGATGCACAGAAAAAAGCAGAGAAAACGGAAAAAACGTGGAAGCGCTACTGGAAGCTGTTTCGGGATGTCGCGGCAGTTCTGCCGAAGCCTCTTCGTATGCTTTGGAAAGGGATTTCGATACGCGGTCTAGTGATTGGTGCGCGTGTTGGTCGCTTTGACGCGAAGGACTGCGCCGTGGCTTATGGCGCACAGAACGCGTTCGTGTATACGACACTAGGTCTGCTGCAAAGCATGATGCGCGTACAGGTAGAACAGGTGCAGGTGCAGTGCGCTTTCGGCAGACAACAGTCGGATTTTGTGGTTCGGTTTCGCACGCATGTGTGTCCGCTTGCCGCGCTTGCGGCATTGGTGAGCTTTGGCGTAGGCATTGGCATCCGGTGCAGTCAATGCCGCGATGCGTCTGAGGCACAGCAGCAACAAGAACCTTCCGCATCGCATGTGCATGAGACGAGTAAAACGGCATCATCGTCTGTGAAGATGCGTAATAGGAGGAATTTCACATGAAGGATAATCATCAAATTCAGGATCTAATGGGCGTAACGATGGAAAAAATACGGGAAATGGTGGACGTGCAGACGATTATCGGCGATCCGATTGTCGTTGCAGATACGGTGACTATTATTCCGATTTCGAAGGTTTCCTACGGCTTTGCATCGGGCGGATCGGATTTGCCGACAAAAGCGAACCCGAAGGATTTGTTCGGCGGCGGAGCAGGCGCTGGCGTGTCGATTCAGCCGGTTGCTTTTTTGGTGGTGCAGGAGGACAACGTTCGTTTGCTGCAAATGAATGAGGCAGGCGATACGCTCGGCAGTGCCATTCGTTCTGTACCGGAAGTGGTCGAACGGATTGGTAGCATGATAAAGAAGGGTGGCAAGGACAAGAAGTCCACAGATTCGCCGGAAGAGCCGGAAGCGTAAACGTTGCTGCGCAAAAATCGAGCGGCAGCCGTGCCACAAGCATAGCAATATTTTGCGTCAAACTGCATATCTTTAAAAGAGACTATGATAGGAGTGTGGCTTGATATGATGCTATGGCGGCGTATAACTTGCGCGATAACAGCGGCTGCTTTTGGAATGGGATTGGTCGGATCGGTCGGTGAGACGGCGCATGCAAAAACGGCAGTGTCCGCCGCGTCCTGTATTGTGATTGAGGCCGTCACGGGCGAGGTGCTCTATGAAAAGCAGGCGTATGAGGAATGCCCGATGGCGAGCACGACTAAAATTATGACAACGCTGCTCTGCATGGAAAGCGGCGATCTTGACACCGAGTTTGTGGTAGATACTGATGCGATTCAGGTCGAAGGGTTGTCTATGGGACTTGTGGAAGGCGATCTTGTCACCAAGCGTGCGCTCTGCTATGGCATGCTCCTTCCATCGTGTAACGATGCAGCTGGCACGGTGGCAGTGGAGCTTGCTGGGAGCTATGAAGCGTTTGCGGCGCAGATGAATGAGAAGGCGGCGGCGCTCGGGATGACGCAGACGCATTTTGTCACGCCGTCCGGACTGCACGATGACGCACATTATTCGACTGCCTATGATATGGCGATTCTGACTGCCGCTGCGCTGCAAAATGAGACGTTTTGTGAAATTTGCAGTCAGTCGCAGGCGAAGGTGTCGTTTGGCAATCCGCCGTATGATCGTGGCTGCAAAATTCCAACAAGCTTTTGACGATGGACGAAAGCGTGATTGGCGTGAAAACTGGCTTTACCGATGAAGCCGGACACTGCCTGGTTTCGGCAGCGCGGCGCGATGGCGTGACGCTGATTTGCGTGACACTGGACGACCCGAATGACTGGCAGGATCATTTGACGCTGTACGATACGTGCTTTGCACAGCTAGAGTCGGTGGAGATCGATGCGCAGACGTGGCAAATGCCGGTTGTGGGCGCACAGGAGCAGGAGATTTCCGTTGGCATGGATCAGGGACTGACGATTGGTACGACAGACGGTACAGCGCCAGAGCTGGATTATGTGCTGGAAACCATGCCGTTTCTCTATGCGCCGGTAGAAACAGGATAGCAGGTGGGCACCTGAACGGCACGGAAGGATGGCAGTATCGCAGCGTCCGGCAAACTCTATGCGATGGAGGACGCTTCTTCTGCACCGCAGTCTGCAGAAGAAGCGGAAGAGCCGTCTGCCTGGTGGCGTTTTTTGGGAAGCAATGAAGCGGATTGTCGGGCGATAATCCACCAGAAACGAATACAGCTTTTGCACATTTGCGCATGGCAAGCAGAAAGAGGAAGAGAAAATTCATGGAAAAAATTCGTATTCAAAAGCTACTGTCTGATGCGGGCTATTGTTCCCGCCGAAAGGCGGAGGAATGGATTGCCGCAGGGAAGGTAAAGGCGAATGGACATCCGGTGAAGCTTGGCGATAAAGTGCTGCCGAAGGATGTGATCACCGTGAATGGCGAGAAGGTGCACATACCCCGGAAAAAGAACAATCGATACATCATGCTCTATAAGCCGCGTGGCTATGTTACAACGATGTCAGACGAACTCGACCGCCGCTGCGTGATGGATCTGCTGGACGGCGTGGAGGAACGTGTGTATCCGGTGGGACGGCTCGACAAGGACTCCGAGGGGCTGCTGCTGCTGACCAATGACGGCGCGTTTGCGAATGGCATTATGCACCCGAGCCGCCATATCAACAAGACCTATCGGGTGACCGTTCGTCCGGATGTTACTGAGGAGCAGCTGGTGCAGCTGTCGCAAGGCATCGAGATTGACGGCACGATGACGCAATCGCCAACGATCGTTGTAAAATCAAAGGAACCGGGACGCGTGGTGCTCCTGATCACGATCCACGAAGGAAAGAATCGTCAGATTCGCCGCATGTGCGAAGCCGTTGGGCTTGAGGTTGCGCGTCTGCGCCGGATCAGTATCGGTCCGGTAAAGCTGAGTATGCTAAAACCCGGCACGTATCGCGACCTGACGCCGGACGAGCTGCGCGCGCTGCGCAATGCAATCGGGAAAGCGGACTAGCCGCCGCTGAAAAACCGATTGACGGATTATCTAAAGAAATGTCTGGAAAGGAGAATGGGCGATGCCGATTTGTATTTCGCCGGATCTGCCGGCATATGATGTCCTGGCAGGAGAAAATATATTTGTCATGGATGTGGATCGTGCAGCACATCAGGATATTCGTCCGCTTCGTGTGCTGATCTTGAATCTGATGCCGAAAAAAATTGAAACGGAATGTCAGTTTCTGCGGCTGCTCAGCAACACGCCGATTCAGGTGGATGTCGAATTTCTGAACGTATCCAGTCATGTCAGCAAAAACACGTCACAAAGTCACCTGGCGACGTTTTACCGTACATTTGAAGAGGTACAGGATCAGTATTACGATGGCTGTATTATCACCGGAGCGCCGGTCGAGCACTTGCCGTTTGACAAAGTCGATTATTGGCAGGAAATCTGCACAATCATGGAGTGGACAAAGTCGCATGTGTTTTCCACGATGCACATTTGCTGGGCGGCGTTTGCTGGACTGTACTACCACTTCGGCGTTCCGAAATATACGCTGCAGCAGAAAATGTTCGGCGTTTTCCCACAGCACGTGTTAGCACCGCACTGCCAGCTGCTGCGCGGCTTTAATGATGTATTTCACGCGCCGCATTCCCGTCACGCGGAGGTGCACCGAGAGGACTTGAAAAAAATTCCACAGCTTCGGATTCTGACCGAATCGCCGATTTCCGGCGTACATATCGTGGCGAATCATAACGGCCGCCAGTATTTCATCACGGGTCATTCGGAGTATGATCGTTTTACGCTCAAGGAGGAGTATCTGCGCGATGTGGAAAAGGGACTCGATCCCGCGATTCCCTATGCTTATTTCCCGAATGATGATCCAACCAACGAACCGCACTACAGCTGGGGGTGCAGCGCAAATTTGCTGTTTTCGAACTGGCTGAACCACTGCGTATATCAGCTGACGCCGTATGATTTGACGTCACTCGAGGTTTACAACTGGGATTGGGAAGCCGGACTTTGAAGCTTAAGGCAATAAAAAAATCCGCTTGCACCGGAGAGCTTTGGTGCAAGCGGATTTTTTTATCGAATACGTAGTCTGACGCTTTTAAGATGTCAGATTTGGCAGATACGTCAGGAATTGTGATGCCAGTACCACGATGATCAAGGCGATCGGATACGTTGCAGCATATGCAGAAGCAACGTTTGGCGTACCAGTCGTATTGATCAGCGCGCCGAGTGCCGGGGTGCTTGTCATACCGCCGGTCAGCGATCCGAGCGTGTTGAAGAGGCTGAGCTTTAAGCAGTACTTCGCAATGAAGAAGCCGATAAACAGCGGAATCGTTGTCATGAGCGCGCCCCACAGGAATACCCAGCCGCCATATTCCTTCAGCGTTACGACAAACTTCGCACCGCCGTCAACACCTGCGCCAATCAGGAAGAATACCAGACCGAGTTCCTGGAAAATTGAAAGAAGATGCTCGTCAACCTTTAAGCTGAGCTTGCCGATTCTGCCGAAGTGACCGAAGATCAGTCCCATGATCAGCGGACCGCCAGTTGCGCCCAGGCTGAAGGAAGAGCCGCTTCCGAGCGGAATGTTGATGCTGCCGAGAATCAGTCCGAGGAGAACAGTCAGAGAAAATGTGCCCAGACCGAACTTATCCATCTCAAAGAGCTTGCCAATTTTCTTGCTGGATTTTTCCTCCGCTGTATCGTTAGAGAGCAGCAGCGCGCGTTCTTCATCCATATTTGCGTGCAGAACCTTTGGCACAATTTGTACAAAGAGGACAACACCGATGACACCGAACGGATAAGCCACCGCGTGACCAACGGCAATTTCGTCATAGACAGCAGAGCCGTCCAGCGCGCCCTGTGCCGCCGCAAATGCCGGAGTACTGGTCAATGCACCAGAAAGCAGACCTACGCTCATTGCCGAAGTCATGTTCGGAACAAACAGCGTAACGAGTGCGCACACCAGCGCGCCGGATGCGATAATGATCACACCCAAGAATACATAGGACTTCGCATTCTTTTTCAGGTTCTTGAAAAAGCTTGGCCCGGCAATCAATCCAACCGAGGTGACGAATAAAATCAAGCCAACGTTTTGCAGCAGATTAAAATAGGTATCTACCTTTGTTGCGCTGTCCGCCCACGCGGCAATGCCGTTTTCACCAAACGCAACGCCTTTGAAATGGCCGGCAACCAATGCAACCAGGAAGATCGCCGCCGTACCGAGCGAAACGCCCTTGATGGAAATTTTCCCCAACAGATAACCGATCGCAATGATCGCGAATACGAAGAACAGTACAATAATAATGGACTTCATGTTAAAGATGTACGTGCCGGCAGCTTCGATCAGACCGAAGCTAAAATTGTCTAAGCTCATGAAAAAACTCTCTCCTTTTTAAAATTGTCCAGGCGCATGCAAAATCGCTCTCAGACTTTGCAAACGCCCATGGCGAAAAGCGTGCCTTCACGGTGTGTGACACGCTCTTAGGATTTCCTTTTTTATTATAATCACTTTCACCTTTTTTGTCAATATCGCCGGGGCAAATTTCGAAGGAATGTAGAAATCGCATAGAAAAATGCCATTTTTTTCGTATTTTTCAAGGGAAATCTGCCGAAACCTTTCGAAGAAAAGACAGTTGCCGCGCTGACACACGTAAAAACATCGCACGAAGATTTTGGCTATTTTTAACAAACTTTTCAAAAAAGTGGTTGACATTTCGGAAGGAATGTGCTATACTAAATACAGATTGGGAATGGCGATGCCACTGGAGGAAAAATCGCATCGTCTGTCCCTCTGGTACGGATTTCGAAGGCACCGCCGTATGATGTAGATCATACGGCGATTTTGTGCGGCGGCTCCTTGGAATAGAATTTGCATGATGGAAGGTGGTGCTTTTTATGAGGTATGGAAAAAGAGGCATGCTGTTTCTCGGTGCTGTGACGGCGGCGGCGATGCTTTTGTCAACAAGTACGCTTTTCTCCGGCATCGAAGCACATGCAGAAACGGCATTGTACACGGACGACTTGATGACAATGCAGGCGTATGAGGTAGAGGAATCAGAGGTTGCCAATGCGCAAATGCACTTGACGCAGGCGTCAGTCAGTGCAGATGAAACGGATTATGATGAGGACTGCTACGCTTCGAGTCACGGCTATGATTCGCTGACTTCCGAGCAGAAGACTCTCTATGATGGTCTAAAGGAAGCGGCACATAACTATTATGTCGGCGATACATCGGTGGGGACGAAGGAATATAGCGGCAAAACGATGGAATACTTTGCATCGGTGAGTCTTTCCTCGAAAAACAAGCTGACCCTTGAGGACCTGGAAACGGTGATTGCGATGTTCCGCTATGATAATCCGATTTATTTCTTTATCGGCGACAATTTTGTGTATTCCACCAGAACGCGGAACGGTTCGACTTATATTTCGGCAGTTTACCTTTCCTGCGCGGATGCGTTTACCGATTCATCGGTATGCCAGGCGGAGCGTGCAGTGATTGAAACGAGTATCGCTTCTGCTATGGATGAAATCGAATCGAATACAACTACGCTGGATTGTGTCACTGCGGCACATGACTGGATCAATAACCGGATTTAGTATGCGTATGACGAAAATGGCGATCCGGATAGCTCGACAATTGCACATAGTATTACGGGCGTATTTGATGCGACCTATTATGCGGCGGTGTGCGAGGGCTATGCGATGGCGTTTCAACTGCTGATGAATGCGGCGGATATCGCGAATTTCTATGTCGTTGGCATCGGAAATGGCGGCGGCCATGTCTGGAATATTGTGTAGATGGACGACAACTATTATTATGACTTCGACTTAACGTGGGACGATTCCACGCGATCTACGAAATATTTTGCGGCAGGTGAGACGGTGTTCTCGAAGCAGCATGTGGCATATGGAAGCGATAATACGGGCTGGGAATATCTATATGATTTACCCGATGTACCGCTGGCGGACTATGCTTCGGCGGATTCCAACGCTTATATCAGTGGCGATTTCGCTTACACACTGTATGATACGTACGCAGTGCTGACGGAATACCTCGGCGATGCGGTTTCTGTGACGATCCCCGATACAGCGAACAGCTTGCCGGTTACACAGATCAAGGGCACATTTGTGAACGATACGAACCTGCGGACGGTTGTGATTTCGGACAATGTCACGGCAATTTCCTATGGCGCTGACGGCGTGGGCACGTTTGAGGGCTGTGCTTCTCTAAAAGAGGTAACGCTGCTGTCTGGATTGTAGTGCCTGGAGTACCGCTCGTTCTACGCGTGCACGGCGCTCGAAGTGATTTCGATCTCGTCAGAAACGACACGAATTGGCGCGGGCACGTTCGAAAACTGCGCGAGCTTAGGTCAACTTTGGATCACCGCAACCGATTGTACATTTATTGCCGGCTCGTCCGTATATGCGGCGGTTGTGATTTATGGCTATTCTGGCTCGATGGCTGAAACTTATGCGGCGAATTATGACAGAACGTTTGTCGAGATCACAGAGGCGATTATGACGACTTCTGCAACAACGCAAACTACGACTACAACAACTACTACTACCACAACGGCAACGACCACCACAACGAAAATAACAATGAGTACTACCACGGCAATGTCGACCACAGAAACGCAAACAGAACCAACAACAGAGACGACCACCACAGCGACAGAAACGACCACAGAACCGGAACTGATTTCCGGCTTTGATCAGGATGGCGTTTGTACGCTGAAGGATTTGGTCATGCTCAATCGTTATCTCATCGGCTCGATCATGCAGTCGGCGGCGGATGCAAGCGCCATGGATTGCTATCGCGATGGTAAAATTAACGTTCTCGACAACGCAGTGTTAATGCAGTTCTTGCTGCGCTAGATTACGGCACTTCCGGTATATCCGGATTAAAGTGAACTGGATAAAAAATATCGTGAAATAGAAAAAAGCGGCACACCGAGATTATTCGGGTGCCGCTTTTTACGTGGAGAGGGAATTCCACAAGTTTACAGAAAATTCATGGACAAATTGGCATGCTGTGTTATAATGTGAGATGTGCTTGGAAACTGCGCTTGGTTGCAGCAAAAAAACGCCCAGATCTTGGTGATCTGGGCGGAATGGGTGATTGGAGCGAGCAACGAGAATCGAACTCGCAACCTCAGCTTGGGAAACTGATGTTTTACCACTAAACTACGCTCGCGATTTCTGCACAAAGCAGAAAAAATGGAGCTGGAAACGTGACTTGAACACGCGACCTGTGCATTACGAATGCGCTGCTCTACCAACTGAGCTATTCCAGCATCCTTATAAATGTCACCATGAAATGCACTATAGCAGCATCTTAAATACATATATTACTATAGCACGCCTTCACGGATTTGTCAAGGGGTTTCTGAAAAAAATCCGGAAAAATCAAAATTTCGATTGAAATGAGAAATGAGATGTGTTATAATAAAAGAAAATAGCACCGAATACCTACAAAAATTGTCTCTATCAGTAACGAATCTGAATCTGAGTGCAAGAAAAACATTTGCTTTTTCACTCTCCTGCTTTTTTTCGGGAAAATTCGAAAAAAGAATTGAAATCGCTGAAAGAATGTGCTATAATAGGATTAATCTCAAATTTTCGTGTAAAAGGAAGGATCCATCATGAAGAAGAAAACGAAATCGATTCTCGCAATTGTCCTTGCGGTTATTCTCTTAATTGTAGTGGCTGTGACGCTAGTCATCAACGTGCTCTTTTCCCACAGCGACACACCAAAGGTCTTTGGCTATTATATTTATATGATGGAATATGACACGATGGAAGTGCCGGTGGCGACTGATGTAACCACACTGAGCGAAACGGACGACAGTGCCGCTGGCGCTGTTGAAGAGACGTCTGACGGGGATTCCGGCGAATCTGTTTCGGCGGACAGTGAGAACGATGCGGCATCATCGATTCATCAATATACGGCTGTGATCGCGAAGGAATACAGCAAAACCGATCCGGTGGCAAAAAATAATGCTGTGCTTTGCGTTTTGGCGGATGATGATACATCGACCGATGTGGACTCTGAACGCATCGCTGTGCGCCGAATCTACGACATCGAACAGGATTCGACCGGCATGCTGCTCTACTATCCTACGACAATGCGCAGCGAGATGGTCGGCACAGAACCGGCGATTACGATCGACAGCATTCTCGGGAAATGTACGTATGAAAGCGGCGAACTGTATTCGTTTGTAAAATTCGCAACCGGTGCGAGCGGCATTCTGCTGATGCTGGTACTGCCGTGCGTGATTCTGGTAATTATGCTGATTGTTGCGATTGTTCGCGTCAACAGCCGACACGATGAAGAGTATGCTTTCGAAGAAAATTATGACGAAATGTTTAGCGAGGATTCTTACGATGACGCTGGGGACTATGACGAAGAGTTGGGACGTTCTCCACTCTATCGCCCGAATGGCGGCGGCGGCAATCAATCCTTTGCACAGCGGTGTTCGTCCATTGCGGAGAATTTCGAGCGCAAGGCAGTGAATCCGAACTCGCCGTATCAGAAGGCGCGCACAATGCAGTTTAAGGCACAGCGTGATGTGCCGATCTATACCGATCAGGAGGATCAGATTCCGCTCGGCGGTACAACGGGCAGAAATGCAGCGGACGACAGAATGCCACTGGATTTGGGCTATGAAGACGCACACAGCGGCAGTGTTTCCAACACCGGATCATTCGGGCGTTATGCGGACGACACGGTGATTTCACACGCTGTATCGGAAACGCCGACTGCCACTTCGTCACAGGATTTGTCTGCATATCGTGGCAGTCACGAGGCAGGCTCGCCGGAAGAGGCATGCAATCTTGGCTCAAGTCGATTCTCGTCCGGAACATCAGCTTCGTCCACGCGTCAGCCAACATCGTATGCATCAACATCATCCAGATCGTCCAGAAATAAGTATGAGAACGCATCTGTGGATGAACTGCTGGCAATGATCGAGGATGAAAAGAAAAAGCTTGATCAATAAACAAGTGTAAAAAATAACAGTATGGCGGTGCAAATGCCGCAGACTGAAAAAAACAGGTGAAGCTGTGTTGTGCGGCTTCACCTGTTTTATTTGTGAAAGGCAATAAAAAACGGCAGCGCTGTACAACAGTGGTACGGCGCTGCCGAGAAATCTGTTTCAATTTGGTTTATCCAATCGCTTGCACCAGTTGGTTCAGAGCGCTGAGGAATGCGGAAATCGAGGAGTTAATGATATCGGAATGGATGCCAACGCCCCAGTAGGTGACGCCATTTTTTTTAAGGCCGACATAGGAGACTGCCTGTGCGTTCGAGCGAATTTCCAGCGCGTGTTCGGTGTACGTGGTCAGTGCAAAGTCTAATTGCAGATATTTCTTTAACGTGTTGGAAACCGCGTCCAAACGCCCATTGCCGCTCATGCTTATAGTTTCTGTCTTTCCCTGGTAGGCAATCGTCACCGCGGATTCAATGATGTTTTCGCCCTTCTGGACGTAGTGAATTTCCGGAAGCGAAATCGGCTGTTCGATGTTAACATAGTGCTCCTGGAAAATCTGAAGCACCTCGTCTGGCTGCAGTTCCTTGTGCGCGTGATCGGAAACGCTTTTGACGAAATAGCCAAAAGATTCGCGCATTTTTTGCGGAATATGATAGCCGAACTTCGATTCCATCAAATAACCGATGCCGCCCTTTCCGGACTGACTGTTAATGCGGATGACATCCGTTTCATAGACGCGCCCGACATCCTCCGGGTTGATCGGCAAATAGGGCACCGTCCAGTGCTTGCAGTCGTGTGATTCGCGCCAATGCAGTCCCTTCGCAATCGCATCCTGATGCGAACCACTGAACGCTGCAAATACAAGCTGACCGCTGTAAGGAGAACGCTCATAGACGTGCATACGTGTCACGCGCTCGTAGATTTCCACAAGCTCTGGCATGTTGGAGAAATCCAGCTGCGGATCAACACCCTGCGAGTACATGTTCATGGCAAGCGTAATGATATCGACATTGCCAGTGCGCTCGCCGTTGCCAAAGAGCGTACCCTCGATCCGATCGCCGCCTGCGAGCAGCCCCAACTCACTGTCAGCGACAGCGCAGCCGCGGTCATTGTGCGGGTGGAGGGAAATGATGACGTTTTCACGGTATTTCAAATTGTCGTTCATAAACTCCACTTGATTTGCGTAGACGTGCGGCATGGAATGCGATACCGTGACCGGCAGATTGATGATCACCGGATGTTCCAGTGTCGGCTTCCAGACGTCCAGAACGGCGTTGCAGATTTCCAGCGCGAATTCTGGCTCTGTCCCCGTAAAGCTCTCCGGGGAATATTCAAAGCGGAAATGTCCCGGTGTTTTCTTGCGGCACGCCTCACAATATTCTGCTCCTTTTGTAGCGATGTCAATGATTTCCTGTTTGCTTTTCTTGAAAACCTGTTCGCGCTGTGTGACAGAGGTGGAATTATACAAGTGTACGATCGCGTGCTTTGCGCCCTCGAGTGCCTCAAAGGTCTTTTTGATAATATGCTCCCGCACCTGTGTCAGCACCTGGATGGTGACATCATCGGGGATCATATGCTCTTCGATCAGCGTCCGGCAGAATTGGTATTCCGTTTCCGAGGCGGCAGGGAAGCCGACTTCGATTTCTTTAAAGCCAATCTTCACCAAATAGCGGAAGAATTCGAGCTTTTCTTCCAGGCTCATCGGCGTGATCAGCGCCTGATTGCCATCGCGCAGGTCAACGCTGCACCAGATCGGTGGCTTTTCGATGGCGTTTTTTTGCGCCCACCGCATCGGCGGATTTTCCACCGGGAAAAATTGTTGTGTATAATTTTCTACATGTTTCATCAAAGATCGTCCTTTCGATTCAATATGTCTTTTTTTGCTTGTGCATTCGGGCGATGGGCAATAAAAAAATCTCTCCCATACAGCCCGGTGCTGTACAAAAGAGACGAAGAGACAAACTCAGTGGTACCACTCTTTTTGATGCAATGCGCCCACTCTGCCGCATCAGCCTGCATGAATTTATACAAGGAAATGCGTACCAAGATAACGGTGGGATTCCGGCAAAACCTAATCAGCAATGCAATGCCTTTCAGCCCGCAGCTCAGGGAGGAGTGATTCGAAGCGTGTCATCATCGGCTTACACCGGCCGCCGATTCTTTACGCATGACGATCGCACGATTGGTTCCTTTCAACGCCTTTTTACGTGAAAATACATCCCCTAAACGACCGCCGCGCAGAAACGCTTTTATGTCGTATGGTGTGCCGTATTTTCATGTAATCATTTCTTTTCTTCTATTATAGCGGCTTTTCTTCGTTTTGTCAAGCAGATTTTTGAAAATTCCTTTCGTTTGTAATTTTTTTTGTGAATCGGGCGTAAAATTGTAATTTCTTTGAATAAAGTTTGCTCGAAGTGTAAAAATGAGAACTGAGTTCTTGCTTTTATACGATCGGAGTGTTATAATAAATTTAAATGTAGCTGAAAGGCATTGGCTTGCAGATTTTGGAGATGTAGGAGGTATGTGTCATGTGCGGATCGATTCCGTGTGGAAAAACAGTGTGGCTGTATGCCGTGGCGTGGTCGCTGCGAGTTATGAGGACTCGGGGTAGATCCTGTGCTGTACACACCATAGTTCCATGAAAAAAGCTGCCGACTGAAAAGCTGTCGGTATGTCTGTGCGATTGTCGGGATCTTCGGTGTGAGAAGCCGGAGTCTTTTTCGACTGCATCGCATAAAGATTGCACGCGGTGCGCTGCCGCGTATGACAGCGCAGTGTAGATACGCCGGATCGTTTAGAAAGACATACGGTATATTGATCGAGATTGAGTAAAAAGGTGAAATGACAAATGAAATTAAAAGGTGCACAAATTATTGTAGAAACTTTGATTGAACAAGGCGCTTCTACAGTATTCGGCTATCCGGGCGGACAGGTAATTGACATTTATGACGCGCTCTACCTGGCGCAGGATCGGATTCATCATGTGATTACGGCGCATGAACAAGGCGCTGCGCATGCGGCGGACGGTTACGCGCGTGCGACTGGTGAGGTTGGCGTTGTAATTGCAACCTCCGGCCCGGGCGCAACCAATCTGGTGACGGGGATTGCAACCGCTTACTTGGATTCGATTCCGATGGTGGCGATTACCGGCAACGTGCCGAATTCTTTGATCGGCAGAGACAGCTTCCAGGAAGTGGATATTACCGGCGTGACAATGCCGATTACAAAGCACAATTTCCTCGTAAAGCGTGTAGAGGATCTGGCAGATACGATTCGTGAGGCGTTCCGGATCGCAAAGTCCGGTAGACCCGGTCCGGTTCTGGTGGATATCCCTAAGGATGTACAAAATGCCTATGATGATTATGAAGCACAGGTGAAGGTTGAAAGAGATCCTGTTCCGGCATCAGATTGTGCAGGCATCGCACAGGCGGTGGCAATGATCCGCGCTGCAGAAAAGCCGTACATTTATATCGGCGGCGGTGCAATTACCGGCCACGTTGGGGAACAGATTCAAGCGCTTGCTGATCTGATTGACGCGCCGATTGGCTGTACCATGATGGGCATTTCTGCCGTTCCGACATCGAATCCGCGCTGGCTTGGCATGGAGGGTATGCATGGGCATTATGCGTCCTCGATTGCGCAGAACGAATCGGATCTGATTATTGCTGCGGGCTGCCGCTTCAGCGACAGAGGTACGGGCAATACGCAGAAATATGCACAAAATGCAAAAATTATTCACATTGATATTGATGCATCCGAAATCTGTAAAAATATTCCGGCGGATCTGGGCATTACCGGTTCGATCCGCGAGATCCTGGAAAACATTATGGTGTCCTTAGAACCGCAGCGCCATCCGACATGGATGGCGCGCGTCAATGCGCTTGTGGCATATACAAAGGAACTGGAAGCACAGAAGGACGGCGAATTGACACCGTTTACGGCAATCGATGCAATTGCAGAGGCGGCGGATTCAGAAACGATCATCGCGACAGATGTTGGTCAGCACCAGATGTGGGTGGCACAGCACTATCCGTTTGTACAGCCGCGCACGTTTATTTCCAGCGGCGGACTTGGCACGATGGGCTTTGGACTGGGCGCGGCAATTGGCGCTGCGACAGCAACCGGCAAGAAAACGGTTTTGGTGACCGGCGATGGAAGCTTCGGCATGAATCTGAACGAGCTTGCGACAGCTGTGACCAATCAAACGCCTGTTGTTGTATTTATCATGAACAACGGCGTTCTCGGCATGGTACGTCAGTGGCAGACGCTCTTTTATGACAAGCACTATTCGAACACCACACTGGAACGGAAAACGGATTTCGTGCTGATGGCGGAGGCGTTTGGACTGCCGGGCTATCGTGCAATGAATCTGGCGGAGCTGAAGGACATTTTGCCGAAGGCGTTTGCAGAAAACGGACCAGTACTGATTGACTGCGCAATCGACTGTGATGCATTCGTTTTGCCGATGCTTCCGCCGGGCGGATCGATTGATGATATCATCGTAGATCCGGCTGCAATGTAAAGGAGGGGACATCATGGGAAACATAGAACGCTTTGTCATTTCGGTTTTGGTATCCAACCATGTGGGTGTATTGTCCCGTGTTTCGGGCATGTTCACACGCCGTGGATTTAATATTGATACACTGACGGTCGGTGAGACGGAATCGCCGGAATTTTCCCGGATTACGATTTCGACACACTGCGATAAGCTGATTTGCGATCAGATTGTAAAGCAGCTGGAAAAAATGTATGACGTCAAGACCGTAAAGGTTATGGAACGGGACGAGACTGTGATTCGCGAGCTGCTTTTGATCAAGATCTGCGATGTGGCGGAAAAGCGGCAGGACATCATGTCGGTTGTTGATGTATTCCGTGCAAAGATCACGGACTATTCGCCGGAAGCGCTGGTGATTGAAATCCGCGGCGTCTCCTCGAAAATTAATGCTTTTATTAAGTTGCTCGAACCATACGGCATTCTGGAAATGTGCCGCACTGGTTTGGTTGCTCTTGAAAGAGGCGGCTCTTGCCTGAAGGATGCATAAGCTGCACTTATACTCACAAAAAGGGAATATCGCATGGCTGTTGCGACACAGTGATGTGGATTGTCTAAATTTTTCAAAAGGAGTCTTTCACAATGGAAAATGTTGCAAAGGTTTATTATCAGGAGGACTGTGACCTGTCGCTGCTGTATGGCAAGACAATTGCAGTGATCGGTTATGGCAGCCAGGGACATGCACATGCACTCAATGCCAAGGAATCTCTCGGCGACAATGCCAAGGTGATTATTGGTCTGTATGAAGGCAGCAAATCCTGGGATAAAGCAGTAAAGCAGGGCTTTGAAGTATTCACCGCTGCAGAAGCTGCAAAGCAAGCGGATATCATTATGATCCTGATCAACGATGAAAAACAGGCAAAGCTGTATCAGGAAAGCATCGAGCCGAACCTGAAGCCTGGCAATATGCTGATGTTTGCGCACGGCTTTAATATTCACTTTGGCTGCATCAAGCCGTCGGCTGATGTAGACGTAACGATGATCGCACCGAAGGGTCCGGGTCATACGGTTCGTTCGGAATATCAGGCTGGCAAGGGCGTTCCGTGCCTGGTTGCAGTAGAACAGGATGCGACCGGTAAGGCAATGGATCTGGCGCTGGCATATGGTCTGGCAATTGGCGGCGCAAGAGCTGGCGTTCTGGAAACGACATTCCGTACGGAAACAGAAACCGACCTCTTCGGCGAACAGGCTGTTTTGTGCGGCGGCGTTTGCGCACTGATGCAGGCGGGCTTTGAGACTTTGGTAGAAGCTGGCTATGATCCGAGAAACGCGTACTTCGAATGCATTCACGAGATGAAGCTGATTGTTGACCTGATCTATCAGAGCGGCTTTGCTGGCATGCGTTATTCGATTTCGAATACGGCAGAATACGGCGATTATTTCACTGGTCCGAAGATCATCACAGAAGATACCAAGAAAGCAATGAAGAAGGTGCTTTCCGATATCCAGGATGGCACGTTCGCAAAGGATTTCCTGTTGGATATGTCTGACGCAGGCGGTCAGGTACACTTCAAGGCAATGCGTAAGCTTGCAGCAGAACACCCGGCGGAAAAGGTCGGCGAAGAGATCCGCAAGCTGTACAGCTGGAGCGACGAGGACAAGCTGATCAATAACTAATGCAGCGCCGCTGGAAACGCGCTGTGGGTCTGAATCGGCTGCAACGAATTGAAATAAAAAAATAATTCCCGCTAAAAATGGGAAATGTAAGAACTGCTTTCCTCATCGTCATTCGAGGAAAGTAGTTTTCATAAGGCAACACCGCACAAAGACCGCCTACGGCTTTGCACGCCATCTGCTGACATATTTTACTTTATCTTATCAAGTTCCTCCTTGCAATACATCAAGTATTGCTTCATCGTCACTTGATAATCTAAAGAAAAATCTGCTGGCGCATCTGACGCACAATCTCTGTGCGGTATTGCCTTAAATTTAGAGAAATTAAGTAGGTGAAAAGAATGAGTGGTAACTTTTATTGTGACGGGATCGACAAAGCGCCGCAGCGCTCGTTGTTTCATGCGCTGGGTATGACAAAGGAAGAAATGCAGCGTCCGCTGGTCGGCATTGTTTCTTCGTATAATGAGATTGTACCGGGTCACATGCAGATTGATAAGATTGTCGAGGCGGTTAAGCTGGGCGTTGCGATGGCTGGCGGTACACCGGTTATGTTCCCGGCGATTGTAGTCTGCGATGGGATTGCCATGGGGCATACGGGCATGAAATATTCGTTGGTAACGCGCGATCTGATTGCGGATTCCACCGAATGTATGGCGCTGGCGCATCATTTTGATGCACTCGTGATGATCCCGAACTGCGACAAAAATGTGCCCGGTCTGTTGATGGCGGCGGCGCGAATCAATGTGCCGACCGTGTTCGTCAGCGGCGGCCCGATGCTGGCAGGTCATGTCAAGGGCAGCAAGACTAGTCTGTCGAGCATGTTCGAAGCAGTCGGAGCGTATGCGGCAGGGAAGTATACGGAAGCGGACGTGGAGGAATTTGAAAACAACGCATGTCCAACCTGCGGATCGTGCTCTGGCATGTACACGGCGAATTCCATGAACTGCTTGACGGAAGTGCTGGGTATGGGTTTAAAGGGCAACGGCACGATTCCGGCGGTGTATTCAGAGCGGATTAAGCTTGCGAAACAGGCAGGTATGGCGGTAATGGATCTGTACCGCAAGAATATTCGTCCGCGCGACATTATGACGGCAGACGCGTTTGAAAACGCACTGACAGCGGATATGGCGCTCGGCTGTTCCACCAACAGCATGCTGCATTTGCCGGCGATTGCGAACGAATGCGGCATCAAGATCGATTTGGATCTTGTCAATACCATCAGCGCACGAACGCCGAATATCTGCCACCTTGCTCCATCGGGTCATGCTTATATGGAGGATCTCAACGCAGCTGGCGGTATTTATGCGGTACTCAACGAGCTGACGAAAAAGAATCTGCTCCACACGGACGTTATGACCGTTACCGGCAAGACAATGGTGGAGAATATCAAGGGCTGCATCAACAAAAACACGGATATCATTCGCCCGATCGATCAGCCCTACAGCGAAACCGGTGGGATTGCTGTTTTGCGCGGCAACCTGGCGCTGGATTGCTGCGTGGTAAAGCGCAGCGCGGTTGCAGAGGAAATGCTCGTGCATAAAGGACCTGCCAAGGTGTTTAACAGCGAGGAAGAAGCGATCGCAGCAATTACGGGCGGAAAAATCGTGAAGGGTGATGTCGTTGTGATTCGCTACGAAGGACCTGCAGGCGGTCCGGGCATGCGCGAAATGCTCTCACCGACATCGACAATTGCCGGCATGGGTCTGGACAAGGATGTTGCGCTAGTGACAGATGGACGGTTTTCCGGTGCAACGCGCGGCGCGGCAATTGGCCACGTTTCCCCAGAAGCTGTAAACGGCGGCACGATCGCCTATGTACAGGACGGCGATATTATTTCGATTGATATTCCGAACCATCAGATTCAGCTGGAGGTCTCCGATCAGGAACTGGCGGAGCGGAGAAAAACGACAGAGATTCTCGTGAAGAAAGACCTGACCGGCTATCTGAAGCGCTATGCAAAGATGGTTTCATCGGCGGATCAGGGCGCAATTATCAACCGAATGGATTAGGCATACAAAACAAGGAGGAATTTTACCTATGGGTATGACAATGACGCAAAAAATCCTTGCAGCGCATGCCGGGTTGGATCATGTCGAACCGGGTCAGCTGATTCTCGTCAGTCTGGATCGCGTCCTTGGAAACGACATCACCTCTCCGGTGGCGATCTGCGAGTTTCGCAAGCTCGGCACAGACCAGGTGTTTGACAAGGAAAAGGTGACCATGGTCATGGATCACTTTGCGCCGAATAAGGATATCAAGGCTGCAACACAGTGCAAGATGTGCCGGGACTTTTGCAGCGAACAGGATATCACGCATTTCTATGATGTCGGTCAGATGGGCATTGAGCATGCTCTCTTGCCGGAAAAAGGTCTGGTTGTTTCCGGCGATGTGGTAATCGGTGCGGACTCGCACACCTGCACCTACGGCGCACTGGGCGCATTTTCCACAGGCGTGGGTTCGACAGATATGGCGTGCGGCATGGCAATCGGAAAGGCGTGGTTCAAAGTACCGTCTGCGATTCGGTTTGTGCTGAAGGGCAAGCTGAATCCGTACGTTTTCGGCAAGGATGTGATTTTGCATATCATCGGAAAAATCGGCGTTGATGGCGCACTGTACCGCTCGATGGAATTCACCGGCGAAGGCGTAGCTTCACTGACGATGAGCGACCGCCTTACGATGACGAATATGGCAATCGAAGCCGGCGCAAAGAACGGGATTTTTGAAGTGGACGAGCAGACGCTGGCATATGTCGCAGCACACAGCGATCGCAAGCCGGTTGTTTATCAGGCGGACGAGGACGCCGTTTATGACGAGACGATCACGATCGACCTGTCCGAAATCAAGTCAACCGTGGCGTTCCCACACCTGCCGTGTAATACGCGGACCATTGACGAGGTGGGCGATGTGAAGATTGATCAGGTGGTGATTGGATCGTGTACCAATGGATTTTACCGCGATATCGAAGAAGCAGCATCAATTCTCCGAGGGAGAAAGGTTGCGAAGCACGTTCGCGCGATTATCATTCCGGCAACGCAGGAAATTTACCTCAAGGCGATGGAAAATGGTCTGCTGAAGGACTTCATCGAAGCGGGTTGCGTGGTTTCTACGCCGACCTGTGGGCCATGCTTGGGCGGTCATATGGGCATTTTGGCAGCCGGTGAACGCGCGGTTTCCACGACCAATCGGAACTTTGTCGGCAGAATGGGACATCCGGAATCGGAAGTTTATTTAGCAAGTCCGGCAGTAGCCGCAGCAAGCGCCATCGCCGGCAAGATCGTTTCCCCAGAGGAGGTGTTATCACAATGAAGCTGCAAGGAACTGTCATCAAATATGGCGACAACGTGGATACGGACGTCATCATCCCGGCACGTTATCTGAATACGATTGATAAGAAGGAACTTGCCTCCCACTGCATGGAGGATCTGGACACGACATTTACAGATCGTGTGAAGCCGGGTGATATCATGGTCGGCGGCGAAAATTTTGGCTGTGGTTCTTCGCGTGAGCACGCACCGATCGCCATCAAGGAAAGCGGCATTGCCCTGGTCATTGCAAAGAGTTTTGCGCGGATTTTCTACCGCAATTCCATCAACATCGGACTCGCTATCGTGGAGTACCCGGAGGCGGTGGATGCCATCAGCGAAGGCGACACCGTAGAAGCCGATTTGGATCACGGCATGATTCGTGATGTGACAAACGGCAAGGAATTTCAGGTTGCACCGTTCCCGGATTTCATTCAGACTATTATTGCAAACAGCGGATTGATTGAATCGATTCGGTGCGGCGCTGTGAAATAAAGGCAAGACAGATCAGTGCAGATCAGTTGCGTTTTCGAAGAACTGATACAGTACGGCTGCTGTATCAGTTCTTTTGCAAGATAGAAGTGCTGCATAGGACACATGGTCTGTCGCAAAATTTTTTTGCAGTGTTCCCTTTGTAATTTGGATCGAATTGTTGTATAATGAAAGTGGTATCCGCAGAGAAAGTCATTTTTGCTTGGCTTTCCCATTAATTTGTAGAAAAGGAGAAATTCTTATGAATTTTAACATTGCGTTACTCCGAGGCGATGGTATCGGTCCGGAAATCGTGGACAGCGCGGTTGCTGTTCTCCAGAAAATCGGCGAAAAATATGGGTATACGTTTCAATGCACGCCCTATCTCATCGGTGGCTGTGCGATTGACGCCATTGGTGTACCGCTGCCGCAGGAAACGATTGATGGCTGCCTAGTGAGTGACAGCGTTCTGTTGGGTGCTGTTGGCGGTACAGTTGGCCATAATAAATGGGATTCCATGCCGCCCGCTCTGCGCCCGGAGAAGGCACTTCTGGGTATTCGGGAAGCGCTCGGACTGTTTACCAACCTGCGCCCGGCAAAGCTCTATCCGGCACTGAAGGGGGATTGTCCGCTGCGGGATGATATCGTGGCAAAGGGCTTTGATATCATGATGGTACGCGAACTGACCGGCGGCATCTACTTCGGCGAACGCGGCAGACGCGAGGGAAAATACGGCGCGGAAGCGTATGACACAGAATGCTACAGCAAAATGGAAGTAGAGCGGATTGCGCGGGTTGCCTTTGAAACGGCGCAGAAGCGCAGCAAGAATGTTATCAGCATCGATAAGGCTAATGTTTTGGAAAGCTCTCGCCTGTGGCGCGAAGTGGTGCACGAGGTGGCGAAGGACTATCCGGATGTGACACTGACAGATATGCTGGTGGACAATGCGGCAATGCAGCTGGTGAAAAATCCGCGTCAATTTGATGTGGTTGTGACCTCAAACATGTTTGGTGATATTCTTTCGGATGAGGCTTCGCAGATCACCGGATCGATTGGTATGCTGCCATCGGCTTCCCTGGGCGCTACGAAGCGCGGTATATATGAACCGATTCACGGCTCTGCACCGGATATTGCCGGACAGGATCGGGCGAACCCGATTGCCACGATTCTCTCTGCGGCGATGATGCTACGCTATTCCTTTGACCTGTCGGAGGAGGCACAGGCAATCGAGGATGCCGTGGACGCTTATCTGAACGCCGGCTATCGCACAGCGGATCTGGTAGGAGAGGGCGTAACACCGCTGCGCTGCTCGGAATGTACAGAAAAGGTGATTGAGCTGCTGTAAAAAAGGCAGCCAAAAAGTAAGGTAACACTGCACAGAGATTGTGCGTCAGATGCGCCAGCAGATTTTTCTTTAAATTATTAAGTGACGACGAAGCAATACTTTGTGTATTGCAAGGAGGAACTTGATAAGATAAAGGAAAAGATGTACCGCAAGGGCGCTCCCTTCGGTCGCAGCAGATGGCGTGCAAAACCGAAGGAGGTCTTTGTGCGGTGTCGCCGTAAGAAAATTGAAAAAAGAAGGTAATTACAAATATGACGTTATTCGAAGAAATTGCCTATGGGCTGGATGCGCTGGTGTTGTTTCGGCAGCTGCGCGAAGATCCGGTTCTTGCGGCATTGTCGGCACTCTGTCATAGTCAGCCCGATGAAACCGCATGGCGGATTCGCGCCTATGGCGACATGACGGCGGCACTCTATGAGCAAACGGATAATTTGACCGATTATGTGGAACAGCTTGTCCTGTCCAGTGAAAATGTCTACGTTCGGCGAATCGGTGCAAATATGCCGATTTCCGAACCGTTTGCCGCCTGTCTGCAAACGGAATTGCAGCTGCTTGGGCGGATCGCACAGCTGACACCGGCAATGTTCCAGGCACAGATGCGGATGCAGACGCCGCTGCCGGAGTGGAATACGAGAACGATCGATCTGGATCGCAGCTATTCCCAGCGGCTGTCGGAAATTCATCAGCACGGCTATGGGATTTACGCGAAGTTCCATATGTTCACCTGCAATTCGGTCGGCGAGATCGTCCCCGTACACAATCCCGATCCGATTCAGCTGCGCGATATGGTGGGCTATGAACGGGAACGGCGCGTTGTGATCGACAATACGAAGACGCTTTTGGACGGAAAATATGCATCGAATGTGCTGCTTGCCGGCGATGCAGGCACAGGAAAGTCCGCCACAGTAAAGGCGGTCGCCAATGCGTTTCGCGATGCGGGACTGCGGCTGATTGAGCTAAACAAGAGCCAACTTTGCTTTATTCCGCAGATTATGGATCATTTGTGTCATAATCCGCTGAAATTCATTCTCTTTATCGATGACTTGACGTTTTCGGAGGACGATCCGAACTTTGGCACGCTCAAGGCGACCCTGGAGGGCAGCATTGCGGCACGGATGAAAAATACGGTGATTTATGCGACAAGTAACCGCCGTCACCTAGTGAAGGAAACTTTTGACGATGGCACGGACAAGCACGCGAACGATACGGTGCAGGAGCGTATCTCCTTGTCAGAACGATTTGGGATTACGATCACCTATAGCCGTCCGCAGAAGGAGCTGTATTTGGAAATGGTTCGTGAATTGGCGCAGCAGGCAGGGCTGCAGATGGATGCGGCGCAGCTTGATGCAAAGTCGGAACGATTTGCCTTAGAGCGCAGCGGCAGAAGCGCGCGAACGGCAAGACAGCTGATCGATCAGCTTTTGACGCAGCAGGGCTGAACGCATTCTGTCGATGCTGTGAAATTCAAGGCGACACCGCACAGAGATTGTACGTCAGATGTACTCTCCGAGCATAAACTTTGCAGATTTTTCTTTAGATTGTGAAGCAACGACGAAGTGATACTATATGTATTGCAAGGAGGAACTTTGCAAGATAAAGGAAAAGATGTCAGCAGATGGCGTGCAAAGCCGAAGGCGGTCTCGTGTAGCGGTGTCGCCTCTAGAGAAAGGAATGTTGTTTTATACTGACACTCGATAAAATTTATCAGGCGAATCATGTGCTTCGAAGTGTGATCCGGAAAACCGATTTGATTCAGGCACCGAAGCTTTGCCCAGACTGCGATCTCTATCTGAAAACGGAAAATCTACAGGTGACCGGTTCTTTTAAGGTGCGCGGCGCGTATTATATGATGTCGCAGCTGACACCGGAGGAAAAAGCGTGCGGTGTGATTGCATGCTCCGCCGGAAACCATGCACAGGGCGTGGCACTTGCTGCGGCGAAAAACGGAATGAAGGCACTGATCTGTCTGCCGGACGGCGCGCCAATTTCAAAGGTCGAGGCTACGAAGAGTTACGGCGCGGAAGTGTGCATGGTAAAGGGTATCTATGACGATGCGTATAAGAAAGCTGTAGAGTTGCAAAAAGAGCAGAATTCTACTTTTGTACATCCCTTTGATAACGAAAATGTCATTGCCGGACAGGGCACAATTGGACTGGAAATTCTCGACCAGATGTCGGATGTGGACGCTGTAATTGTTCCGGTAGGCGGCGGCGGACTGATCTCTGGGGTTGCGTTTGCAATAAAGCAGTTGAATCCGAAGATTCAGGTGTATGGTGTGCAGGCGAGCGGCGCGGCAAGTATGTTCCAGTCGATTCATAACGACCAGATCACCTGCCTTGACTCCATCTCCACGATCGCCGATGGCATCGCCGTGAAAGAGCCTGGCCCACATACCTTTGCCTATGTCAAGCAGTATGTGGACGATATTGTCACGGTGACTGACGATGAAATTTCAGCGGCAATCCTCGCGCTGATTGAAAAGCAAAAGCTGATCGCAGAGGGCGCAGGTGCGGCATCGGTTGCAGCGGCGATGTTTCATAAAGTGCCGGTCGAGGGGAAGAAAGTCGTCTGCCTTGTTTCTGGCGGTAATATCGATGTGACTATTTTGTCGCGCGTGATCAAACGTGGCCTTCTAATGTCCGGACGTTCCTGCATGCTGAATATTGAGCTTCTGGATAAGCCGGGTCAGCTGAAGGACGTATCGCGTATCATTGCGGATCTGGGCGGCAATGTCGTTTCGATCCACCACGAACGTGCCAGCGAGGGAAGCGATATCAACGGCTGCTTCCTGCGCATTACCATGGAAGCGCGCGATTTTGCACATATCCAGCAGATTCGCGATGCGCTGATGGCAGAGGGATTCCATTTGGTTGATTAATGAAAGGCGACACCGCTACACGAGAACGCCTGCATTACATCTGACGCTGGGGTCTTGTGCGGTTTTGCCTAAAAACGAAAGGAAGTATTTTTATGAACACCATTTATACAAAGAACGCACCGGACGCAATCGGTCCGTATTCACAGGCAGTAACGCTCGGAAATATGCTCTACACCTCTGGTCAGATTGCCATCAATCCGACAACCGGCACAGTCGAAGCAACAGATATTGTCGGTCAATCGAAACAGGTTATGGCGAACCTGAAGGCTGTCCTGGAGGCTGCTGGCACTGACTTCGATCATGTCGTGAAAACCACCTGTTTTCTCAAGGATGTCGCGCTGGATTTCAGCGCATTTAATACGGTTTATGCGCAGGCGATGGGCGATGCCAAGCCGGCGCGAAGCTGCGTGGGTGTGGCGAATCTGCCGAAGGGCGTGCTGGTCGAAGTGGAAGTGATTGCATCAGTGCCGCAGACGAAGGCGTGAGGAAAAGAAAAATGAAGATGATACACGCGCGGGGGGTACTGTCAGGTTCCGTAAACGGAAACGGTAAAGGACTTCAGCACTTTTCCGTTTCCGTTTACGGATCGCGCTGTGCTTTTTATTTTTGTAATACTCGGCGCGGTTGTATTTATTTTTTTCTATGGCGTTCAGGCGCTCGATCCAACCTATGTGGATTGGCTTTATGTCAATGGCGATAAAACACAGCACTATTTGGGCTGGGTTGCCTTTCGCAATGGCAGCTGGACGTTCCCACTTGGACTGACCGACCAGCTTTCTTATCCGGATGAAACGAGTATTTTCTATACAGACTCGCTGCCGCTGCTGGCGATTTTCTTTAAATTACTTTCTCCGATTTTGCCGGAGACGTTCCAGTATTTTGGACTGTGGCGCTGCCTTGCTTACGTGCTAAACGGCTTGGTTTCCGCAAAGCTATTGCAGTGTTTTTTCAAAAACAATCTACAGATCGTTTTTGAATCGACCCCAAAAAGTTATATAAAATTAGAAACCGAATTTTATGCAAAGCGACTAAGAGCGAACTTAGTCGCTT
>JAJQAB010000084.1 GCA_021203985.1 Ruminococcus sp. | reverse complement strand
AATACAGTATTTGAAGAGCTGGAAGCTCTGGGGCTTTCGACTGCACCTCCGAAACCGGAACCCAAAAAACGTGGCCGTCCAAAGAAAGTGCATGATCCTGAGCCTGAAAAACCTAAGCGCCCAAGAGGACGTCCAAGGAAAAATTCTCAATCTGCCGGGGCTATATAGTCCGGCAGATTGAGAAACTTATATTCAATTTTAAGCTTATCGTTATGATGCTGATCCGCAGATGCGACTGCATCGTCCCATCCGGCAGCCCTGTGGTCGACCGGATCGCATGCCATCTGGCCGCCTATTACCTTATCTTTATGTGCATGTACGAAAGGAAGTAAATCCCACCTTCCGCTCTTGCTGACCGCATCCATACTCTGGATGACCATCTCGCACAGACGCTTGGATGCGCCCATGATGTTCGTCGGGTTCACTGCCTTATCGGTGAAGATCAGGACAAACCTCTGCGCACCATGGGTCAGAGCTGCATAAGCTGTTTTGTAAGTGCCAATCACATTATTTTTGATTGCTTCATTCGGGCTGTGCTCCATCAGCGGCACATGCTTATGGGCTGCCGCGTGGAAGACGATGTCCGGATGGTAGGTTTCGAACACCATGTTGATCCTGCGGCTGTCACGGACGGAGCCAATCAGGACGTTCAGCTGCAGCTCCGGATATTTTTCCCGCAGCTCCAGTTCAATCGCATAAGCGGAATTCTCATAGATATCGAAAATCACCAGACGTTCCGGCCTGTGCCCGGCTATCTGGCGGCAAAGCTCGCTGCCGATGCTGCCGCCGCCCGTGACCAGGATGGTCTTTCCTTGTATGTACTGAAAGATTTCCCCCATATCCACTTTGATGGGATCCTGGCCCAGCAGGTCCTCCACCGCCACGGATTTCAGTCTGCTCACAAGCACTTCCTCATTCGTAAGCTGGTAGATGCCGGGAAGGCTTTTCAGCTTGCAGGAGGTTTCCTTGCAGATGTTCAGGATTTCTTTTTTCTCCTCCACCGTTGCTGTGGGGATGCAGAAATAAATCTCATTAATTTTAATATTTTTCAGCGTTGCCAACGATTCCATCCCTTCCGCCGGCCACCGGTACGCCTTCCACGTAGCGCCCCCATTTATTCGGGTTGTCATCTATGATGCAGCTCGGGGTCTGATTGATCTTGTCGGACTGCTGCAGCTCCCGGGCCACGGTTCGCCCTGCCGCCCCGACGCCGATGATCATCACGTTCTTCGCCGGGGAGACTTCCGATTCCGGCGTTTTTTTCACCATGACCTGTGTGTAAAAGCGGTAGGAAAACCGGATCCCCACAACGAGGAGCAGCTGCATGACCATTCCGACAATGTAGTAGGAAAACGGCATCCTGCCGAACCATACTGTTATCACAACGGCATGGACGACCGATGCGATAAGGGACGAGGAGGCATACCGGATCAGTTCGTTGAACTCGGCGAATCTCCAGATTCCGCGGTACATCCGCATGTACCAGAAGAAACAGATGGACAGAACCATATAGACAGGTATAAATTGCGCATAGGAGTGTAAATATTCCCCCGAAATCATGGAATACTGGAAATCGAACCGCAGCCAGAGCCCCAGAAAATAGAAAAAAGCAATCGCTGCGGCATCGTATAGCATCAGGCCCGCAGCGATCAGTTTCCAGTGCTGAATCTTTAATCTTCTTTTGTTTTTCATCATAACTCCCGTATCTTGCCTTTAATACCTGCAAAGCTTTCTTATATGCAGGCTTCGTTCTTTTCCGTTATCTCAAGCCCTACAACAATTACATCCGTACTGTCCCTGTCGAGGTTCAGCTTTTCTTTTTGGGAAAGCTTCAGCCAGGCAATTCGTTTATGCCGGTCAATCCGGATGATCCGGTATTCATGCCCGGTCAGGGGGCCTTCCGTCACGTGTGTCAGACCGTTATGGATTACACCATGTGACATGGGGATATAATGTCGTTCGCTCGCAAGCTCCGTCAAGAAACCCGATACCTCCTCCGGCATCGGGAACGCAGCATAACCGTCAATCCTATCCTCCTCCCCAGGACCAATGTCGATAAAAAGTAATTCGCAAAAACCGGAGCCTCCATGGATCGCCAGATCCACCGGAGGCTCCGCATCCGTTCTATCGTAAACTGAAACGCCCCGGCACATTTTCTGCTCCCTGCGGATGGTAGATTGCATATAACATATTTTTTCGTCTCCATCAGACATCCCTGTAATAGCGGGAATATTCCTTGCGCATAAAAAAGCTGCCATCCGGCAAAATGGAACTGGGTATAGCTTCGCCATACCACCCCACCAGGCGTGGATTGCAGCATCTTTATAATGTCCAGGACAAGAAACAGCGGCGAAGCGACATACCTCTTGTACCCGAAGTTTGTACCCTGCAAGAAACAGGTTCTTCCAAAAACGCAGACACTCCCCACCACCTGACAGCAGTAAGGAATGCAGTATTTCTGGCATCTTATAAAGATTGAATGAGGAAAGGGAACTCCTCTGTTTCTCATCAAATCAGTTTTTGTAAAATGAAGCAACAGCACATGTGTGCTGCATGAAAATCGCCTGGAAAATCGCTTCGATAATTCCTTAGTAAAATACCAGGGGATCTGTTTTTCCCGGCGATGAAACAGGATATAATCCCTTAACACGCAAGAATTCTACCTCACAAAGTACTTTATGTCAAGCTATTCGAAGGAAATTACCTGATTTTTACTTTTCGTCTGTAATGCTTCTCTTTGTATTGCTGCGCTGAAAATGGAGGAAATCGAAACGCCAGTGGTCAGATTCGTGGTTAGGATTTCTCTTCCTGTTCGATCCTGCCGGATTCGTATATCTGCCCGGAACCCGGGGAGTTTCCCATACAGGAGCTGGATACCGGTTCAATCAATGCGTTCCAGACAGGAATGAAAGACCACGGGCGGCTAGGAGCCTCGGCTCGCTTTCTGATAAAACAGTTACTGAAATCAAAGATATCCTGAACCGGGTTCTCCGGTACGCAAAATCTCACAATATTATTGAAACAGTATCCTAATCTATTCCCACATTCCATGTACTGACCACGAATCCACTAAAAAGACACATCTGGTAATCGGTACGCCAAAAACACTTTCCTCCATCTGCACACTCCCTCTTCCTTCCGGAATTATCCCGTACCGAAAAAAAGAACAGGACAAGGCTTCTGATAGATCCACCCTCCCATGGAATCCAGGAAGGCTGAGGCAGATAAACTGACCACTTTCATGGACATCAGACAGGAAGACCGGAAGCAGTTGCTTCAGGTGCCGGAGAACGGGCTGGATATCTGATCAGCAGTGGTCAGATTCGTGGTCAAAATAAATACGAAAGATCCGTAAACCCGCGAAAACTATGGAACATGGCCTGGAAATTCCCCTGGTATTTTACTAAGGGATACGCTTTTGCCAAAAAGTGGAAGTCTGTTATCACTTCAGGATTCCCGGCTGCATCGTCTAATAAGGCGCATAAGCGAACCTTTAAAGTGATAAATGGATGAGAACGAGTGCCAGAGACCTTTAAAGGATCTCGAGGAACAGATGGTGCAAAACAAGCGGACGGCAAAAAGCCTCACCTGCGAACCAGACAGGTGAGGCTTTTATTAATGCCGAAATGCCGTTTAATCCAAACCCACGATGCTGTCCACCGGTAGCGACATCACCACGCCGTGTGCCTCTGAGCGCATGCCGCAGCTTTCATCGATTGCTTTCATAATACTCTTCTTTTCACTGCGGTCAGCCAGAATCAGAACCAGTTCCCTTTCCGGCTGTACGGAAATCTCCCAGAAGTGCATCGCCTCCTCGGTTCCGACCCGGCGGCTGTTAATCACGGTGCCACCCGTAGCTCCTTTTGGTCTGGCCGCCTCCATGACGGCTTCACTATAGCCGCGGTCCACAATCGCCATGATCAGTGCGTAGGCGCTCTCTTCCATTTTCATTTCACTCCTTTTTACGCTGTCGTCTCTGTCTCCGTTTGCTTCCTTTTCAATCTGCTCAATCAGCTTCAGCGTCCTGCCGTTGGTTCCGGAAATCGGGACCGTAAAAGCCGCACCTGTGTTCACCTGCCCCAATCGCAGCTGTTTCCGCAGTTTTTTCAGCAGTTCATCCACAAATACTTTCGGCAGCATGCAGATCAGAACGCATTTGTTTACATTGGAAAGCCCCAGCGTATCCATCATTTCGCTGGACGCCGTTCCCCGCCCATAGGAACGGTATACCAGCGGCACATGTCCTGCCTCAAACATCAGCTCCGCCTTCTGCGCAAGCTTCGGCGATGTGACCACGAACAGCATGTGGATACAGGGTTTTGATCCCGGTGCCGGTTTTTTCATCATCTGGTCATCCATCTTCTCTGTCATCTTCTTCGTACTCCTCAAAATCCAGAATGTCGTCCGTCTCATCCTCATCCGGACCGGTAGTGACAGTGATCTGCTGCATCTTTCTTATCTTATACTTATACTGTAATCCCATAATCTGCACTGAGATCAGCGGCGTGAGCGTTACCAGAGCCACCACGCCGAAAGCATCCGTCATGATATTTCCGCCAAGGGCATTACATGCGCCAAGGCTCAGCGGCAGCAAAAAGGTTGTCGTCATCGGACCGCTGGCTACGCCGCTGGAGTCAAACGCGATACCGACAAACATCTTCGGCACAATTCGGGAAAGCAGGAATGCAATCAGATATTCCGGAACCAGAATATACTGAATCGGCATACCAGTCAGGACCCGCAGCATCGCCAGACCCACACTGATGGAAATGCTGACTGACATATAGGTATTCATTGCCTTTTCCGAGACAGCGCCGTTCGTCACGGACTCAACCTGCCGCCACAATATCTGGATTGCCGGCTCGGCCTTCACGATAAAATAACCGATCAGCATCCCGACCGGGACCAAAATCCATTTCATATGACCGGAAGCAATCTCACTGCCAAGATAAGTACCGACCGGAGAAAATCCGATATTCACACCGCACAGGAATGAAGTCAGCCCGATATAGGTATATACAAATCCGACCAGAATACGTCTGCGCTCACTTTTCCGGTAACGATGTGTCAAAGCCTGAAAAAGAAAATACACAGCCACCACCGGAAGCAGGGACACCAGTACCTCTCTGATGTACTGCGGCAGGCCGGTCAGAAATTCCACTAGCACATCCCGTGTCGTCTCCATCTGCGCTACCTCATTCACTGTATATTCCGTTGATTCCGGGTGGTAAAATATCCCAAACAGCAAAACTGCGGCCACCGGACCCACACTGGAGAGCGCGACCAGACCAAAGCTGTCTTCGGCCGCATCCTTGTCGCTTCGCACAGAAGCCAGGCCGACACCCAAGGCCATGATAAACGGCACCGTCATCGGGCCGGTCGTAACGCCGCCTGCATCAAACGCCACCGCCAGAAAATCCTCCGGCGCCAGGAACGCGAGAACCATCAGAAGCAGGTACAGCACAATCAGGATTATCGATAAACTGATTTTAAACAGAATACGGCAAATTGCAAGTGCTAAAAAATCCCCACCCCGACAGCCACCGTCAGGATCAGCGTCATGTTCGGGATGGAAGGCACCTGTTCCGCCAGCACCTGCAGATCCGGCTCCGATATGGTGATCAGCATTCACATCGCAAAACCGATCACGATAGTCGGAACGATTTTCCTTGTCTTCACAATTTGTACACCGACGCCATCTCCCAGCGGTTCCATAGCCATCTCCGCTCCAAGATGGAAAAAGCCCATACCAATCACCAGCAGCACTGCACCTACCAGGAAAACCGCGGTTGTTCCCAGATCAAGCGGTACTACCAGGATACTTAAAGCCAACACAATCCAGGTAATCGGAAGAACCGCTGAAAGCGACTCCATAATTTTTTCCTTCATCTTTGGGTTAAATCTCATGCCTCACTATCTTTATTCATGACTTTCTTTTGACTGTCGTCAAGCATTCAACTTACATATAAATAATATCATAATCATAAAAAAAATTTCTTTCAATAGACATTTTTTAAGTTTTTGCAAATTTTTGTCTAAAATGGTACCCATCACCTGGGTACTTTTTTGATGCTCGTGCCGATGTTCGTGTAATCGTTGTAAAATGCAGCCATGGCAATGCCGTATTCCACATTATTATTCGCGGGCTTTGGAAAGGAGAAAAAAATGGGATATTTTTTCAATGTAGAAGAGCCCGTCTTCCGTCGTAGTACTAGGAAAATTCCGATGTTTCTTGATTAGGTCATTCTAACCTTTCCCGTATTAATGCCTGAACCCCCTTTATTTACTGGAAAAATTTATGCCCAACGCAGGCTTTTTGTTATGCTATAATAGAACTGATACAAAAAGAAGAAGAAAAACGCGCTCTCATATGTTATGATGTT
>JAJQAB010000105.1 GCA_021203985.1 Ruminococcus sp. | reverse complement strand
CTTTGCATAAAATTCGGTTTCTAGTTTTATCTAACTTTTTGGGGTCGGTTCATTTCAAACGTGTCACTTTTAAAAAGAACAATCACATCACCATCCGAAAGTGTCGGCTCCATACTGCTGCCTGACAACTGAAGAACCGGAAGCGCCAAAGTAGCGATCAGCACCGCCAGCGCAGCTACGACAATCAGCGCATAGAGCGTTGTCCGCAGCGTTTGACGATACTTCTTCTGATGCTGCAGCCGCTTTCGTTCCGCAAGCACTGCCTCTTCACTGGGAAGCGCCACATACTTTGGATTCTTCTTCATAGATCCGCCTTCCTTCTGGTCGTGTCAAGTCAAACATCGATCACGCGCCGAAACCACTTACCTACCGTTCGTTCTTTCGCAGCTTTGCAGCAAGCTCTGGATACTTTTGCAGAATTTGCTGCACTTCCCTCACAAAGGATTCCTTTTGCCGCTTGACATCCTGATCTGTCTTTTCCCGCAGCGCAAGACATTCCTGTTCCGTGCGGTGAAGCTGATCCTCCGCCTCCGCTAGCATCTGAGACGTCTGCGCGTTTGCATACTGCACAGAATCCGGATACTGCTTTGCGGCTTGCTGCGCATCCTCAAAAATATGATTCACAAGCAGCGCCGCTTCTGCTATCGAGCCAGCCTGATCCAGGCAAAGCAATTTGTCATCCAACCATTTCCGCAAATGCGTGTTTTCCTCACGCAGCGTTCGCTCGTTTTGCTGCAGCACATAGGTGATTTCGATCAGTTCCGTGCGGTTCATTTTCCACAGTTCTTTATCCGCCATCTGTTCTCTCCATTCTCTACTACGCCACTGCGTACAAGATTTCGTTCCCTGAAACAGTTTTCCTTCGCAAAGCACCTACAAAAAATCCCCTCGCAGCCGTATCAATCCACACTGCGAGGAGATTTAAGATTTCCGTTTTTTTCGCAGACAGTCACGCAGAAGTGCGCTTATTTATCGACCTTTTTTCCCCACGTAGGTGATGATTGCTACAGCGAGTACAAAGATCCCGGTTGGGAGCAAGGACGCCGCTATAGAATCTTCCGTTTTTGGAGAAGAAGTGGAAGAGACTTTCGAACTGCCGCTTGTCACGGAGCGTGTGATTGTTTTTGTCGTTGTCGTTGTTGTCGTCTTTCCGCCGCCTGTCGTTGTACCACCCGCTGTTGTAACAGACGTTGTAGTGGTGGTCGAAGTCGTGCTTGTTGTGGTTGCCGTTGTTGTTTCTGTTGTGGTTTCTGTGGTAGCCTCTGTTGTCGTTTCGGTGTCCGTTGTTTCAGTTGTTGTTTCGTCTGTTTCTGTGCCTATGGTTGAAACGATCTCTGTGGCAATTCCCACCAGATTGGTATGTGTCGTACTCGTCTCTACCGTTGTTGTCGTTGTAAAGGTTTCCGTCACTTCCGTTGTATCCGATGTTGTGTCAGCAGTCGCTGTTGTTGTTGTCGTAGATGTGGTCGTATCGGTTTCGGTTTCGGTTTCAGTTTCTGTCGTTGTTGTTTCCGTATCCGTCTCGGTCGTAAGCGATGTGGTTTCTGTGGTAGTTTCTGTAGTTTCAGTCGTGGTTTCTGTCGTTTCCGTGGTTGTTGTTGTCGTTTCCGTGGTCGTTTCTGTCTCTGTTTCTATCGTAGTCGTCTCCGTCACGGTTGTGGTAGATTCCGTAGTCGTTGTCGTGGTGTCTGTTTGCGTTGTTGTCGCATCCGTGCCAGTTGTCACAGAAGTTGTCGCAGATTCTGTGGTTATAGTCTCTGTTGTAGTCGATGTCGTTTCTGTGACAGTCGTTGTGCCCTCTGTGGTGAGCGTTGTCGAAGCAGACGTCTCCGTAGTCGGCCATGTGTTCGAGACAGTTGTTATAGACTCTGTGGTCGTTGTTGTAGACTCTGTGGTTTTCATAGTCGTTTCTGTGGTAGTCGTTGTCGTTGTCGATGTCGTTTGAACCGTTGTAGAAGTGGTGGTAGACGTCGAAGTTAAAGTCGAAGTCGAAGTCAGCGTTGAAGTTTCCGTTGTAGTTGTCGTTGTCGTCTCAGAGGTCGTGGTTGTCGTAGTTGTTATACTTGTTGTAGTTTCTTCCACTTGCGCATCCTTGACAATCAACATTAGTCCATCATCCGCAATCGTTACTTCCCTGCTGGTCACGGCGTCTTTATCCGTAATCACACCATTTTCTACCGTAAAGGTGAACGTAGAAACTGTTTCGTAGCCTTCCGGTGCAACTGTTTCCTGGAGCGTATAAACGCCATCCGCCAAGCCGGTAAAGACTGCGTCTTTTCCGGTGAAGGTGTAAGAAGATGCGCCGTTAGTAATCGTGCCCACCGTACCATCGACCTCAACCGTCACGCCGGTCAGATCATCGCCAGTCAATACAAATGTCGCATCGCCGCTTGTGATGAATTCGTCATTCATGTCGCGATTGCTGATCGTGATCGTGCTCTGCTCATCCATAACAAACAGCGTTTCGCCATCGTCCTCTATGAAAACATCGCCATTAGTCACGTTGCCAGTTTTCGTAACTACGCCATTTTCTACCGTGAAGGTAAACTTCGAAACGGTCGTGTAGCCATCCGGCGCGGTGATTTCCTCTAAGGTGTACGTGCCGTCTAATAAGCCAGTGAATACAACGTCATTTCCGGTGAACTCATACGAAGTTGCGCCATCATCAATTGTGTACGTTTTGCCATCGATCTCAACGGTCACGCCTGTCAAATCCGTACCGGTCAACGTAAATGTCGCATCGTCAGCAATCACATCGCCGCCCATGTTGCGCTTACTGATCATGATTGTGCTGCCAGACTTCTGTTCGTCCTTGACAGTCAACGTTGCTTTGTCAGTCGAAATCTCTACTTCCCCGTTGGTTATGCCGGTGCTTGTTTCCGTAATCACACCGCCCTCTACTTTGAAGGTGAACGTAGAAATGGTTTCGTAGCCTTCCGGTGCAGTGATTTCCTCTAAGGTGTACGTGCCATCCGGCAAGCCGGTGAATACCGCATCTGTTCCAATGAAGGTATACGATGTACCGCTCTCAATTATTTCCGGCGTGCTGCTGCCATCGATCGCAACCGTTACACCGGTAAGGTCTGCTGTACCGGACAGCGTAAATGTTACATTACCGGTAGTGATTGGATCGCCGCCCATGTCGCGTTTGCTGATGGTGATCGTGCTATTGGAGGAATCAAGCGTGTTCGGTACGGCAATGGTGTAAGTGCTATCCGATCTAATAATCGACAGTACCGCTGGTGGTGGGTTCACTGGCTGTGGTTTCTCGCACCAAACCACTAACACCGATTTGTTTTATGTCAGTCGATGCCGAATTTAGTGTCAGTGTCACACTGTTTGCCATGATACTGCTTGTCGCTTTTTCTCCATTGCTCCAATCATTTGCAAGGACTTCAAAATAGTCCGCTGTCACATCATCTTCCAATCGAATGTCTACCGATGTTACACTATAAGTAGATACAGAAAAGTTCTGCACACAATTCCAATCCGACGATTTCGCTGTAAAACTCTGCTCGCCAGAATTACCGCCACTCGCATAATTCAGCGTATAATATACCGTATAACTATTTGTGGAAGAGCTGCCAGAACCCTTGCCATAAACGCGAACTTCGGTTACGGTCAGACCATCGTTGTAGCTATTATTCTGAATCTTGAAATCGCCCAAAGATGTAATCATACTATCAGGAGTATAAGTCGCAACGCCATCTGTCACAGTAACAGTTTTCCCATCAAAGCTGCCAATGCCGGTTTCATAGAAAACGAGAGTCCCACTTGTAGGATTAGAAAGGTAGATCTCAATTTTCGTGACATTGCTAGCCGAACCATATGCCCAAACTTGATAATTTTCAACACCGGAAGCAGGACTTACCGTATACGAAACATACTCCGGCTTCCCCTCCGTAACGGAGTGGTCGCTGTTGACGGTGAAGTAAATCTTCTCATCTTTCAGCGTGTCTTTGTAGCCGTCCGGCACTTTGGTTTCCACGATGTAGTAAACGCCTGATTCTAAATAGCCAGGCAGGGTGGTATCCCCGTCTGTGACTGTGGCAATCGGCTGATCATTTTCATCGTAAACCTCGAGCGTTGCGCCGGATGTGATCAGACCATTCGTTGCGCTGTTGATTTTCTGCAGCATAACCTTCGCGCCGTCAATCAGAATATCTGTCATAGTGACAACGCTGCTGCTATCTGCCAAGTCATCGGTATCAATGGTATTCCAATCGCTGTTAAACGTCAAAGTACTGTTGTTGCTCTGTCCCTGTCCTCCACCCGGACCGCCGCCTTGATTGCCCGTAATGGTAATCGTGCTCGTAATGTTCGAAACCGCATCGGTAGAAATCCAATAAATCGTGTCGTTATACAGCGCAAAGTAAATGTCCGCCGCTACTTCATAGCCGTTCGGTGCACTCGTTTCGGATAGGCAGTAGATGTTGGCAACGTGATCTGTATCACTCGCGCTTGCTGTCTTCAAATCGCTGATGTAGAGCGTCACCTTGCTCTCGCCAGAGAGAATGTCGTCTAACACAGTGGTTGTGTTGCTATAGCTGCCAGATTGCAAAGACAGCGTGCCGGACGTCAGCGAGATTGTCGCGCCGCTCAGTGAATTGCCATCCTCATCAATCTTCTGGAACTGCAAGCCCGTACTGTTGACAAATTCCAGAGAACCGTCTCCCACGTACATGATCATGTACGTGGACGGATCGTAATAATAGGTACATCCATCGCTTGTCGTGAACTCGCCGTCCGCAGTGATCGAACCGGTCGCGGTCGAGATCGTAGTTGTGATGTCACTGCCGCCATACACGACCTCCATCACCTTTCCATCCGAGCCGATTGTGATAGTGAAGGTTTTGATCGGATTAAAATTAGTAAGGGCAATGATTCGCGAATTGTGATAGTCGTCCGAGCTGGTGTTCGTGCCGTTGTCCGTTGTTTCGGTGGTAGTGGAGGAAGAGGAATACCCGTCCGTATAGGTGAACTTGTAGGATTTACTGTAGCTCGAATCATCGCTCTTTGTCACGGTAATTACCACTTCGACCTGTGTCGGAATTTTATCACTGTTTATCTCTTTAATCGTTTCCTGCGCGGTAATGGTGTATTCCGTATCCGTGATGATATACCCATCCGGGGCTTTCGTTTCCTTTAGGGTATATTTGGTTGTGACGGAATCGCCCGTACTACAGGTTTCCGTTCCATCGAACAGCAGCGCCGTGGGAATGTCGATATATTCCGTATCGCTGGACGAAGTGATCGATGTTACATACTTATCATCTTCATCGTACAGCGTCAGAGTCACGCCCTCTACAAAATCACCATCTGTGTCTACCTTGTCGACTGGGAGGGCGTAGCCGGAGCTCGTTCCCAAAATGTCAATCGAGCCTAAGAACGGACGGTAACCGATTTCCTCACCGCCGTAAAACGACTGCGCAATAATCGCACCGGAAAGGTGTCCGACACAGTTTTCAGACGATGTAACATCCGCAAACGGCGCAAAAATCGTACCATTGAAGTTTGCAGAAATGTAGACTTCGGTAGTGTTGTAGAAATTGTACAGAATACGAGAAGAATTAATGTTATTGTTTGAGCTATCACTTCCCATATTTGAAATTACAGTGTCATTGATTTTTTGTCACAACTGTATTCGATGAAACTTGAATCGTCTCCTTACTAGAAGATTTCACGTTGACAATCATGTACGCATCATCAGGAATATCAACAAAATCAATTTCCGTGATGCCGGTCAATGTATCAATTTCAAAATAAATGATAGAATCCGTGCAGCCATTTCCGCTTAAGGTCAGGACAGAACCATTCTGTTCCATTGTGCCGGTTCCACTTATTTTCGAAACTGTGATGGAACGCTCTTCCAGCATGGTAAAGAGTTCGTCAAAATCAATCAAATCCGCCGCATAAAACTGTGCTTTTTCATTTACATAATGGCTGCCTGAAGAAGATATATAGTCATCATGCTTACAACTTGCAGTATATGCATAGCCAGATGCCCAACCGTTTAAATTGCTATAGTGAGTGGAATTATTAAAATTCGTTTCATCCCCAACTACAAGCCGCTTGTAATAGTCATTTTCTCCATCGGTTGTGCTATTCGATATTATATTGATATTTGTATACGTACCACCAACAATCGCATGCGCGAAATTTGTGATTACACTATAAACATCAGTTTCCATCAAAGGTGTACTGCTTGCATAATCGCCTGAACCAACCTGATAGTTCTATCCGCCAGTAAAATTCAAATTGCCGCCGACCGCTGCACGACCCTCTTCATCTGCATCTGTCACGGTCATATTCCCTTCAATAAACGTGGCAAACTGCGAAGCAATGCCGAGAAAATATGTATTCTCCGCGTTTTTGATTGTCGTAGCCGCCGAGCCATCATCCGCTTTCAGTGGATTATTATCTCCGACCAAAAGCGTAGCCTCGGATAATTCCTTTGCACTGTATCCGTCATTCGCAGTATCGCCATATAGATTCATCACCATATAGGCGCTTGCATCCGCCGCGCGACTGATGATCCCCGACAGCGCGCTCGTGGAAACCAGCGCCGCTGCTGCCGCGAAAGCCATGACTCGCTGTTTTAATTTTTTCATAAAATAGACCTCCCTACATACGTAATTTCAGTTGTCCTCAACCGTATAAAAAACCGTATTCGACGTCATGCATTTTTCTATGCAACAGTAACATTCTTACACTTATTTTATAGCACATTTTCACGCGCTTGTCAACAGTAAATTTGTGAAAAATTGCTAATTTTACTTTATACGTGGAAACTTTTTATGCAAATTTTACAAATTTTACCGTCACTCCCATTTTCGATGGCGGCGCGTGACTGTCCGCAGCATGACCACAAACACAGCCCCGGAGATCGCCGAGCCGACAAGCATATAGCTCCGAACGCCGCTTCCGCCGGCTTCGGGCATTTCATACAACTGTAACATATTCGTAATCATATACTTCTTGCCGTTATCGTTCGCTTCTTGCGCATAAACTTTTACATTGTCCTCGTTCGCGATCATCTCTCTACCCTTTACCAGAGCATAAGTACCATCTTCATAAATCACAACACGCAAGCCGGGACTACTACTCGTATTCAGTTCCCCTAACGTGTTATAGGAAAATACTGTGGGCTTTGTGTTATCATTCAATTCAACCGTGACTAATTCATATGTATCGCTAGAGCCATCCTTCAGTTTAATGCCCAGATACTTTCCGTTACTGTCTTTTAAATAAAACGTTGGTATATTAACATTTAAGCCATTTACCTCAAATATTTCTTCCTCCCCGGTCGGCTCAACCGTCCACAGATCCGCCGCAGCCAGGTATTTATCGGACGTCACGCCGTATGCATACGTTGCGCTTCCGACCGTGATCGGTTCTGCCTTTTGCGAGAACGCCACCAGTTAAGTAGCAACTGTGCCATCGTCTGTGCTGTAAATGACATAGCCATCATATTTTGTGGGGTAATCATTCGTATCCTCATGCTCACTGTTTTGCGCGCCGTCTGTCAGCAGAATCTGAAAGCTGTTGGTATTGCTATATGCATCATTTACCAAACCGGACAGAACATCCTCCCCCACAACGCCCCAGTAGGTGTAATTGCCGAGGTCATCGACTACCGATTTTACGCGATAGCCCTCCGGCACGGTCAATTCCTGCACCACATATTCGCTGGATTCATCAAGCATCTCCCAGGTATACGTCCAGTTATTTTTCGAATAGCTCAACTCTTCCGTATCCACAAGCACATAGAGCGTATCGCCGTCCAGGTACGCCGTCAGGTAACCAGTGGTACTATCGTAGCACGTTCCATTTTCGTCCAGAGTATACGAACCGGCAATGGTTACCGATGTTCCCACGCCGCCGGTGACTGTTCCCGAAGTCATTGGCATGATATAGGTGTTAGTGTTCGTATCCACGTTCAGATCCGAAACCGCATACGCCTTGAACAAGCCCATCGTGACGCTATTGTAGCTCACCGTGCCAACATCGGCAACAGGCTCGCCGCTTTCATCGACCCACTGCTTTGTCACCTGCACCGTGTTCACGTCCGTCTTTTCATAGTTCCAGTCCTGGATGATGTTACACGTAATCGCCAGGTTCGAAGCACCGCCGCCGCGCTCAATGTAATAGACCTTCAGCGTATGCGTGCCGGCAGTAATCTTATCTATAGTACCCGACTTATACGCTGCATCTTCTGCGTTTTTTATGTTGTATTCACCAGTAGAAAAATTAATGTTACCTTGTACTGCGCTGTGGTCGCCGCCCATATCGAGCACAAGCTTGCCATCAACAAAAATCCAGATATCATCGTCTCCGCTGAAGTTAAAGATCATATCACTATATATTTCAGTAGTCTCATTGTAGATCTGATTGCCTTTCATGCCAGTATCATTCGGCAAATAGAAGTCGACCTGCATATCCATGCCGAACCAATAGTTGATTGCACCAAACTTAGTATCAGTAGCTGAATTGTAGCCATTATACGGCAAAAAATATGCCAAACTTTGTACGGCATCATAGACATAGAATCGCTGCTCGCTCTGATTATAGACCGCCGTATCCTGGGCTTGAATCAAACGTATAATAGCCGGTTGAACTATCAAAAGAAAACAGATAATCGCCCGTGCCCACATAATGAACGCCCAGCGCTTCCTCTGTAGGGTCGAAGAGCATATTCAAAAGCTCTGAATCGGTGTCATATTCGATATCGCCCAATAAGTCCTGATAAGGACCACCGGACCCAGGCGCAGTCGTTGGTCCACCGGTCCACTTGTTCCAATTTTTTCGATTGGATACATTTCCCAAAGTCGATTCCTTCCAAGTGTCGGCATTGAAAAAGATAAAGCTAACGCCAATTCGCTCTGCGATCTCGTCCATCACACTCATGTCATTGCTCAAGATCGGCGTATCGTACATGTTCAAGCTGTCCGTCCACACTTCCTTTGTGATACCAGTCTGCGACAAAGACGCGCTGTAGAGGCTAAACGACTCGTTGTAGTCGTACATGTGGATCGTAATGAACGAACTAGTGCTTTCAACATCCCCTTTTAATTTAGAGCTATTTGCATCATCAGAAGTGGCGTTATCATAACTCGCTGCGATCCAATCCGCATAAAAGACGTTGTTATTGTCAAAATCGATCTGCACCTCGACCGAGCCGTCTGACACATCATAATATTCGCCCGTGGCGATATTATACCAGCCGACCAGCTTGTAGTTGTATTTACTCGACACGCTCCCGAGCGCTTGCGTCACTGTATTACCTGCACCATTGTCATAAACGGTAAAAGTTGTTTTCACATCGTTGTCCGTGGGCAAAGTAATGATCGCCGTACTACTGCTGACATATTGGCTCAGGTCAATCGTATAGCGCAAATCATTGTTAGTCTTGCTAGTGGTATAGTCGTTCGATGACCCATTATTCCCCGTATTGTTCGCGAGGTTCAAGACAAACTTACTCGTAGGCGGAACATAAAAGACGTTGGAACGGGGCGTATCATCACCGCTATAAGGTCCTCCCGTATCCTACACGCGCAAATACCAGCCACTTGAACTATTGGTCGAGACGTCGTCATCATCGTAATCACTCACATATTCGAACACGCCCGTTTCGCTCGCTGTAGCCAGTGTATTTGGATCATTGGCATCCGGGTCATAGTAGAAATGGGAATCCTCGGTGCTTATCGAGTCGAAGGTGTAATTGAGATCCGAAACTTTCTCAAGCTCAGTAACCGGAATCAAGTAGTAGGTTTCGCCATCTTCATCATCCTCATAAGACAGGACATTTGAAAGTGCACCTGTAAAACCAGTGCTTGCGTTTACCCATTTTTGTCGGGCCAAGGTTGGTGGTATCCGTATTATAATGAACGAACATGTAAAATGTGTCTACCTCCGCGTAACTACGCGCCGCCCCCATCAGGCGCACGGACGATTTCTCCGCCACGGTCAGGTTTTCTTCTTCGGTGGCAGCTTCCGTTTCCGCTTCAGTTGCTTCCTCCACGACTTCCTCTTGGATCGCGTTCGAATCCGCCGCGACTTCCATGACTTCCAACATCGTGGTTTCTGTCGCAACGACAACCCCTTCCGGCTGTGTCGGCAACATACCATAGCCCAGAATCGCAGCATCGCCCACGGTATATTCTACCTGGCAAACCGCATCCGTTTCTTCCTCTGTCTCGGCATAGTCCCCCTGCACCACCGTCAGCGTTTCCACATCGATCGCCGTAAGAATACCGACACGTTCAGCATCCGTGTCCTCATCGGTGTTAAAAAAGACCAGGTCGCCGACTTGTGGAGACGCCGCGGACGCCTCGACATAAGCGCCGTACTCCTGCAGCTGAATCAACCGCACATTCGCGCCAGCAGATGTGGGATAGTCTTCTTCCGAAATGCCTGCATAGGACAGGCAGAATATGGCAAACATGCCGTCCCAGTCGCCGTAGAGGTTCTCCGCCCATTCGCCGTAGCGCGTATAGCCTTTATGTGCCGTGCTGTCCTCGTCCAGAGTATAATTCGCCATGCTTTCGACATAGCCAAGCTGGCTTTCCGCAATCGCGACAACATCGTCCACCCAGACGCCCGTAAGCTCCGACAAAGTCGCTTCCCAATCCTCCGCAGATTCCACATCGGCAGTGGTGTCAATGATACATTCCATGGTATGGATATGTTCTTCCATGCCGCAAACAAGCCTTCGCTCATAGCAGTCGGCCATGAGCGTATGGGTACTGCTTACTAAAATATTGCAGACGAGGACGTCCTCGTAGCACGCATCGCTGTGCGTGTGCTCGGTCAAGCCGCAATCCGTTTCGTTGATCATGGCAATGCCCATTGTGTGCAGCTGCAAGAAGACGCCGATCACAACAAAGCATGCGAGTACAAAAAGCACAGAGCCCCAGCGCCGGGTTTTTCGATGCGCTTTCTGAAATCTTCAAATATAAGACTTCACAAGCTGCACCTTCTTTTCTCGATCTACACCTCGGTACGTTCGCGTCGCATGAGCCAGCCAAATGCAAAGAGCAAGATGTCTGCGACCGCCAAAACTGGAATCGGCCAGTTTAGCTGCCCGGTCTGCGGCAGGGTCGGACTGCTCGGTGAACTTGGACTGCTCAGGTCGCTCGGTGTACTTGACATATCCGATGTGCCCGGCGTGCTCGAGGTGCTTGGCGGCTGCGTGCCGCTCGACTCCTCCGGCTCGGTCGGATCTTCTGTATCGGTATTCGATGACGTCACGATACCAACCTTCGGTGCGGCGTCAATTTCATACGTCCATTCGCCGTCCTCTTCCATCGGAACGGTTACCAAAAAAGGTGTAATTGCTTCATACGTGTCCGACTCCTCCGCCTGTACAATCAGGTAAATCCCCAACTCCAGCTGGTCAAAAAACACCGTCCCATCGACTTCAATCGCCGCCAGTGTTCCCTGAATTTGCTGCGTCTCCACATAGATCGCCAAATCTTGTGCAAGGTCAGCATCAATGGTGTCCCAGTCTGCAGAGAAGCTGCAGAATGCTTCCGTCTCGGTAAAAGTCGGCGTCTCATCCGCGATCGACAGCGCCGCCACATCGTACAGGCAGATCGTGCCACCGGTAACCGGCAGATTCTCCGCATCATTCAGCGTCAGATGAATCGAACCGGGTCGATTTCGATCCAAAGTCGACATATCCGCAGCCGCCGCAGTCAGCGAGATGCCTGATGCAAGGGAAGTCAGCAGACTACAGCAAAGCAATTTCTTCCAGAATCCCATCCGATCCACCTCCTACTTCTTTTTGCGGTGCCGTCTTTTGCGCTTATGGACAAGAATCCCCACAAGTAAGAACAGTAGCAGCGGTACGGCGATGACGGTTGCAACGACAAGCACTTCCACTTGATATGCTTCGGCGCTTACGTGGAGAAAACTGTCCACATTCTCCACACGCACGCCGTGCACCAGCAGACGATGACTGTTGACGCCATAGGGCGTACATGTCATCAGTGTGCAGTAGTCCTTCCCGTCCTCGATCGTAAGCACATCCGTCTCGCTCGGCAAGACTACGGAAATCTGATCCACCTCATAGGTTAGCACTTGGTTCAGAACCGTAATCGTAAACGTGTCCCCGGCTTCTAGCTGATCCAAATCTGTAAACAGCCTTGCGCTCGACAAGCCGCGGTACGCCGTGATGGCACAGTGGCTGCTTTCTCCGCCAATTGGCAGGCTCGATCCCTCGAGATGCCCTGCGCCCGACTGCAATACGCCGGAATCTGTTCCGTGATAAATCGGCAGCTCTACGTTAATTTTGTCAATGGTCACATAGCCCATAATACCCGTTCCGGTGATGTCCAGCGTCTCGTCATAGTTCGCGTACACCAGCCCCGGCGAAGCAATCGCCGTAGAAGAACCGACCGCAAGCAGCGCATCGTTGTACGCCTGTGCCGCTTCGAAGAAGGCGGAATAATCTTCTTCCACCATGTCCTCTACCAAAGCGTTGTAGTCAGCAACCACATGTGTCGTAACACGTTTGTTCCACCAGTCACTCACCGTGGGATAGAGCATAACTGCAATGCCGACCAGAAAGACGCATAGGAGAATCCACGTTCCCAAGCGATCGCGCCAACGCTCCGCTTTTTGCTTTCGCCCCATGGCACACGCTTCCTGTGATTATTGGTCGCTGCTGCGCATCCGTCTTCTGACGATCAGCAGCACGCCTGCACCGACAACCAGCACACCGCCCACGATGTAGAAGATTGTCGTGCCGATGCCGCCAGACTCCGGCATTTCCGAACCAGAGGTGTTTTTGACGGTGGAGGAGATCGACTTGCTGTCTAAATTAACAGTAAACTGTTTGCCACCGCCAGAACTGCCAGAAATCACTTGTTCATCCTTGTCTTTGATCTGCAAGGTTGTTACCTTAGCACTATTGCTATCCACTTCTGTGGTAGTAACAACTGTGAAGTAGAGGTCCTCCATCGTGTTATAGCCGTTCGGCGTCGTGGATTCTACCAAAACATAATCGCCCACGCTCAAGCCTGTGAAATTGAAGGTACTGCTGGAAGTGCCGTCAATTGTTTTGATGAGCTTGTAATAGGTTCTCACGTCAGCAGCTGAACCCTCAGTATCTAGTGTCCATTCGCCATCATCGTTTATATAATAGAATTTATTCGCCTCATAGAATATTTTTGGATCGGTAGCATCAAAATTAACCTCTTGATACAGCGTAAACGCAGCGCCGTTCAGTAGAGCAGTGTCGTCCTCTTTTGTCTTTGTGATTGTCAGCGTGAAGTCCAGCAGTGTGGTGACTTCTGTTGAGGTTTCGCCTGTATTGGTATTTCCCGGATTGTTCGAATACTCTAATGTTGCTTGGTTACTTTCGGTATTGCTGGAAAAAGCATTTTCTTGTACAGTTGCATTATAGGTCACTTTTATGATAGAATCTTTAGTGACGGTGATATCTCCAGAGTCGCTTTTCAGGCTATTAGCGTCCAAAATCACAACGTGGAAGGTGCAAGTATCACCTAAGTTACTGTCTGAAACCATATAGCCACCACCAGAAGATTTCACGACCGTTCCTGTCGTGTCGGTTTCGTTCGCATACACGGTCACAACAACGCTGTTCGAATTGAATAACAAGCCAGTCGAGAGGGTATCGTGAAACGTCATCAAGAAGGTGTCATACGCCCCGTAGTTATCCGGCAAGGTCGCGGTCAGGGTAAAGGGCACGGTGTCGCCCACGCTGTAATCGGCGGAGGTGTCCGCTTTGCCACTGGTTGCAGGAGCTGTGATCGAACTGTCTGTCATGCTTGTTACCGTCTTATCTAGGGTTGATGTGTCTTTTTTCGGGTCTACGGTTTCTGCCCCGCCAACAACGATTAAGATGTAGGCGGTTGAAGGATCTGTGCCGCTTTCCCGCACCAGGTAATAGCCAGGTTCGGACAAGGTAATCGTGCTATCTGATGCTGTTGTGCCACTGCTGGTCAAAAGATTGTTGCTAACAAGAAGGTAAGCGAATTTATCTGCATCGGCGGTGGTGGTGAGCTTTTCTGCAATCTCTGCGGCATCCGTTGTTGAATGTTGACTACTAACAGCGGATAAGTCTGATGTATTTGCATTAGTACCCCACTTGACATTAGAAAGGGTATAGGGATCACTCGAAGTCGCCTTGTAAGCATTGCCCTTGAAAATTTGATATGCTGTGTATGTAATGTTAGAATCATAATTTTGAATTGTAATCGAATAAGGCACATCCGCACGCGCCGAAAAAGACGCCGTAATTCCAAGAGAACACAGAAGCGCAACGGTCACCAGCATGCCCATTAGCGTTTTCAATCGCCTAAAAAAAGATCGTCTCATAATTCATATCCTCCTAATAAATATTTGTCATAATTTTATCCAATGTCCTATGAAGATGTCAGCAATTTCCCACGCGCATACAAAAGCACTCCCCCATCTGCCGGAATCTGCTTGTACGCGGTGCGTTCCATTGTAGCGTCTCGCCGATTTGCGCTCGGCGGCAAGCTACAGCGGCCTGTGCGGTCGCTGTAGCTTCGTTATAGTGTTTCTTTTGCGAAAAGTCGCAGGAAGATCCTCTAAATTTGCAGCTGTACACGACACATATATGCCGCTTTCTGCGCAAAAGATGCGTGCACATAGCGATTTAATGTGATCTCTACTTTCGAATGCCCTAAAATTTCGGACAGTGCTTTGACGTCAAAGCCGAGCCGAATACAATTGGTTGCGAACATATGACGTAATGCGTGAAAATGAATTGACGGTAATTTTACGTTTTTTAAGATTTTGGCAAAGCGGTATTGCATGGTTCGCGGCTCAATCGGCTTTGCTTTGCCGGACAGCGAAAATTCTTCCGGCTTGCCCTGGAATTTTTCCAGCAAAGCCAGCACGCATTCCGGAATCGGTATCTGTCGTTTCGAGGATTCACTTTTCGGGTCGGTGATGATCAAGGTGGTTCTCGATGTGCCGAACACCTTCTGCACACGCTGGATCGTCTTCTTGACGGTCAATATACGTTTTTCTAGATTCACATCTTCCCACTGCAGGGCACAAAGTTCCCAAATGCGAATGCCAGTAGCCAGCGAAAGCACAACGCCCATCATGGTTCTGGACGTATTTTGCGCAATATAGCCCTCTAATCTTTGCAACTGCTCCTCATCCAGTAAGCGCACGTCCACAGCGCCGCACTTCGGCATTTTGACGCCGTCCATCGGATTGGAAATGTGATAGGTCTGTGCAGCATATTTACAGATGGATTTCAGTAAAATTGAAATATCCCAAATATACCGGTTCGACAATCCCTCCGCTTGCTTGGTGGCGATAAAGGCATACACATCCTTCGGTTCGAGCGAATCCATCCTGCGTGCGCCAAACATCGGCAAAATATGCTTCCGTCCCTTGAGAAAATAATTCGCCGCAGTCGATTCCTTCACACGGTGGCGCATGCTCTGATCCCACTGCGCGAAAATCTGCGCAACCGTCTCCAAACAAGTGGACCGTCAGAATCTGCTTGAGCGGAACGCATTCATCTTCTCGTCCACTTCTTTTTTGTCTTTCCAAAGAAATAGTGAAACAGCCATTTGCCGTTCGGTTTCTTTTCTTTGATGATGCGTCCTTCAAAACGCCCGTCTTTTCTTTGATAAATGCTGTTTTTACGCATACGATACCTCTTTTATGCAAAATGCTTTTTTGGTGAAAAATTGTCATATTTTACAAAACCAACTTTTTTTCACCGGATTTTTTAAAAAAAATTGACATCGTAGAAAATCTGTGTTATACTAAATATAGCATAAGATGTTTGCAATCAGACACGCTGCACTTGAAGTTTTTTCGCAAAAGAAACCCTTTTATGAAATAAAAAGTTCCCCAAACGCTGAATGCTTCACACAGCTTCGATCAAATTCGAGATTGTGTGATTTTTTATGCAAACTGCGCGATCGACCCCACACGGTCGTTTTTGGAATTCCTCATCAACGTGCCCGGGTGTTTCTTGTCGAAATCTTTTTCGTTTTCCTTGTGCGTTAGATTTTTTTTCACTGGTTTTCTTCTTGTCGACCTTATTTTATTTATTCTTGTAAGCAATATCAGAATAAGGCAAAGTTAAAATAGAATAAAACAGACAAAAACATCAGTTTTTTTTCTTTTGTAAGAAGTACACGATTTGAGCGAAAAAATCTCAAAAAAACTGTTGACATTGCTGGATCGATGTGGTATGATAAATACAATGAAAGGGAATAGTGGCAAGGAGCTGGCGAGAAGCTCACAACCGAATTCGTTTCTAAGCGATTGGCTTTACAAGGTTTAAGGACTTTCCTTTTGTAAAGCGATATAATATCAAAAAGGACGGCGAAGTCTGATGGTAAATGAAGAATCACAGTTGCATATGCTGTTAGTGTTGGATGGTTCACTGGCTGCACAAGCATAAAAGCGTAGCGAGAGATCGACAGCGATCGATCGAGGGCACGTAAGAAATGATGAGATGTTGTGCACCCGAAATCTGATGAATGACGTAGGCAATTGTTTGTACCACAAATGAGTTCTGTTATTTGATTGACAGCATATGGTTTCTAATTCAATGCGATGACGGCATTGAATTTCTGACAAGAACGTCTTTATTTATATATGCTGAAGGTAAAGTAACATATTTAGGTGATTCCCATGAAGTAATTCTATTTGATGATTTACAAGTTTAATAAAAAGGAATAAGTCCTAGGGCATAAGTTCGTACTGAAATTTGCGCTTTATATTATGAGATTATGAGTAGCTGCAAAAACGTAAAGACATGCAAATCGTTTTCAATGAGAGGACGTGTTCATGATGTGATTTTATAAATTGTATATTTGGTATGAAACAACGTGAGGAGTGAGTCCCATCGAAATCGATGTGAAAGAATGAAAGTTCTTTCAAATAAAATAATTTTAAAATTGAATCGAAAACGCCCGATCTGGAGGTTTACTGTATCGGGCGTTTTTTTGTCCTGCAATGCAATTCAAATGCAGAACGCGAACTCCCCTCCCCCACTTGATTTTTCGCCTGAAAAGAAATTTTTTGAAAAAAGCTTGACAAGCCAAACGAAATGTGCTATACTAACATACGTTGTAATGATTACAATATCGTATTCTAAAGACAGCTGGCAGCTTTATGCGGTAAGTCCAGCCGAGGAATGTGCAATGATTTCTGTGAAACACAGTGTATGATTCCGCTTGAATCATGCTTTTTTTATTGCGATTTCTGATACGATACATTTTTATCGGAGGTGAAATCTAATATGGCAAGTGAGAAGATTTTGGAAGGCAAAAAGGCGAAGGTCGCTGCACTGACGGAGCAGCTGCAGAGCAGTGTCTCGTTTGTTCTGGTTGACTACAAGGGCATTTCTGTCGAGGACGACACCAAGCTTCGGAAGGAAATGCGCGAAGCCGATGTGCACTACATCGTAGAAAAGAACTCGATGCTGCATTTTGCTTTCAAAAACATGGGACTGGATGCATTTGACGAGGTTCTACACGGTACAACTGCCGTTGCAATGTCCAATGACGACCCGACCGCTCCCGCGCGCATCCTGGGTAAGTTTGCAGAGGATCACGAGGACTTTTTCAACTTGAAGGCTGGCTACGTCGAAGGCGTTACCTATGACACTGCTGGCGTTACAAAGCTGTCGAAGATCCCATCGAAGGAAGTTCTGCTGGCACAGCTGGTTGGCTCTCTCCATGGTCCGATTCAGAAGCTCGCTGCAACGCTGCAGGCAGTTGTGGACAGCAAGTCGGAAGAAACTGCGGCATAGGAATTGCAGCGGTTTGGCTGCTGCATCCATTTGAATTGAAGTTTAATATTTGTAAAGGAGATTATTATCATGGCATCTGAAAAGGTTTTAAAGTTCGTTGAAGATATCAAGGAACTGTCTGTACTCGAACTGGCTGAATTGGTTGACGCAATTCAAGAAGAATTTGGTGTAACTGCTGCTGTTGCAGCTGCTCCGGCTGCTGGCGCTGCTGCTGGTACTGTTGAAGCAGAAAAGACAGAATTTGACGTTGTTCTGGCATCCTTCGGTGACGCAAAGATGGCGGTTATCAAGGCTGCAAAGGATGCGCTGGGCCTGGGTCTGAAGGAAGCAAAGGCAGTCGTTGAATCTGCTCCGGCTACCATCAAGGAAGCTTGCCCGAAGGCTGACGCGGAAACACTGAAGGAAAAGCTAGAAGCTGCTGGCGCAACCATCGAATTGAAGTAAGTTACTTTCATTTCACATAATATCGCAATATCATTACAAAAATCCGCCCGAATGAGATTGGAAATCTCATTCGGGCGGATTTTGCCGTATCCATGCCAAAACGCTTCCGCATTCGGTGGCAACATCTATTCCAAAGCAGTCGATTCCAAGGCGCCGCTGCTACTGTTATTGTATGCAGCAGATTGAAAAATGCGACAAGGGAATGTATGGAAAGTCACGGCACACATGCGGATTATTCAAAATGCTTCGCGTTACGGAATCGCAGCGCACCGGAAAACGGGTCGTAGAAAACATCCTCGTTTTCCGAGCTGGTAATACAATATTGATTCTTATAAAAAATCGGCAAAAACCAGGCGTCATCCAGGATCATTTGTTCGATCGATGCACATTGCTCCAGCAGCGCTTCTTCTGTAGCGCAAGTTTGTAATTTCTCGATTGCCGCATCTACAGAGCGGCTTTCATAGCCATACGCATTCTCGTCCGACTGAAACGCCTCCAGAACAACAGCAGGATCATCGGACGCTGCCGTCACGCCATAAACCGCAATGGTATAATCACAATCCGCGATCCGTTCCCAGTATTCGTCCTCTGTAACTTCCTCAATGCCGATGTAAAATCCGAAGATTTCCTGCCAGGTTTGAATGATATCGTGCAGATTCTCGCAATCCATCAGCGACTGACAAACGAGAATTTTGGTCGTATCCAGCGACTCCATTTGGAGCTGCTGCATTCCCTTCTGAAAAACCGCCTTCGCAGCTTCTGCGTCATAGCTTTCTGTCGTTTCCGGCATAAGATCGCGGTACAAAGAGCCACCAAGATGGACTACCGGCGGAATAATACCGAAAGCCCCCTGAAGATCCCCACTAGAATTCTCGCCAATGTTACTGCGATCTATTCCCATAGACAGCCCTTTTCGAATATTTTCGTTCGAATAGACTTCGCTATCCGGGTTAAAAATCAAACCCAACGTTGTCGCACGAATGGCGGTGATGTTATAGCGATCTGCATTATCATATTGCTCCAAATAGACTGGTGTCACTAAAAGATCCGAGGCTTCGTCAGAAAAGTCATCAGTCGTTTCCTGCAATGTGCTCCGAATCTGAAAGGTCAAATTCGATGGGTAAATGCTGCGAACCGTATTGTTACAGGAATTTCGCCGCATATAGATGAGATTGTCGCTGCCATACGAATCATAAAACCAAAGTCGTAGGTAAAATGCGCCGCAGGAAGCCACAGATTCCTGATCCAAGCCGTAGCGTCCCTTGGTTTGCTCAAAAAAAGCTTCATTGCAAGGCATCGCGGCAGTTGAGGTTAGCAGCGATAAAAACCGTGTGTTGGCAAAATCCAGTGTGAATTGAAGCTGCGTGTCACTAATCGCCTGAACGCCGATGTCCGTGTATGGCATTTCGCCGTTTTGAATTGCTTCCGCGTTTTTCAGGCAGGAGAACATCTCCGCATAAGGAGACTGTGTATCTAGATTAAAGATCCTCTGAAACGCATAAACATAATCGGACGCTGTTACCGGCCACGATTCGCCCTCGTCAATCACATCGTCTCCGTTTTGATCATAATACCAGTATTGCTCCGGCTCAAGCTGAAATGTATAAATCAATCCGTCAGAAGAAACCGAATAGCTCCGTGCCGCCGCCAACTGGATCTCGCCATCCTCGTCCATCTCTACCAATCCCTCGTAAAGATTTTCGATGATGGTTTTCGATGCGGCGTCCGTTGCAGACTGTGGATCTAAGCTCTTTGGATTGTCTGACAGACTCACCGTAAACAAATAGCCAGAGCCGTCACTCTCTTGCTTTTGAAATGAAAAATCGCATCCAAACAGCATCGGAAGTGTACAGGAAACGGCAAAAAGAAGAGAAACCTTATGAAAAAAATGAAAGCAAGGCATAAATGAAAATTCCTTTCGATGAAAAACAAACCGCGGCAGTTGCTCTGAGATTGAACCCGCAATGCGATAACCGTTTGCTTTGTATCATTTGTATATGTTCTGTATATTCCTATTATACCACGTCAGCAGTTTTTGTGCAATAAGAAAACGCGAATTTTGCCCGTTTTTGTATCACATCGGCAGCATACATATTCCCAACAAAGTGCACACGGAAATCAGTTTTTTGAACTTGCTTCGAATGATGACCACTCCACCACCGCTGCGCGGCGGTCCCCCTCCCCTTTCAGGGGAGGCGAGAAGTTACTGTAACCACCCACACAAACATCTCGGTTTCCCTGAAAAGCGCCCGAAAGGTAGTCTTGTGTTGGAGCTGGCACGCCGTAGGTGTGACTGAGGGGTCTTTTTAGTATGTTTGATCAAAAATTGATTCCCATCAAAATACAATTCACGCATTAACAAAAAATACAAGTATGGTATAATACTTTTGTACAAAATGATGAATCTCAAAAGATTTCTTATTCTCGCACCGCAAAAATCACCATATGACACTGCACAGGAATTTTACAGTTTCACCATAGGAAAGGAAGGAAATGATGAAAATTTCAAAGATCTTAGCGGCAGTACTTTCCGGAATTCTCGCCATCGGAAGCTTTTCGACATCCGGTTTGGTTGGATTCGTGGAAACAGGAGAGCTTTTGAATGATACGTTCGAAAGCGGTTATAGTGCATGGAAGGGCGTTGGTTCTTCCCTCACGCTTTCAACAGACCAGGCACACGGTGGCAGCACCTCCTTATAATTGCTACGATCGCACCGACACATTGGGCGCACCACGCTGTTCGCTGACTGGCATAGTCGCCGCCGAGCAAAGCTATGAAATATCAGCATATGCCATATACGAAGGAACCAACCAGCAAAATATGGCAATTAAAATGATCTATACAGATGTAAGCGGCACAGACCATTATGATCAAGTCGCATACGCACAGGCGACTGCTGGCGAACGGGTCGCGTTATCGAGGACTTATACCGTTCCGACAGAAGCAACGGGCATGATTTTATATGTCGAAATGCCAAACGCTGGTACGAATCAAAATTATTACATTGACGATGTCGTCATTGCTGGCGAGCGAACGGAAATTCAACTGGAGGACTCGTTCACCTCGGACTTCGAAACCGGCACAACGCAAAATTGAAACACCAGAGGCAGTACAACGGTCACACTTTCAACAAATTATGCGCATGGCGGCGAAACAAGCCTTTACGTTTCGGGAAGAACACAACTGTGGAACGGCGCAACAAGAAGTACGGCCGACATCATGGAAGCGGGCGGATATTACAACGTTGGCTGCTATGTTCTATATGACGGCAAATCCTATAGCGATACGCAGAAATTTTCGATCAATCTGCAATATGACTATGACGGCAAAGAGAATTATTATACGATCGCTACTGAAACTGCCAACAAAGGCGAGTGGACCTATGTAGGCAGCGAATTTACAGTGCCAACGGGCACTGTAAATTTCTATGTCTATGTACAGACTAGCTATACCAGCGCGCCTACAGAGCAAGATCTCATGGACTTTTACATGGACGATGCCATTGGTGAACATCTCCCCAATCCGGAAATTCAGGATGATATCACGGCGCTGAAGGATACGTATGCGGATTATTTTAAAATCGGATGTGCGTGCTCTACTTCCGAATTTACGCAAAGCGCGACAAAGGACATGATTTTGAAGCACTATAACAGTTTAACGCTGGGTAATGAACTAAAGCCGGACAGTGTACTCGATCAGGAATTGTCGCAGGCATATGTAGCGGAATACGGTGATGATACGATGCCGCAGATTTCGCTGGACGAAGCGGATGAGATGCTGAAATTCGCCGGAGAAAACAATATTCCTGTACGCGGTCACGTCTTGGTGTGGCACAGTCAAACGCCGGATTGGTTCTTTAAGGAAAATTTTGATTCCAACGGCGAATGGGTATCCGAAGAAAAAATGACGCAGCGTTTGGAAAACTATATCAAAATTGTCATGGAAACACTCGCAGAAGATTATCCGGATGTAAAATTCTACGCATGGGATGTTGTGAACGAATCCGCTTCGGATGCAGGCATGATTCGCGATGCTGGATCGAACAATGAGGTAAACGGACAGTCTGCATGGGTTACGATCTATGGCGATCAGTCCTATATCCCTCTGGCGTTTACGTTTGCCCGAAAGTATGCCCCGGAAGGCTGTCGGCTGTTTTATAACGACTATAACGAATACACCCCCAATAAGCAAGCGTACATTATCAGTGATATCCTGACGCCCTTGGCGGAAGCTGGTCTGATCGATGGCGTTGGCATACAGTCTCATATTTCAATGAGCTATCCCTCCATCGAATTATATCAATCTGCCATGCAACAGTATGCAGATCTGGGCCTGGAAATCCAAGTGACTGAATTGGACATTTCTGAAAAATCCAATGCGTATGCCGACCAGTTGGCACTGGCACAGCGGTATCAGGATGTCTTTGCGATGTATAAGGAAATGAAGGATTCCGGTGTCAATCTATCCGCCGTGGTACTTTGGGGAATCACCGACTCGACCAGTTGGATTGGCGGCTATCCACTGTTATTTGATAAGAATTATCAGGCAAAGCCCGCTTATTACGCTGTCGTTGATACCGATTCTGCAGTGGAAACAATCCAAACCATGACAGCGTACTATTATGACGAAACGGACGAGGATTTAGAAAAAGCATTGGAAATGGGCACGGCACAATATCTTTCTGATGAAAATGGTTTAGGCAGTATAACATATTTCAAAGCAGCATGGAACGAAGATGGCATGGTAATTCGTGTGTATGATCCTTTTGTTTCAACTGATGCACAGGATGGCTGCGTTGTGTTGGACTACCCAGATATTTTGATTTACGGCAATCAGGATCAACAATTGGGAAACTTGCTAGAAAGCGAGTATTTAACAAATAATGTTGACTATATTGATTTAAATATTTCCTTGACCGATGAAGTTGGCGATACGGTATATTTAGATGTGTTAAACTGTTATCAGGCTTGGAATAATGTAGACTTAACAGAAAAACAATTTGTAGAACCTGTCACTGGAAATGAAGCTACGATAAGTGATACTGCAACCTGTGGCATTGTAACCTTAGCCGAACAGCCAAACTACGCAGAAGCGGCTCGGACGGATACTGCTATTGAAATTGACGGTGTAATCGATGATGCCTGGACAGATGCCAACACCATTGCTGTTAGCAATTACTCCATGTGCAGCGGTGCAACCGGTGTTTCTCGGATGCTGTGGGACGAGGATTACATCTATATTCTCACAGAGGTTACCGATCCGGTTTTAAGCACAGCAAGTGCGAATGCTTACGAACAGGATACGGTTGAAGTCTTTTTCGATGAAAACAACCACAAGACCACATCCTATGAAGAGGACGATGTCCAAATGCGCGTTAGCTACACCGGCAACAAGACCATAACAGACGGTTTATCCACCGAACGATTCCTTTCAGCGACAAGTGTAACCGCAGATGGCTGCCTCGTAGAAATCGCAATTCCACACACAATCGGTGTATTCCAAGCGGATCAGATCGTTGGATTCGATGTGCAAATTAACGATGATGGTACTGGAGAAGGCAGCCGTACGAGTATTGCAAACTGGAACGATCTCAGCGGTCAAGGCTATATCGATACCAGCGGATTCGGCGTTTTGAAACTGGTCGGAAACGGCACAGCAACAACAGAAACAACCGTTACTACCGGAGGAACTACTTCAACCACGACAACGACAACGACAACCACTACGACAACGGCAGACGTTACAGAATCAAGCGACAGCATATCATCAACCGATCTTGTTACATCCCGGAATCTTTGCGGCGATGTCAATCTGGACGGAAATGTTACAATCGCTGATGTGATCATTTTGAGCAAGGCAAACGCAAATATTGTCGACTTAAATGAACGCGCCACAAATAATGGCGACTGCAATGGCAACGGCATGCTCGACAGCAATGATGCACTCGTTCTGCTGAAATTCACTATACAGTTAATCCAATCGATTCCTGATGCAAGCGCCTAATATGCCATAAAATTATACCTCGATTCAAAAAAAGAAAACCATACGAACTGCGGTACGCTGACAAAGCACCACATCGTATGGTTTTTTCTTTTGTCATGATGAGAAAGAGAAAAGAATACTTCCAAAAAAATAACGGCTTGTGATTGTTTCCAAATGCACAAGCCGTTTTTTAGAGATGCTTTGCAAGAAAGCTAGCTTTAATCGATTACTGTTCTTGATAAGTCACCCACTGATATCTCGCCGTCAGCGGTGTCGTTCCGTCATAAGGATTCAGCCAATCATCCACGTCAGTCCCTGGCCACACGTTCATCATGATCTTTCCTGGTGTAGTGGGAATATCGTCCGTCACTGTGTAGACGGCAGTTCCATCCACATACCATGTAATGGAATCTGGCTGCCAGTCAAATCCATAGGTGTGATATCCTTCCGATGCATCAAATCCCAAATCGTACAAATACTCATGATTGCCCACGCCATCGGTGTAGTAATTGAACTGCACTTTTGTCGGGTCTTTCCCCAGGATTTCGATGTCAATTTCATCCCAGGGATTTTCATCCGAAGGTCCAGTATAGGTGAAAAATGAAGAAACGACACCATCATTTTGAATCGCCTGCATCGAGGTTTCATAGTAACCATAGCTGTAAAAATCAGTTGAGCGGTATTCCGCACCAGCATACGTATATTCCCCTGCGGTATCATTGTCAATCGTCAAAAGCAGCGCGGAGTCCTCTAAAACAGCATTCGTCCCTCGCCAGACGCAGTCAAAGCAAGAACCGTTCGACCAGCCATCAGAAGCAAAAAACAGTGAGGACGCTCCATACGTAAAATCAGCGACCATTGTTGCCTGTTCATTCATCGATGTGCCATAATCGACAATTTGATCCGCATCGCCAGAGTCTCCCTGTGCCGCTACGAGTTGACGCAACGCAGTCAGATCTGCACCGTCAATGACATCATCCACAAAAACATCCGCCTGATCCGCTTGCTTCCATGTCAGCGACTGCAATCCCAGCAAATATTTTTGCAGCAAAACGAGATCCGCCATATCAGCGTTTCCGTCCAAATTCACATCACCAGTCACCAGATCTGCATCTGCAGCTTCTGTCAGAGAAATCAAATACGTCAACGGAGAATTCCAATAAATCGTCACTTCATTCGTAAAATAGCTTTCCGCATTGTCGATATATCGCTTCGCTCTTGCGGTATCGGAGAGGTATGCCTTCGCCGCACTGTCCTCCAAATTGGAATTAACACCGCCAACCAGCATTCCTGTCATCGCCTGTCCCTGTGCCATCGAAGGACGGTGATGCGGATTTTGTGGTGAAACTGTACCATAGCCGGTGACAAAGCATTCACCTACCGGATTACTTCCCAGCAAATAATGCAGCTGCGACTGCGCGGCTTCCAGATAACTTTCCTCCCCTGTCAGCTGATAGGCAAGACCGAGAATCACGCCCGCATTTGCCACAGTCATATTGCTTCCCCAATTAAAGACAGAAATTGCTAAGCCATACGGACTGCTTGCGGATACCTTCGCATAAGAATTTGCACGTGTTGTCAGCGAGCTTTTGATCTTTGTGTAAAGCGCCGAATCGGTATCGAAGTCGTCCATTGTCAAAAGCGCGATATTGCCATAGTCGCCAACCGTGCTCCAGTCCAATCCGCTCTGAACCGTCATGCTCTCCAGGGCAGTCCAATAAGTTTCATCTTGTGTGGCACGGTATATTTGCGCAACCGCCCAATAGCGCTCGTCTCTGTCAGAAGTATCACCATAATCTCCCGTTGTAATATCATCGGGGTTGGTGTAAATCAGATTCGGATTTTCCTCCAAAAACGCCCACGCTGCCTTGGCTGCCTCCAGGCAGGTTTCTGCGAACACTGCATCTACGCTCTGATAAAATTCATACGCCATTGCCATGGATGCGCAGAAATCTGCTGTTGCGGTGGTGCTGATTGGTGTTACAATCAATTCATACGTCTCTTCTTCCGGCATCACATAGCCCGGAAAGTTCGCACAGGTCACTTTATGATAGACACCGCCGGACGATGCCTGCATCTTCAGCATCCATTCCAGCTCATATCGCACTTCATCTAACAGATCCGGCACACCGTTTCCGCTTTCCGGAATTCCGGTATCATCTCCATATAGCGTAGGATTCGCATCATAAACATAGAGCAAATCAGCAACCGCTTTTGCGCCCGGTACAACATATCTGCCATAGTCGCCGGCATCATGCCAGCCGCCGCTGACATCAATCGTTTCCGTTGTGCCATAAGTCGTTGCCAGCGTATTATGACACGCTTCGTGGCCAAAGGTATCGTCCTCTACTTCCGTACCACAGCGCTGCAAATAGAGCATCTTCACAGAATCCTCCAGCAGCGTCTCATAAGGATCGTCAGAAATTACGAACGAATAGGAGACGTCAGAAAACGCATCACACGTAATGTAGTATGTACCAGGCTGCGTTACCGATGAAAAATCGAACAGATAGCCAGTCTCATCTGCAGAAACATTGCTGATGCCAGTCCCTAGCATATCTGTGTAGACCGTTTCGCTTGTCTGTGCATCGATCGCGGAACAGACCGCAGTCTCTGTCGACTCGGGCAAATCGCGAACCACAGCCACCCTCTGTTCGGATAACTTATAGCCAACCTGATCTACCACAATTGGCGTTTCGTACGTGCTGTTGATTGTGGAATAATCCACATCGCTGTCGTCCACAAGTTCCAGAGAAGCATTGTCCAGATAAATCGTATGTTCCGCGAGATCCTCGCCCTGTGTTCCGCAGTTGAAAACAAGCTTTGCCATAATGTCTGTCTCCGCCGTCATCGTAAAAGTATAGTCCACGGTTTGCGTGGTCGATGTCAAACTTAGACTTTTCCATGTATACGCCTGGTACGTACCGCCATTTTGCTGAATCATGGCTTCAATCTCACAATCGAGCGTAGAAGAAATATCATATTGCAGGCGATAAACGCCGTTTTGGTAAAGCGGCACAATATCATAGTAAGCCTGTACGGCGTAGTTCACTTCACCTACATTTGTAACATGAAGCGCAAGCTGTCCATCCTCAGTGGACAGCGTACAGGCACCGCCGCTCTCCCGATAAGTCGCCCATCCGGAGGTTCCCGTTTCAAAGGTTGCATTGCTGATTAAATTTTCCGCATATACAGAAAACGTAACCGCCGGCATTGCTGCAGCAAACATCGCAGCAGCAGTAAGAATTCCCATCCATCGTTTGCATCTGTGTTTTTTCATTGCATTTTTCCTTTCCCAAAATTGTATTGTAAAACCCGAACATCCACGCAGACAGAGATGTATCGTCTGTTTTTATTATAACATAGCCAGAGGAAAAAGCAACGATAATCATTCAAAAAAGAAGAAAAATTTTATGTAAATAGTATAAGCGCTGTGCCAACCCGCTTTTCGGCTGCTGCACAGCTGCAAGATTCAGCGGCGCTGTCCGTCTCTTTGATTTATTCTGTGCTGTAAGACAGTAGCCGTGCCATAGCAAAGCAATCCCAACAGCATGAGTCCCGTGCCAACAATTGCATAAACGGTCAGCAGCACGTTTTCTGTTTCGTATATTTCCAAAACGCCTTTCATAATGCAACCGACCGTATTCGCCGCAAGTCCCGAATTGTACAGAAACACGGCAGGCTTTCCCGGAAGCGTCACCTTCCTAGACAGAGCGAGTGCGGTACAGGGAAGCGCGCCACCTGCCAGCGGAAAGAGAAATGCATAGAGCATGTAGTACGAATAGACCTCATGGCTGAAGCATTCATACACTGCCTCGAATATCGCACACACGATTGCAAACAACAGACAAAGAAATCCCGTCCAAGCAATCTCACGCCGCCGGATTTCCTGCGAATCCCGTTTAATAGCCGATGTAAACAATATCGCTCACCTCTCGTTCTTTGATCTTTTTTCCGTTAGTTGTCGGGTTATTAATGACTGTTCCGTTCAAGACCATTGTGGAAGATCCGCCGCCATCCAGATTATATGCAGTTTCGCAGCCCAAATCCTACATCAACTCCGCTAATTGATACAATGTCAAGCCGTCACTCTCAGAAGTCCGGCCATTGGATACCGCAAACACATAGTGCAGGGAATCTACAATACCAATTGCAGTCCGTGGGTTACTGGTCATCGCCTTGCCAACTTCCTCATCCTGCGTTATGGCAATCTCACCGCCTGTTACAAGCGCCGGTCCAAAGGAAAGGACTTGCTGTGCACCGCCTTCGAGAAGTGCTTCTGCTGTCGTCTCTGACTCCGAAATTACTGAAAAGGAGCCGTCTGCACCGATCACCAAATCCTCCCGATCTGCGCTTGTTGCGCGATAAATCACACCATTGCGAATCACATAACCGCTTTCCTGTACGCCATAATAGTCCCCGTTGATCGCAAAAATCGCGCCCGCACGCTCTGCGATTTCAGAGGTCTTTTCTGTCACATTTTTTCCGTATGCATCCTGCGCCAATGCAGTCTTTAAATACGAAGCATCGGAAATTGTCACATCCGCCACATAAGTGGTTGTATCGTGCTCCCGGTACTTGGTAATCACGATAGAAATTTCACCATCCGAGTACGTTCGCTCCGTAGATATCACTTCCGCTTCCGTGGTGGTGGTTTCTGCTGTCTCAGTTTCCTGTGCAGCGGTATACATAGTCGTATACACAGTCGTATTCGCAGTGGCGTCATTCTGCTGGATCTCCGAAGAATCTGCCGACTGGCTTGATTCCGGCACAACTGTCGTATAGACACGCGTAATCAGAAATGTATCCGCCGCCACGTACGCCGTAAAGCCAACAAGCGCAGCGGTAAACAATGTTGTCCAAATCCATCCTTTTTTTCGCATATCCTTTCACCATCCATCTCAATTTCCTCTTTTATACTTCCCCATCATGAACCGCTCCCCAAAAGTTAGACAATATGGTATAATATAAATATACCCAAA
>JAJQAB010000123.1 GCA_021203985.1 Ruminococcus sp. | reverse complement strand
TTTAACATCTTGCTTTTTCGAGCGCGTGTAACAGTCATTGACAACTCTACAATTTCAGCAACGGCAGCGGTACAAAAAATATTGACAGAATATTCGATATATGTTATAATTGATCATATTGCCAGAAAGGATGGTAGCATAGAAATGGACATCATAGATCTTGTGATTCCCTGTTATAATGAAGAAGAAGTTTTGCCGGAGGCATCGCGCCAGCTGCTCGAGAAGATGACGAACTTGATGCAGCAGGAAAAAATTGCGCCCGAAAGCCGCATTGTCTTTGTCGATGACGGCTCAAAGGATCGGACGTGGGCGCTGATCGAGCAATTCCACGTGGAGAATCCGATTTTCCAGGGCATCAAGCTCTCCCGGAATCGTGGTCACCAAAACGCGCTGCTTGCAGGGCTGATGACGGTGAAAACGCGCTGCGATGCGGCAATTTCGCTCGATGCGGATCTGCAGGACGATATTAATGCAATTGATGGGATGCTGGAAAAATATCAGGCAGGAAATGATGTCGTCTATGGCGCGCGCAACGCCAGGGATACAGACACGTTTTTCAAGAAGGCAACGGCGGAGGGCTATTATAAGGTCATGAAGCGTCTGGGCGTGGACGTGGTCTTTAACCACGCTGATTATCGCCTGATGAGTCGCAGAGCGTTGGAGGGGCTGTCGGAATTTCCGGAAACGAATTTGTTCCTGCGCGGCATTGTGCCGATGATCGGCTATTCCAGCGATGTGGTGTACTATGTGCGGAAGGAGCGGTTTGCCGGTACATCGAAATATCCGCTGAAGAAAATGCTGTCGTTCGCGTGGGAGGGGATTACGTCCCTTTCCGTGAAGCCGATCAGTTTGATTATGCGCCTGGGGTTGCTGATTTTCCTGGTGAGTATCGTGATGCTGATCTATTCCGTGGTACGGCATTGTATGGGCGCTACGATAACCGGATGGACTTCGCTGATTGTGTCGATCTGGGCGATTGGTGGATTGCAGCTGTTTGCGATTGGCATGATCGGTCAGTATATTGGGAAGGTCTACCTGGAAACCAAACACCGTCCGCAATTTCTGATCGACAAGGCACTGTTAGACGAAGAACCAGATGTCGCGCCGCCCGATCCGCGCAGATGAGACAGTAATACGGCTATGCACATCATTGGATTATGGTGTGCATAGCCGTATTTTTTGATGTTGCCTTAAGGCAACACTGTACAAAGACCGCCTGCAGCTTTACACACCATCTGCTTGTATCTTTTCCTTTATCTTATCAAGTTCCTCCTTGCAATACATCAAGTATTGCTTCGTCGTCACTTAATAATCTAAAGAAAAATCTGCTGGCGCATCTGACGCACAATCTCTGTGCGGTGTCGCCTTGACTCATTTGCATGCGGCAGTGGACGGTCAGCCGCTTCGAGCTTCGTGCGCAGCTTTCGGATGATTTTCTTTTCCAGCCTTGAGATGTACGATTGCGAGATGCCGATTGCCTCTGCGACTTCCTTTTGTGTGAGCTCTTGTCCGCCGGAAAGTCCAAAGCGCATCTGCATAATTTCCTGTTCCCGTGCGCCAAGCTCCGAAACGGCAAGGCGCAGTGTTTCGCGTTCTGCTTCGGATTCGATGTCCTTGCTGACAATGTCCTCATCTGTGCCGAGGATGTCGGAGAGCAGCAGTTCGTTTCCGTTCCAGTCCGCGCTCAGCGGCTCATCGATCGAAATTTCGCCCTTCGACTGCGTGTGCTTGCGCAGTACCATCAGAATTTCGTTTTCGATGCAGTGTGACGCATAGGTTGCAAGCTTGATTTTCTTTGCCGGGCGAAACGTCTCTACCGCCTTGATCAGCCCGATTTTCCCGATGGAAATTAAGTCCTCGAGCCCCAGCCCAGAGGATTCGAATTTCCGCGCGATATAGACCACCAGGCGCAGATTGTGGACAATGAGCGTTTCTCTCGCCTGCGGATCACCGCCCTCGAGCGCAGCAAAGACGGCTTACTCTTCCTCTTTGGAAAGCGGCGGCGGAAGTGTGTCAGTGCCGTTGATATAGTCAATGCGGCACGGTGAAAAAACTTACTTTGCAATTCGTGCAGAAACCGGTAGAGCTTTCCCAGTACAATTTGCATGATGTTTCATTCCTTTCGTTCTGTTTGCGTATCACAGCGCCATCGGGATGGGCTGTGCTTGTGGGAAAATGACAGGGGAATGCCGCTGCCGAGCAGATCCGGATGGAAGGTCGCATGCTCCTGCGTACCGTCGATGCCAATCATGACATCGATCGCCTGACTTTTCCACGTGGAGAGACAGCGAATCCAGACCTCGTCCGATCGGAACAGCGGCAAAATGCCCTCCGCTGTGACTGTGTGACAGGCGGCGAGCCGATAGCCGTGCAGCTTTTCCACCGGTGTATCGCCGAGCAGTGCGGCCAAGCGGTCGGCGGAGCAGACGATGACTGGCACGCCGGAAAACGCATCGGTAAGACGGTTGCCGGTGTCGCTGAGCCCGGGAAGCATCGCCGTTTTGTCTCCGAGCCGCACGAATACCTGAAAGCGATCGTTGCTGTGCCGCAGGCGACCCCGGAGAATCCCGTAGGCGTGCAGCACAAAATATGCCAGCGCGGTGAATAGAATGAGCTGCATCAGGGAAAGATCCAGATAGTAATAGCTGTTACCCCATGTGGCAAATCCGCGGTGCGCGGTGCTCGAAACGGCGAGGAGCAGTCCTGCCAGGAGGAAATTGCAGCAGAAAAAGCAGCAGAATTTTCTGAGCCAGCCGGATTTGTGCCAGCCGAACGCAAGCGTCACCGTGACAGCGGCAGCGCCGAGCTTGCAGAGCACCTGCAAAAGTGCAGGAAGCGGCGGCAGGAGAATCAGAAGGGAAAACAGACCGCTTCCCGCAGCAGCGGCAAGACAGCGGCGCAGACGCAGCGGCGTATGGGTCAGCTTTGCGGCGGCGCGCAGGAGAAAATAGTTGACATAGAAACTCTGCACGAGCAGGACATCGATGTAGATCGTTTGCATGGCATCACCTCTGACAATGATTATAGCAGAGCCAGGATGCAGTTTCTGTCAAAACGCAGCGCCGCTGCGCATCCCTGTCGCAGACGTGTTATGACCGATTCAGAATAGGAGCGAAATGTTATGACAAATCAAAGTGAAAATAAGATTCCACTCGTAGACAGCGTTCCGGCGCTCGAGCGCAAGCTTGCAGAGGTGCGCCGTGCACAGGAGCAGTTTGCGTCCTTTTCGCAGGAGCAGGTGGACCGTATTTTCCGAGCGGCTGCCCTGGCGGCAAATCACGCGCGGCTTCCGCTGGCGAAAATGGCGGTGGAAGAGACGGGAATGGGTGTCGTTGAGGATAAGGTGATCAAAAACAGCTTTGCGTCCGAGTATATCTATCACGCCTATCAGAACACGAAAACCTGCGGCGTGATTGCAGAAGATTCTGCCTATGGAACGATGCAGATTGCAGAGCCGATTGGCGTTGTGGCGGCAGTCATTCCCACGACAAATCCAATCTCGACCGCGATTTTCAAAGCGCTGATTTGCTTAAAGACTCGAAACGCAATTGTGATTTCGCCGCACCCTCGGGCGAAGCGTTCGACAATTGCTTCGGCAAAAATCGTACTCGATGCGGCGGTGAAGGCAGGCGCGCCTGAACAGATTATCGGCTGGATCGATGTGCCGTCTTTGGAAATGACCAATCTCTTGATGCAGGAGTCCGACATCATTCTTGCCACCGGCGGCCCGGGTATGGTGCGTGCAGCATATTCCAGTGGAAAACCGGCACTTGGCGTAGGCGCAGTGAATACGCCGGCAGTGATCGACAGCTCTGCAGATCTGGTAAAGGCGGTCAATTCGATCATCCACTCGAAAACCTTCGACAACGGGATGATTTGCGCATCGGAGCAGTTGGTGATAGTGGATGCGTCCGTCTACGATGCAGTGCGTGCGGAATTTCAAAAGCGCGGCTGCTATTTCCTCAGCCCCGAGGAAACCGAAAAGGTGCGCAAGACGATTCTGATCAACGGTGCGCTGAATAGTAAAATTGTCGGACAACGTGCCACAAAAATCGCATCGCTTGCCGGATTTTCCGTGCCAGATGAGACGAAAATCCTGATCGGCGAGGTGACCTCTGTCGACAGCAGCGAGGAGTTCGCACACGAAAAGCTCTCGCCGGTACTCGCGATGTACCGTACCGAGACGTTTGAACAGGCGCTCGATTTTGCGGATCAGCTCGTGCATGATGGCGGCTATGGTCATACCGCATCCTTCTATGTCGATGAGGTGAACCGGCGCGACAGAATCCAGCAGTTTGCCGCGCGCATGAAGGCGTGCCGGATTGTCGTCAACACCCCGTCCTCCCACGGCGGCATTGGCGATTTGTATAACTTCCAGCTTGCACCGTCCCTGACACTCGGCTGTAGCTCTTGGGGTGGCAATTCGGTGTCGGAAAACGTGGGCGTAAAGCATCTGCTGAACATCAAGACTGTGGCGGAGAGGAGAGAAAATATGCTGTGGTTCCGCACACCGCAAAAGGTGTATCTGAAAAAAGGCTGTTTCCCGATGGCACTGCGTGAAATTGACGAGGTGCTGCACCGGAAGCGTGCATTTCTCGTGACGGATGCGTTTCTGTTTCAGAGCGGTATGACCGCCTGTGTAACTGATCGGATGCAGGAGATGGGCGTTCGCTATCAGGTCTTTTCGGATGTCCAGCCAGATCCGACCTTGTCGTGTGCGAAGACAGGCGCGGTGCAGATGCGGCAGTTCGAGCCGGATGTGATCATCGCACTGGGCGGTGGTTCGGCAATGGATGCTGCGAAAATCATGTGGGTACTGTACGAGCATCCGGAGGTAAACTTCCACGATATGGCGATGCGCTTTGTGGACATTTGCAAGCGGATCTATACGTTCCCGGAGATGGGAGAAAAGACGTATTTTATCGCCGTGCCGACTTCCTCGGGGACAGGCTCTGAAGTAACGCCGTTTGCGGTGATTACGGATGAGTCCGATGGCACGAAATATCCGCTGGTGGACTATCAGCTTTTGCCACATATGGCAATCGTAGATCCAGATCTGATGATGAGCCAGCCGAAGAGTCTGACGGCGGCGTCCGGAATCGATGCGATGACACATGCGCTCGAGGCGTATGCTTCCGTGATGGCGACCGATTATACAGACGGCATGGCACTGCAGGCGCTGAAAAATATCTTTGCGTATCTGCCGGAATGCTATGAAAACGGGGAGAATGCGCCGCTGGCACGGGAAAAGATGGTGAATGCCGCGGCAATGGCAGGGATGGCGTTCGCGAACGCGTTTCTGGGCGTCTACCATTCGATGGCACATGCGCTCGGTGCGTATCACTGTGCGTATCACTATCTGCCGCACGGTGTGGCAAATGCGATTCTGATCACGCATGTGATGCGCTATAACGCTGCGGAAGCGCCGCAGAAGATAGGGACATTTTCACAATATCCTTACCCGAACGCGTTGGCGCGCTATTGCGAATGCGCACGCTATATCGGCGTGACGGGGGGAGAACAACGAGGAAGTATTCGAAAATTTCCTTGCAAAAATCGAAGATCTCAAGCAGCGCGTGGGCATCCGAAAGACCATTCGCGACTATGGCATTGCCGAGGCGGATTTCTTGGAGACGCTCGATGAGATGAGCGAGAGCGCCTTTGACGATCAGTGCACGGGGGCAAATCCGCGCTATCCGCTGATTGCGGAAATTCGTGCGATGTATTTGTCTGCGTATTACTGTACAACGAGTGGGGAGGTATAAGTACGATGGACAAGGAAATTATTGCGAAGGGAAACGGCAAGATCAGCTATCGTGAGGGCACGACACGCGTGAAGGTGTTCGACCACGATTATAAGAAGTCGGACGTGCTGAACGAAGCGCTCAATCAGGTACGTGTCGAGGAAACTGGTTTGCGGATTCCAAAATTGCTCGAGGTGGCGAAGGTGGACGGAAAGTGGAGCATTGTCACCGAATATGTGGAAAGGGAGACGCTCGAATCGCGGATAGAGGCGCATCCGGAGCAGTTGGAAAAGCTATATGGAGCAGTTCGTGCTCTTGCAGCAGGAGATCCAGAGCAAGCGCTCGCCGCTTCTGACAAAGCTCAAGGATAAGATGAACCGCAAAATCAGCCAGTCGGGGCTGGACACGACAACGCGCTATGATCTGCACACGCGGCTCAACGCGATGCACGACCACGTCAAGGTCTGCCACGGCGATTTTCATCCGGGCAATGTGATCGTTGATCGGGACGGCAGACTGCATATTGTCGACTGGTCGCACGCGACACAGGGCAACGGCAGCGCGGATGCCGCGAGAACGTATCTGCTGTTTCGGCTCGAAGGGAAGGACGACTGGGCGGAACGCTATTTGCAGATATTCTGCGACCGGAACGATGTGGTGAGACAGTATGTTTCGCAGTGGATGCCAATTGTGGCGGCATCGCAGCTAGTGAAAGGAAAGCCCGAGGAATGGGAGTTCTTGATGCGCTGGGTGGATGTTGTCGATTATCAATAACGGAAGGCAATACCACTACACGAGACCGCCTGCGGCTTTGTGCGCTGTTGCCAGAAAAACACCGCGACCTGTGACTGAACCGCTCCCCAAAAGTTAGACAATATGGTATAATATAAATATACCCAAAA
>JAJQAB010000083.1 GCA_021203985.1 Ruminococcus sp. | reverse complement strand
TGAGAGCGCGTTTTTCTTCTTCTTTTTGTATCAGTTCTATTGTAGCATAACATTTACGGAAAAAAATACGGAAAGGCGTGCAAAAGGCGGAAATTCAGAGGGCAAAGCTGCAAATCTCACTACTCTGTCCTCTGCACTGCTAGAATCTAGAAATTTAGAAATCAGAAGCTAGAAATTGGATTCGTAACAGAATCTCTATTCGCCGCAAAACTCACTACTCTGTCCTCTGTCCTCTTGTCTCTGACCTCTGACAGCAAATCTCGCCCATAGGGCAGTCCTGACACTGGGGCGATCGGGCGCGGCAGGTGTCTCTGCCAAACCAGACGATTCGATGGCAAAAATCCGAAGAGCGCTCCGGCGGAATCAGCGGCCGCAGGTCTTGCTCTACGCGCGCAGGATCTTTCGATTTCGTAAGACCCAGTCTGCCGGTAATGCGTATAAAGTGCGTATCCGCGACAATGGCCGGCTTCCCGTACACATCGCCCAGGATGAGGTTTGCCGTCTTTCGCCCCACGCCGGAAAGCTGCAGCAGCTCTTCCATTGTATCCGGCACAACGCCGCCGTGACGTTCTAAGAGCTGCTGTGCCATCTCGCGGATGCTTTTGGCTTTCGCGTGGTAGAACCCACAGGGGTGCACAATTTCCTCGAGATCAGTCAGATCCGCCGCTGCAAATGACTCAAGAGTCGGGTATACCGTAAAGAGCTTCGGTGTGACCTGATTGACGCGCGCATCGGTACATTGCACCGAAAGCCGCACCGCGATCAGCAATTCATACGGCTTTTCATATTCCAGCGCGCAGGCGATTTGCGGATATACCTGTTCTAGGATCTCGCAGGCACACAGCGCACATTCTTCTTTTGTCATAGAATTTTCCTTTCCCATGGGCTTGTCTAGTCCAGCAGCTGTGCCAAAATCGTATTCGACACTAAAAAGCCCTTTGGCGTAAACGCCACGCGTCCATCAAAATGGCGCAGAAACCCAGCGCGGCAAAGGCGTTCGATTTCTGCCGTTTTTTGTGTCAGCCATGCTTCCGGCACGCCTTCTGACAGGCGCATCCCCAGCATGATGGCTTCCTCTCGCGTACAGGGGTTGTCATCCTCGAGGACGGTCGACTGCACTGGCGCATCCAAAAACGCGGACAGGGACGATGGCACAAAAAAGCGCTTGCCATTCCAACAAGCGTGCGCCGCCGGTCCGATTCCGAGATACGGCTTGCACCGCCAGTATTTACAGTTATGGCGGCTCTCGCATCCGGGCTTTGCGAAGTTCGAGATTTCATATTGCAGAAAGCCGGCGCGTTCCAGCAGCGCCACCGCGTGCAAATACAGTTCCGCGGCCACATCCTCATCCGGACACTGTCTGCGAATCTGCGCCGCGTCAAACGGCGTGCCCGGTTCGATCTTCAGGAGATACGCCGAAATGTGGGAAATCGGAAGTGCCGTCAGCTGCGTCAGCGTTCGCGTCAGCGTTTCTTCCGTCTGCCCCGGCGTTGCCAGCATCAGATCGCAGGAGAGGTTTGAAAACCCGGCATGCGCTGCCGCTTCTACCGTCTGCACCGCTTGCTGTGCCGTATGTAAGCGTCCAAGCCGAGACAACTCGCCGGAATCCAGCGACTGCACGCCCACAGAAAGTCGGTTGATCCCCGCCCGAAGCAAATTTTGCAGTTCGGCTTCATTTACAGTAGCGGGATTGACCTCAAGCGTCACCTCTGCATCGGGTGAAATCGAAAAGCACCGCGCCGCCGTCTGCAAGATCCGTTCAATCTGCTGTGGCAGCAGCAGTGAGGGCGTACCGCCGCCAAAATAAAGGCTGTCCACCACAACCGGTGCGGCATAGGCGGCAAGGTTACAGCAGACCGCATCGGTATAGACCTCGCAGAGCTGCGCTGTCACCAGCACGGAATAGAAGTCGCAATACGGGCACTTCCGTACGCAAAACGGTACGTGAAAATAAATACCAGCCGCGTTATCGCGAATCTGCGTCATTACGGATCACCGGAACGAGCGGCCCGAAAAACGCGTCAAACAGGCGCGTTACAATCCAAGCGCACACGAGCAGCCCAAGCGTCAGCACCCATTCGTCCAGAATCGATGCCTGTGGAAGCAGCACCTGAAAATACATGCACAGTACCAGCACCATTACGATAAGGTACACAATCGCGCTGAAAACCATGGAAGGCAAGCCGTTCACGCAGCGACATCCGCAGATCTTACAGGGTTTTCCCTTCGTACGAAGTCCCCCAGCAAGTGCCTTCGACCACGGGCGAAAGGACTTCTCTCCACAGTGCGGACAAGTATAAATTGATTTACGCATAAAACATAAGCTCCTTTTTTTCAGAGGATGGAGATTTAGAAAACAGAGGACAAAGATTGTGATTTTTTACCAAGAATTCTATTTCTTTGAAATCTGCTACTCTGTTCTCTGATCTCTGGCACTCTGACTTCTGTTTGCAGAGGACAGAGATTTAGAGGACGGAGGGCAGAGTGTGTGATTTTTAACAAGAATTCTATTTTCTTTAAAATTCGTAATTTCTAGCTTCTGACTTCTAGCACTCTGACTTCTGTTTGCAGAGGACAGAGATTGTGATTTTTTACCGAATTTTCTGTTTTCTTTGAAATTCGTAGCTCTACCCTCTTGCATTTTTCCTCTTTCATTATAGCGAATTGGCTGGGGATTGTCAAGGGTGTTGGAAAAAGCTTGACACACCACCACGCTTCGTGCTATAATAGAGACAACACCGCCGCGCAGGAAACGATGTGCGGCATGCGGAAACTTAAAGGCAACACCGCACAAAGACTGTCTTCGGCTTTGCACGCCATCTGCTGCGACCGAAGGGAGTGCCCTTGTGGTACATCTTTTCCTTTATCTTGCAAAGTTCCTCCTTGCAATACATCAAGTATTGCTTCGTTGTCACTTCATAATCTAAAGAAAAATCTGCAGCGCATCTGACGTACAATCTCTGTGCGGTGTTACCTTAAAAAAATGGAGGCGCTTTTATGAAAATATTGGTTGTGGGCTTGGGGCTGATCGGCGGCTCGATCTGTAAGTCGATCAAAACGGTCACCTCACACACCGTGTACGGATTTGACGCGCAGGAGTCGGTGCTTGAGCGCGCACTGGCAGACGGGGCAATTGACGGCGTGGGCAAGTTCGGCGATCTAGGCTTCGACATGATCATCCTCTGTCTGCACCAGCGTGTCGCAATACAGCTTCTGCAGGACGCGCTGCCGAAGATCCCTGCCGGAACAATTTTGGTCGACACGTTCGGTCTGAAAGGCAGAATGGTACGGGATCTGACCTATCGCTGCCACAAATACGGCATTCGCTATGTGGGAACGCACCCGATGGCAGGCAGAGAACAAAGTGGCTATGACGCAAGCGTTGAGCATCTCTTCGAGAACGCGAACCTTATCGTCACGCCGATTGACGGCACAGACGAACAGGCACTCGAAACCGTCAAGGCGCTGGCAAAGCAAATCGGCTTCGGTCAGATCATTACGGCAACGCCGATGTGGCACGACAACATGATCGCCTACACCTCACAGCTTGCCCATGTTGTGTCGAGCGCCTATGTCAAGGATTTCTGCATGGACGATGCGCTCTCCTTCTCCGGCGGCAGCTTTCAGGATATGACGCGCGTGGCAACGATGGACGAATCTATGTGGGCATCGCTCTTCCTGGACAACCGGGATAATTTGCTCTATCACCTGGATCTGCTGATCGAAAATCTGACCGATTATCGCGATGCACTAAAACAGCGCGATGAAGAGCGGCTGCAGTACCTCATTGCAGAGGGCAGACAGATTCAGGAGGAGAACGTGCGCAAGCGCAGTGAATTCAACGAAGCAAATCAGACAAACTGAAAACAGGAGGAAACCTCAGCATGAACTGGACACAGGTGGATATTTACACAGCAACCGCGGCGGTTGAGCCGCTCACCCTACAGCTCGAGGATCTCGGGATTCGCGGCTGCGCTGTCCGGGATGCGCAGGATTTCCAGGAGTTTCTGACGCAAAAGGACGGAAAGTGGGATTATCTCGAGGACGGTCTGATGGATCTCGCGCAGTGCGAAACTTGCGTCACGGTCTATCTGCCCGAAAACGCCCAGGGCGCAGAGACGCTGACCGCGGTACAGGCACTTTTGGGGCAAATGCGCGCCAACGACACCGCACACACATACGGCAGATTAAAGGCGGTCTGCTCCGGAATTCGCGAGGAGGACTGGGCGAACAACTGGAAGCAATACTTCAAGCCGTTTCCGATCGGGAAAAAGCTCTACATCAAGCCGAGCTGAGAAGAGCCGACCGCCGAAGCGGCGAACCGGACAATCCTGGAAATCGATCCGGCAAGCAGCTTTGGTACGGGACAGCACCACACCACGCGGCTTTGCCTGGAACTGATGGAATCCGAGATACAAGACGGCACGAAACTCTTAGATCTGGGCTGTGGCAGCGTCATTCTCTTTATCGGCAGAATGCTCCTGGGTGCGGAAACTGCTTATGCGGTGGACATCGAGGAAAACGCCGTGCGAATCGCACAGGAAAATGCCAAGCAAAATCACCTCGACCCGCACACCTACATCATTTCTTGTGGCAACATCATCGAGGACGCGGCACTGACCCAGCAAATCGGCACGGGCTATGACGTCATCACCGCCAACATCGTTGCGGACGTGATCAAGGGCATGACGCCGCTGTTCCCCGGATTTTTGCGCGACAACGGGATTCTCATTCTCTCCGGCATCATCACCGAACGCGCAGACGAAGTTCTGGAAACGGTCGCTGTGCAGGGCTTCCAGGTGCTGGATCGGCGCGAGGCCACTGGCTGGTGTGCGGTGAAGCTACAAAAATGCGGCGGTGCGCTGTGATGCCAGAAAAATAAAAGCAACACCGTACGCGCGATTCGAGCAGCTTTTTCCAGGAAGCTGCTCTTTTTTTCGCCCGACAAATGTAAAAAATATTTGAACGGACAGACGTGTGTCCGGTACGATATGTATAATGGAATTAGTCGGAATCTGGGCAAATAATCGGAATGGAAAAATCGAGTAAATTCGTAATATCTACCTGTAAAACCTCGGATAGAATGACGAGTTCCAGATCCGTGACAAAACGCTGACCATTTTCGATTCGGCGAACGAAATGGTGGTCGACATCATATCCAGCAAGCTGCAGTTCCCTTGCAAGCCTGCGCTGCGACCACCTTTTTCCAGCCGAAGTTTGGTTAAGTTTTATCCGCAAATGTTGTTGCGCCCGTTTTGCGCTTTGAGTTTGAACACAAAAACCCTCCTTTCGCAATATTTCCTTCGGATTTGTACGGATTCGCCAAAAATTGGTGAATCGTGCTTGACATTTTTTATTATATGATATAATCGGTGTAAAAATGGGTTATAGTGTTCACCACGATTGCATGTTTATATATTCAACGGCACGTATCGAATTCGATGTATACGATCGAGGAGGATTTTTATGATTTCAGATGAAGAATATTTCAACAGAAAAGCAACTGTCTTGGAGTATGACCGGCAGATTATGCGAGGCAATGTAAAGCCCGTGTCCACTACCACAGATCCAGAACAGCTGTACAAGGAAGCGCGGCAAACGGTAGGAAATATTTCATTTGCCGAAATGACGAAAAAATATCCGGATCTATTTGAAATACACAATAAAAAAGAAACGCTCCTCGACTTAGGAATGGCGACGTTTATTGGACTCACTTCAGGCATGATCAACGAAATTTTTGTCGGCGTTACCGGCGAAAACAAGTCCTGGTCGCAACTGAGCGATCAGCATGCCGAGAAAAAATGGTTAGCTACGCCAAGAAAAAGTGCGCGAACAAGGCAAAACGATTCCGCACTATACCATAAATGGCGAATATATCGGCGAAGTAAAATCTGCAACGAAATTTCTGGAAGGACTCTATAAAGTTCCGTACGATCAGGCGACAAGCGCGGCTGTGGGAAATGCGGTGGACGGCATGCGCATGAGTAACCATCATTTTTACTCAGTATCACACAGCCCTGGTCTTGGCGGCCTTTTCTCTGCGGTATCCGATCAGTTTTTTAACGCCTCAACATTCTTCCAGCCGGGCACAGGTGATACCGTTGTTACGTTAGGCACAGGACAAGGACTCCTTACCGGAAGAAGCGTCGTGGGAAAAATTATCGCAGGATTCGTGAATTGCTACGGTCACAATACGGTCACAATATGAGCGATCTGCGCGGCGGAAGCGGCGCGGTCGGCAGAGGGTCTGGGCTGCCGGTCCCGATGATGCAGTATATGGGAAAATGCAGCGGGAAGCTTGGGGCATCCGATTTTTCTACCCTGTTATGCAAAGTGTACGAGCAAGGCTATGATTACCGCTATGGCAAAGCATTGTCCGCTCTGATTGTGATCAACGATATGCTCACGCGAATCGTTTGGGCTACGAAGCATTATAGCAAAACCGGAAGCGTCAAGGACTCGATTCTGATGTGTTTCCCTGCAAAGAGCAAGGAACATTACGATTTGAGCAATATGCTTCTCATGTCGAACGCAGCGTTCCTCGCTTTTGACACGGGACATGCTGCATTAAAATCGCATGGAGATCCCATAACGTTTTTGTGTAATTGCAATTTCAAAGAATGGTTTAACTTTGCGATCGCATTTTCACTGGATCATCTATTAACAGCAAAACGGGCGCACGATGTAATGAACCGACCCCAAAAAGTTAGATAAAATTAGAAACCGAATTTTATGCAA
>JAJQAB010000106.1 GCA_021203985.1 Ruminococcus sp. | reverse complement strand
TATTATATCACTTTTTTCCTTCCTTGTAAGCACTTTGTAATTATTGATTTTCGTGTCTTTCTTTTTACATATCGATATGTGTATTGTAAAGGCAATACCGCACAGAGATTGTGCGCCAGATGCGCCAGCAGATGGCGTGCAAAGCCGCCAGGCGGTTTTTGTGCGGTGTTGCCTAAAGTTTTTCTGTTCCACAGCGGCGAAACTGCGCAGGATATTTAGCGTAGATTTAACATTGCCACGGTGATGTATTTTACATGGGACTGTTATAATAACATTGTTCATTGGAACAAATTTATGAAAAAAGGAATGGCGTAATGATGATGAAAAAAGCATTCGTTTGGCTGCAATGGCAGCAGAAATTTCCGTATTGGGGGCAAGTCTTGCCGGATGCGGCAGTACAAGCAGCACGATTTCTGTGATCACGCGTGAGGATGGCTCTGGCACAAGAGGCGCATTTACGGAATTATGTGGGATCGAAGAGGATGATCAGGATAACACAACATCGAGTGCGGAGGTTACAAACAGCACGGCAGTTATGCTGACGACCGTTGCAGGGAATACCGCTGCGATCGGTTATGTCTCGATGGGATCGCTGGATGATTCGGTAAAGGCGCTGGTGATTGACGTCGTAGAAGCAACAACTGATCATGTCGAGGATGGAAGCTATTCCGATTTCGCGCTCGTTTCATATTATTGCAAAAGATGGCGAGCTGAGTGATGCTGCACAAGATTTTTACAATTATATTCTGAGTGCAGAAGCCGCAGAGGTGATTACCGAGGAGGGCTACATTGCAGTGGGCACAGAAAGCTATACGAGCAATGGCACAAGCGGCAGTGTTGTCGTTGCAGGCTCTTCTTCGGTTACACCTGTTATGACAAAGCTGAAGGAATCGTATGAGACGATCAACAGTAATGTTACGGTAGATATCCAGCAGAGCGACTCTATGACAGGCGTTTCCTCTACATAGCAGGGAGTGTGCGATATCGGCATGGCGTTTCGTGATTTGAAGGAAAGCGAAACGGGCGTAACCGCTACGGTGCTCGCAATGGACGGTATTGCTGTAATTGTGAATAAAGAAAACGAAATCGATGAGCTGACGCTCGATCAGGTAAAACAGATCTATGTCGGCGAAATTACGGATTGGGATAGCTTGGCTGCGGAATAAAGAGGCGGAATTCTATGAAAAAATATCGTGAATCCATCATGCAGATCGTCTTTTTTATTTGCTGCTTGCATCTTCATTATCGCAGTAGCGGCGATCTGTATCTTTCTGCTGGCAAATGGTTTTCCGGCAATCCTGGAAATTGGACCGCTTAAATTTCTTGGCGGCATGACATGGAAGCCATTGGAAGGCGCCTATGGAATCTTCCCGATGATTGTGGGAAGTGTTTATGTCACTGGGATCGCGATCCTGGTTGGTGTGCCGATTGATCTGCTGTGCGCGGTGTTTATGGCACGTTTCTGCCCCAAAGGGATTTACAAGGTGCTAAAGCCTGCGATTTCCCTTTTGGCAGGAATCCCTTCTGTTGTGTATGGCTTTTTCGGACTCGTGGTCATTGTACCGATTATGCAAAAAATATTCGGCGGCAGTGGCAAGAGTATGCTGACAGCAGGGATTTTGTTAGGGCTTATGATTCTGCCCACAATTATCGAAATTTCCGAATCCTCCATTCGCGCAGTGCCGGAAAATTATTATGAAGGCTCACTGGCACTAGGTGCAACGCACGAGCGAAGCGTTTACTTTGTAATGCTTCCCGCGGCAAAGTCGGGGATTATGGCAGGCATTATTCTCGGCATTGGCAGAGCGATTGGAGAAACAATGGCAGTTGTAATGGTCGCCGGCAATCAGACAGTTTTGCCGACAAGCCTTTTGGATGGCGTTCGTACCATGACCTCCAATATCATCATGGAAATGGGCTATGTGGAGGGACTGCATCGAAACGCGTTGATTGTTACTGGCGTGGTACTCTTCGTCTTTATTCTGCTAATTAACGTGTTATTTTCGCTGGTCAAGAAGAAGGAGGCGAAATAACATGAAACAAATTGATGCGGGATCTGTAGGAAATCATATGCAGACAATTCGTCAAAAGCTTGCGACTTATCGGCGTCATCCTAGCTCTTTTGTACTGCTGGCACTGACGATTTTGGCGGCTGTTGTAACGATCGGCGTTTTGATGAGTTTGATTATTTATATTTTGGTAAAGGGTGTTCCGAACCTGAAGCTATCGATGTTCGCGTGGAAATATACGACAGAAAACAACTCGATGCTGCCGTCTATTTTGAACACGCTGATGATGACTGCGCTGACATTGGTGATTGTTGTGCCGGTCGGCGTTTGCTCGGCGATCTATCTTGTGGAGTATTCCAATCGCGGCAGTAAATTCCAAATGACGCTCGTAAAAATTATCTGCATGACGACAGAAACGCTGCAGGGGATTCCTTCCATTGTGTTTGGCCTGTTTGGCTATCTGGTATTTGTGCTGACGTTCCACGGTAACTCCCTGCTGGGCGGTGCAATTACGATGGCACTGATGGTATTGTCGCTGATTATGCGCACCACAGAAGAGGCACTGCTCAGTGTGCCGGATTCTTATCGCGAAGGCAGCTTCGGACTTGGCGCAGGGAAACTGCGTACCGTATTTCGGATTATTCTGCCGAGTGCAGTGCCGGGAATTTTGTCCGGTGTCATCTTGGCGATCGGGCACATTGTCGGAGAAACAGCGGCGCTGATGTATACTGCTGGCACATCGACAAATGTCTGCACCGGTCTTATGAAACCGTGCCGCACGCTGGCGGTACATATGTACCAGTTGCTGTGCGAAGGAAAGTATATCGATGCGGCTTATGCGACTGCGGTAGTTCTGCTGGTGTTTGTAATTCTGATCAATGCACTTTCGAATGTGATTGCGAAAAAGCTTGTGAAAAAATAACGGCGTAAAATCTTGGAAAGGAGTATGGATAATGAAGTTCGAAATACATGATATGAATTTGCACTACGGTTCGTTTCATGCGTTGAAAAATATTTAGTTGGATTTGTCGGAGCATGAAGTCAGTGCATTGATCGGACCGTCTGGCTGTGGAAAGTCGACCTTATTAAAATCCCTGAACCGTATGAATGATCTGGTGGAGGATTGCCGGATTACGGGGCAGATCCGCCTGGATGGCGAGGATATCTACGGTGATATGGATGTAAATTTACTGCGCAAACGCGTTGGTATGGTCTTTCAAAAGGCGAATCCGTTTCCGATGAGTATTTATGACAACATTGCGTATGGACCGCGGACACACGGCATACACGCGAAAGCAAAGCTCGATGAGATTGTCGAACAGTCCCTGCGCGATGCGGCGATTTGGGACGAGGTGAAAGATCGACTGAACAAAAGTGTGCTAGGCTTGTCCGGCGGTCAGCAGCAGCGTTTATGCATTGCAAGAGAGCTGGCAGTGCATCCGGAGGTGCTGCTCATGGATGAGCCAATGAGCGCGCTGGATCCAATTTCCACTTCGAAGGTAGAAGATCTTGTCATTTCGCTAAAAAAGGAGTATACTATAATTATCGTGACACATAACATGCAGTAGGCAACGCGTGTCTCGGATCGCACCGCATTCTTCCTGTTGGGAAAGGTTGTCGAGTTTGCAGAGACAGAGCAGCTGTTTTTCAAGCCACAGGATCAGCGAACAGAGGACTATATATCAGGGAGGTTCGGATAATGCAAAATTATTATGCAACGCAGCTTGCGACACTGAATACGAATATGATTCAGATAGGAGTGCTCTGTGAGGATGCGATTTCCTCTGCGATTCAAGGCTTACTGGAGGATGATTCGAAAACCGCAAATCGCGTTTCGGAAATCGAACTGGAAATCGATCAATATGAACGGGATATCGAACGTCTTTGCATGCGTTTCTTGCTGATGCAGCAGCCAGTTGCAACCGATTTGCGTGTGGTTTCCTCCGCACTGAAAATGATTTCTGACCTGGAGCGAATCGGCGATCAGGCGTATGATATTGCGGATATCACAAAGAATCATTCTTTTCAGGGTTTCGACGGAAAGGTGCATATCAAAGAGATGGCACGGGCTGCGATTGGTATGGTCACGGACAACGTTGATTCTTATGTGAAGCAGGATGTAAAGCTGGCGAGAAAAGTGGCGGAAGAGGATGATCGTGTCGATGAATTGTTTGTCAAGGTGCACGCAGAGCTAGTTAGTCTGATCCGCAGTGACATCAATGATTCGGAGCAGGCGTTTGATTTGTTGATGATTGCGAAATATTTGGAGCGCATAGGAGATCATGCGGTGAATGTTTCGGAATGGGTGATTTATGCAGTGACGGGGGATCATGCATAAGGGCATCTCGAAAATCCCTTGCCGCACATCTGCGGTAAATCTTCACATCATCTTTCAATCTTGAAAAACTCGCATTATATGCAGTATGCCTGTGTTTTCCAGAACAGGAATCTAAGGCAACACCGCACAAAGACCGCCTGCGGCTTTGCACGCCATTTGCTTGCATCTTTTCCTTTATCTTATCAAGTTCCTCTTTGCAATACATCAAGTATTGCTTCATCGTCACTTGATAATCTAAAGAAAAATCTGCTGGCGCATCTGACGCACAATCTCTGTGCGGTGTTACCCTAACGCAAATCTTTGTCATATCTGCACGACAGCGGTTTTAGAGATAATCACATACACGGATTGCATGTGAATGCGCCGGCGGATTTTTGGCTGTGAAAAACGGTCTGCTGTTGATCGGCTGCATTGCAGAAGCAGGGAACATCTGGGAAATGCTTGGTTTCACAGAGATGTTCTTTTTCTGTGTTATTGACGCAGCATCGCACAAAAGGCGTTCGGACGGATCGGGAAGGACTTTACGTAAAAAGAAATGGCGGTATTATGATTTATTTGATCGAAGATGATGACAGCATTCGGGAGCTTGTGATTTATACCCTGCAAAGCACAGGAATGGAGGCGCGTGGATTTTCACTGCCGTCTGATTTTTGGAAAGCAATGGCGTCGATGATTCCGGAGTTGCTGCTGCTGGATATCATGCTGTCGGAAGAGGACGGACTGGAAATTTTGAAGAAAATTCGAAAAGATCCGGTCACGCAGAAGCTTCCGGTGATTATGCTGACGGCAAAGGGCACAGAGTATGATCAGGTCGTGAGTTTGGATTATGGCGCGGATGATTATGTGTCAAAGCCGTTTGGCATGATGGCGCTTGTCGCACGAATTAAAGCCGTTTTGTGGCGCACAGAAAAGCTGACACAGGAAGGAATTCTGCAGATGCGGGAACTTGTCGTGAATCCAACGCGTCATACAGTGCAGGCTGGCGAAGAGAACGTTCGCCTGACGCTGAAGTAATTCGAGCTTTTGTGTCTGCTTTTAGAGAATCCGGGGATTGTGTTTACGCGAGACCAGCTTTTGAATCAAATTTGGGGCTATGGATTTGATGGCGAAAGCCACACGGTGGACGTATATATCCGGCATTTGCGTCAGAAGCTCGGAGAATGTTAGAAATATATTGAAACCGTCCGTGGAATCGGCTATCGTGAAGGGGATGGGATGCTATGACGAAACGTATTTTTCTCTCGACAGTTACCGTTGTAATCCTGTCGCTTTTGTTCAGCATTCTGCTGATTACCGGCGTCTTATACGAGCATTTTGAAAAAGTGCGGTTGAATGAACTGGAAACTACCGCTTCGTTTGTGTCAGAGAGCGTTGAACAGAACGGACTTTCTTATTTAGAGGATTTAACGGACAGCAGTTACCGGATCACATGGATTGCAGCGGATGGAACGGCACAGTACGACAGCGTGCAGGACGCTTCGGAGATAGAAAATCATGCGGATCGGGAAGAAGTGCGGGACGCAATGGAAAATCAGTCCGGTGTCAGCATGCGGAAATCCTCTACATTATCGGAAAATACAATCTATTATGCCATGCGGCTGCCTGACAATACTGTGCTCCGGCTTTCGTCCGCGCAAAGCTCCGTGCTGTTTTTGCTGGGCGGCATGCTGACACCGTTCTGCTTTATCCTGCTTGCGGCGTGCACGCTGGCTGGGATTTTATCCTATCGCGTGTCAAAGAAAATCGTGCGTCCGCTCAGCGAGATTGACTTAAAGTATCCGGAAAAGGCGGACACCTATGATGAACTGTCGCCGTTTTTACAGCGTATTGCAGCGCAAAATCGTGAGATTACAAGAAAAATTGATGAAATACAGAAACAGCAGCGAGAATTTTCGATGATTACAGAAAATATGAGCGAAGGGCTGTTTATGGTCGACCGCGATTATCAGATTCTTTCCTACAACAAGAGTGCCATGCAGATTTTCTCTATGGATCCAAACGTCACCTATTAGAATTTGCTGTCTGTGAATCGAAGCGAAAGCTTTCGGTCTGTTTTGGACACTGCGCTGCGCGGTCGGCATACACAGGAAAATTTAGAACTGAACGGAAGAATCTATCAGCTCATTGCCAATGCCGTTTGCAATCCCAACGCATCGCAGGAAATCGCCGGTGTGGTGATTTTGATTTTGGATGTTACAGAGCGAGAAGAGCAGGAACGCTATCGCTGAGAGTTTACGGCAAACGTTTCGCACGAGCTAAAAACGCCGCTGACGTCCATTTCCGGTATCGCAGAAATTATCCGGGGTGGCATTGTTCCGGCGGAGGATATTTCGCACTTTGCTGGAAAAATCTATGAAGAATCCCAGCGCCTGATTTGAACCGCTCCCCAAAAGCAAGTCTAACGAAAGGGGAGCATTTTTATGCCAAAAA
>JAJQAB010000131.1 GCA_021203985.1 Ruminococcus sp. | reverse complement strand
GGAATCAGGCACTCTTTCGTTGCCTTCGGCTCCTCCATCGTGCCTGATTCCATTCTAACTCGTTTAACATCTTGCTTTTTCGAGCGCGTGTAACAGATCATTGACAACTCTACAGGTCTTTTCCGAAAATTCTTTCGAAACCACTTGATTCTTTCGCCATTCTATGGTATGATGTTCCATACTAGAGGGCGCGCTGCACGGCATTTGTGCAGCCTGACTCTCAGTAAATTACGCATTGTTTTTCAGGAGGAAACACAATTGATTTATGGCATATCCATCCCGATTCTAGTGGTGCTCTCTGCGCTGTTTTCCAGCACAGAAACGGCATTTTCCTGCGTCAATAAAATTCGCCTAAAGCACATAGCGGACTCCGGCAACAAAAAGGCTGCCGCCGCGCTGCGCATTGCCAATCAATACGAAAAAGCGCTGACCGCGATTCTCGTGGGCAATAACATCGTTAATATCGGCGCTTCTTCCCTGGCGACTGTATTTTTCACAATCTATTTCGGCGGGGCGGGCGCGGCAATTTCTACCGTTGTCATGACAATTTTAGTTCTGACCTTCGGCGAGGTGCTCCCGAAATCCTACGCGAAATCGCATGCAGATCAAATTGCAATGGCAGTCGCGGGCGTACTTTCGAAGCTGATGATCGTCATGACACCGTTCATCCTGCTCTTCGACTTGCTTTCCAGCGCAATTAAATCCAAGGATGAGACGCCGAGCGTAACCGAAGATGAATTGAAATACATTATTGACGAAATTGAAGAAGAAGGTATCCTCGAGGAACAGGAAAGCGACCTCGTCATTTCCGCACTGCAATTCGATGAAACTTCGGTCAGCCAAATTCTCATCCCCCGTGTGCAAATTACCGCACTCTCTTCGGATGCAACTGTGGAGGAAGCGAAAAATCTCTTCTTAAACAGCCATTTTTCCCGCTTTCCCGTCTACGAAATAAGTCTCGACAACATCATCGGCATGATCACCAACAAGGACTTTTTTCGTCTAATGTGCGGTCAATACCACTCTCTGGCGGATATCACACAGGATGTGATTTATGTACCGGAGACAAAGCGAATCAGCGATATTCTCCGCGAAATGCAGCGTGCAAAAACACATCTTGCCGTTGTCATTGATCAATACGGCGGCACAAAAGGTATGGTAACGCTGGAGGACATCCTAGAGGAACTCGTCGGCGACATCTACGACGAAAGTGATGAGATCATCCACGAATTCCAGAAGATCGCACCGCACACCTATACCATTCTCGGCACATTCAGCGTCAGTGACATCTGTGACGGGCTTGACGAGGAAGATACGCCGGCACAGCCACCAGAAACCGATTCCACCACGGTTGGCGGATGGGTCATGGAACTTCTAGGACATATTCCGGCAATTGGCGAAACCTCCGTCTGCCAGACATTTCACTTCACGGTATTGGATGTGGACAACCAGGCGATCAAGTCCATTCAGCTCAAGGTGTCGCCGCAGCATCCAGATGAAACGCACACGTCATAAGGTGGCGCGCAATCTACAGACAAAGCGAACGGATGTGATCCGTTCGCTTTTTTGCCGAAAACTGCAGCTATTTCTTTTGATGTTTAAACAAAATAAGCGACACAATTGCAGTCAGCAGAACAGCGATCAGCGTAGGAAACCACGTGTGATCCGCGCCCGGCAGATCGAGCGTATTCATGCCATAAAAACTAAACACCATCGTTGGAATCGCCAAAATAATCGTCACCATCGTCAGGCGCCACATCACGATGTTGAGGTTATTAGAAATCGCAGACCCGAATGCCTCAACAACACTTGACAAAATGCTGGAATAAATGCTCGCCATCTCATGTGCCTGTTTCAATTCGATCAGCACATCCTCCAGCAAATCCTGATCCTCATCGTACAGTTTCAGTATTCTGCCGCGTAGGATCTTATTCATCGTCACATCGTTCGATTTCAGCGAAGTCGAGAAATAAATCAGCGACTTCTCCAGCTCAAGCATCTGACTCAACTCATAATTTTTCATTGCCCCCTGCAGTTTCCGCTGCAGCGCGCTGGAGTTTTTGTCGATTTGTTTCAGATAAACCAGAAACGAAGCGGTAATGTTCATCATCAGCCGCAACACAAACTGTGTGCGATACTGTGTTTGGATATTCCGCACACGACCGCTGACAACGTCCTCGATCACCTTGCTCTCACGCAGCGAGATAGTAAAGACGTAATGATCCGCCAAAATAATACCGATCGGCATCGTATAGAAAATCAGCGTATCATCCTTTTGTACCTCAGATACCGCCGTATCGACAATAATCAGCGTCTGATCCTCTTCCTTTTCCACACGAGACGATTCCTCTTCGTCCAGCGAGGACTTTAAAAAGTCGCTGTCCAGGCCATAGTCCTCAATGAGCATTTTCTGCTCCTGCGCGGTCGGATCGACCACAGAAACCCAACAGCCCAGTGTAAGCGAATTTACTTCGATGAGACGGTTTGCGACCGTCTTGTAATATGAAACCATAGGAAACCACCTTTCAGCAAGGCAGCTCCACCTATACGGCATGGCTGTCCCTGCATATTTTTGTCGCATCTTTTTGCTCGTCAAATACAATTCCCCCGCATAACAAGGGATATGGGTCAGCGTTCATGCCGTCACCTCCGATTTCAAATTTACCGTCTGCTTTTATTATATCAGAAAAACTGCCTTTTGCAAGGAAGTTTCTGAATTTTTTATAAAGACAGCACATGAATTTTTCTTTCGCGTAATTCTTCGAAGTATTCGATCCTGTCGCTCCAGAAGCTTCTGTACGGCGCTGCCCTTATGCTTCGCTTTGCGATTCCCGACCGAATTTCTCATCACGCAAACGATCTTTCAGTCCTTCGAAAATGATATTCTTTGCATACACGGCCTGTTCCTTTGTCGCCGCCGGCACATCCGGCAATGGATACGGAATCCCGAGGTTCTCGTATTTGACAACGCCCATCGTATGATACGGCAAAACATCGAGTGCCTTCAAGTTCTCCAATCCGCCAATAAAATAGCCCAATCGCCACAGCGCCGCATCCTCCAGCGTAATCCCCGGCACAATCACATGCCGAATCCAAAGCGGAATCTGCTTTTCGTTCAAATATTCTGCGAATTCCAGAATATGGCGATTCGACTGCTTTGTGAGCTTTTGATGTGCTTCTTCATCGATGTGCTTAATGTCCAGCATCGCCAGATCAGTGGACGCCATAAGCCGATCATACGCTTCGCGATTTTCCGGGCGATATAGAATGCCGGAGGTATCGAGACAGGTGTGAATTTTCCTTTGCTTGGCAGTCTCAAACAATTCAGTCAAAAACGGCAGCTGCATCAACGGTTCACCGCCGGTTGCCGTAATACCACCGCCGCGCAAAAATTCCTTCACGCCGTCATATTCCTCCAGGAGCGATTCCACGCTGCGCAGGTTGTCGTCACCGCCGGGCGTCCAGGTGTCTGGATTATGGCAGTACATACAGCGCATCGGGCAGCCCTGAAAAAAGATAACGAATCGAATCCCCGGCCCATCGACCGTCCCAAAGCTTTCGGTAGAATGAATGTGACCTTCCATGTTCTCTCCTCTCTCAGAAACGCCAGCGCGTTTGCAGGCAGCGTGGCATTCCCATTTGTACAACAATGGGCGCACATGCACATGCACTGTACGCCCATCGCAGTTTATTGAATCAAAGTTTCAGCATACCAATTCAGCCCGCTTAGAGTGCCGCATGGAATGTTCTGCTGATAACATCATCCTGCTGTTCCTTTGACAGCTTGATGAAGTTTACCGCATAGCCGCTGACACGAATCGTCAGCTGCGGATACTTTTCCGGATGCTGCTGTGCGTCCAGCAATGTTTCACGATTCAATACGTTCACGTTCAGATGGTGACCGCCTTTTTCTGCATAGCCATCGAGCAGTCCAACCAGATTTTCAATTTGTTTTTCGTTTGCCATAATAAAGTCCTCCTCTAAAAATTTTAAATGCTTTATTCCCAGAAGACGAGATCATTCTTCTTCAATCCATTCTGTTGGCTGACAGCATGCCATGTTACCCTTCGAACAGTCCATACTGCGATAGGTTTCCACATGCATACCACCATCCATCAGATCGTCCTCTGAAATCATCAGATGACCGCTGCCATTTTCCATCAGCTTTTCAATCATATCGACCAGTTCATCGGATGCATCCTGATCTATTTGTTCGTGCTGTGCCATGACAATGCGCCTCCTTTCCAGAATATAACATGTGCGATTGCCTTATTCCTTTTCCATTGCCTCACGAATCGAAGCGATGTCCAGATCGCCGGCAAATACGGCAGAATCCTTACCCAGTGCATCTGGGATAATGGTGAAGGTATTCGAAATACCATCCTGTGCATTTTTCCACGGGAGCTTTGCAACCGATGCCAGCGATGCAGCGGCACCGTGTGTATCACGACCGTGCATCGGATTTGCGCCCGGTGCAAACGGCTGACCCTTCTTCCGGCCGTCCGGTGTGTTACCGGTCTTTTTGCCGTATACAACGTTCGAAGTAATCGTCAGAATCGAGGTTGTCGGAACGCCGTTTCTGTAGCAGTGGTTGCTGCGGATCATATCCATGAACTTGTTCAGGATTTCTACAGCAATTGCATCTACGCGGTCATCGTTGTTGCCATACTTCGGGAAATCGCCCTCAACTTCGAATTCGGTTACAACGCCGAATTCGTCACGAATGCACTTTACCTTTGCATACTTAATCGCGGACAACGAGTCTGCAACAACAGACATACCTGCAATACCCGTTGCGAAGTAGCGCTTCACATCACGATCGTGCAGTGCCATCTGTACTGCCTCGTAGCAATACTTATCGTGCATATAGTGAATGCAGTTCAAAGTATTGACATAGAGCTTTGCCAGCCATGCCATCATGTCGGTGTATTTATCCATAACATCATCATAATCGAGGTAATCACCTTCTACTGGACGGTACTTCGGACCAACCTGATTATGCTTGCCGGTCTTTGCATCGATTCTTTCGTCTACGCCGCCGTTGATCGCGTACAATAGGCACTTCGCCAGGTTTGCACGCGCGCCGAAGAACTGCATTTCCTTACCGACACGCATCGAGGATACACAGCAAGCGATTGCATAATCATCGCCGTGTGTCGCGCGCATCAGATCATCATTCTCATACTGGAACGAAGAGGTGTTAATCGACAACTTTGCACAGTAGTGCTTAAATGCGCTCGGCAGTCTCTTCGACCACAGTACGGTCAGGTTCGGCTCTGGAGCAGTGCCCAGATTTTCGAGCGTATGTAGATAACGGAAGCTGTTCTTGGTAACCAACGTTCTGCCGTCAATACCCATACCGCCGATGGACTCTGTTACCCACTGCGGGTCGCCGGAGAACAGAGAATTATATTCCGGTGTTCTTGCGAATTTCACCATACGCAGTTTCATGATGAAGTGGTCGATATATTCCTGCGCCTGTACTTCCGTCAACGTGCCGCGATCCAGATCGCGCTGAATATAGATATCCAGGAATGTGGAGGTACGTCCAAGGCTCATTGCAGCGCCGTTCTGTTCCTTGACTGCAGCCAGGTATGCAAAATACGTCCACTGAATGGCTTCCTTTGCATCTGTTGCCGGTGTGGAAATATCATAGCCATACTTTGCAGCCATGCGCTTGAGTGCCTTCAGGGACTTCACCTGTTCCGCAAGTTCTTCGCGCAGACGGATGACATCCTCTGTCATCGTGCCGCAGGTAATCGCCTTCTGATGTTCCTTATCTGCAATCAGTCTATCAATACCATACAGTGCAACACGGCGATAGTCACCAATGATTCGACCACGACCATAAGCGTCCGGCAGACCGGTGATGATCGAGTTATGACGAGCAGCACGCATTTCCGGTGTGTAAACGTCAAACACGCCTTCATTGTGTGTCTTTCTGTAATTCTTAAAGATATAGCTAATCTCCGGGTCTACCTTGTAGCCATAGGATTCGCATGCAGTTTCTGCCATACGAATACCACCGAACGGCTGGAGAGAACGCTTGAGCGGCTTGTCGGTCTGCAGACCAACGATTGTCTCCAGTTCCTTGTGAATATAGCCAGCCTCATGAGAATCTACCTTCGATACGATCTTTGTATCCATATCAATTACGCCGCCGTTTTCCCGTTCCTTCTGGAACAGATCCATCACTTCGCCCCACAGCGTTGTTGTTGCCTCAGTCGGACCAGCCAGAAAGCTTTCGTTACCCTCATACGGTGTATAGTTCTTTTGAATAAAGTCGCGGACATCGATCGTCTTTTCCCACACGCCGCCTACAAAGCCTTCCCATGCCTTTGCCATTGTTTCTGCCATTTTTAAGATCTCCCCTTTGCTGGAATAGCCAGCAGAATTTGATTGAAAATATCAGGCAGCGCCGCGCAAAGCCACTTACGGCCTCGCACATCATCTGCGACACATTTAGCACTCGGTCTTGTACGGTACTGCCATAGCAAATCGCATCTGTTTTCACGGAAAAGGGTCGAATCGATCCACCAAACTTCTCCGGTTTTCACAGCTGCATTTGATCTGTCTTAATAATAACACATCTCAACTAGTATGTCAATAGCTTTCGTGAAATTTCCCAAAAAAATTTTGTAGAGTTGTCAATGATCTGTTACACGCGCTTGAAAAAGCAAGATGTTAAACGAGTTGGAATAGAATTAGGCACGATGGAGGAGCCGAAGGCAACGAGAGAGTGCTTGATTCCGGGCGTGGATACATCACCGCTAGGTAATCCTCTAGCACCG
>JAJQAB010000128.1 GCA_021203985.1 Ruminococcus sp. | reverse complement strand
TGAGAGCGCGTTTTTCTTCTTCTTATTGTATCAGTTCTATTGTAGCATAACATTTTCCAAAATTTTTTTGCAGAAAAATCAAATTGGGCAAAGAACTGCAAAATCAACAAAAAATCAGGATTGAAATCCACTTTTTTTATCATCCGTGCGATTTTTTTAAAAAAGGCTTGCATGTATCAGTGAAATATGCTATAATTATTTTGTTGAGTTAAAAAAATACTAGTCAACATGACTATCTACATCCATAAAATAATGACGAAACGGAGCGATTTTTTATGATTTTCAAAAACATTGTGCTGGCAGGTCATGCTGGCATGGGAAAAACAACGCTGATGGAGGCACTGCTTTATCAAGGCGGTAAGACGGAACGCATGGGCTCGGTTGCGGCAGGGAACACAGTTTCTGATTATACTGCGGAGGAGATGAAGCGACAATCCTCTGTGTATACCGCGATTGGAAATATCATGCAAAATGATCAGAAAGTTAACCTCTTGGATACACCTGGCATGTTTGATTTTGCAGGCAGCATGCTGCAGGGCATTTCCGCGGCAGACTGCGTAATGCTTACTGTTTCAGGGAAGTCCGGTGTGCGTGTCGGTACGAAAAAAGCATACTGTGCCGCTAAGGGAAAGCCGCGTATGTTTGTTGTCACGAAGCTTGATGATGATAACGCAAATTTCTACAACGTTCTCACAGAGTTGAAATCTACTTTCGGGCCATCTGTTTGTCCGGTTGTTGTGCCGGTTATTGTGGATCAAAAGGTGGATTCCTATATTAATTTGATCGAAATGAAGGCATATCGATATGATGCAAAAGGCGTTGCCAAAGAAATTCCGATGCCAACAGCAGAACAATCCGAAAAGTTTAGCTATCGGATCGATGGCTTGATTCAGGCTTTTTCAGAAGCGGTAGCGGAAACTGATGAGGCGCTATTTGAAAAATTCTTTTCGGGCGAAGAGTTTACGCAAAAAGAACGAATTGATGGCATACACAAGGGCATGCAAAACGGTACGATTACACCTGTGGTGTGTGTATCGGCGCAAACTATGGAGGGAATCGATCTCTTATGCAAGGAAATAGAGCTTTTAATTCCAGCGCCAACAGAAAATGATGAGATCCTGGCGGAAGATCAGCATGGTGACCCGGTCGTTCTCCACCCATCCAATCAAGAACCAGTTTGTGTACAAATTTATCAGACGCTGGCAGATCCATTCGTTGGAAAAATGTCAATGATGCGCGTTGCTTCTGGCGTATTGCAGTCCGGAATGGAACTTGTTAACGCCTCGACTGGGGCGACAGAAAAGATCGGGAAGCTGTTTTACTTGTGTGGGAAAAAGCAGCAAGAGACGGCATCTTGCGAGGCTGGCGATCTCGTTGCAGTTACGAAACTTAACGCAAAGACGGGCGACACCCTGTGTGATCCGTCACGTGTATTGAGTATGCCACGTCAAACCTTCCCGAAGCCAAACTATTCTGTCGCACTCCACCCACTTGCAAGAGGCGATGAAAGCAAAGTTGCTACTGCAATGCAGCGACTTTTGGAGGAGGATCAAACGATTACATATCAACAAAATTCACTGACAAAGGAAATGATTTTATCCGGTTTAGGAGAGCAGCATCTGACGGCTGTTACGTCGAAATTAAAATACGACTTTGGCATTGATGTATCGCTGACCGTTCCGAAGATTCCATATCGCGAGACGATTCGTAAAAAGGTAAAGGTACAGGGAAAACACAAAAAGCAATCCGGCGGTCATGGCCAGTATGGTGATGTGTGGATTGAATTTGAGCCGCATCCATCGGATGAATTGGTCTTTGAAGAACGTGTCTATGGCGGAGCAGTTCCAAGAAATTTCTTCCCGGCTGTTGAAAAGGGACTGCAGGAATCTGTTGCAAAGGGTGTACTTGCTGGATTTCCTGTTGTTGGTGTAAAGGCAATTTTGGTAGACGGATCTTATCACCCCGTTGACTCTTCGGAAATGGCGTTTAAGACTGCAGCTGCGATTGCATATAAAGAAGGAATGAAGCAAGCAGACCCGACATTGCTTGAACCGATTGGCTCACTGGAAGTGACAATCCCAGACAGCAACACCGGTAATATTATGGTAGAGCTTAATAAGCGCCGTGGCAGAGTGCTCGGAATGAATCCATCCGAAGAACAGGGAATGACCACCATTCTTGCAGAAGTTCCCATGCGTGAGATGTCGGACTTCTCCATGCAGCTTCGGCAAATGACGCAAGGGGAGGGCGCCTTTACGTTAACGCCGATTCGCTATGAACAATTGCCGGCAAATTTAACCACAGAGGTCATTGCCTCTGCATTGGAATAAAAAACAATATACGAAACCCATGAATTGATGCGTTATGCTATTTTAACGCATAGGAAAACAGCCGCTTAGAAAGACAGCTGTTTTTCTCATTTTCGTGCAAATCGTTTGTACTATCGCTGCTTTTTCCTGCGTTCCATTTCAACAGGAAGCACGCGTTCAAACATCGCGTAAAATTTCATTGGAATAAAACGATCCGTATGACATTTTCCGAAAAACCATTTGCGATAGGTGCATTGCTTGATGATATCCTCAAAGAACGTGTGGATTTCCAAGCGCTGCTGCATATCGACTCCAAGACAGTCCTTTAACGATGCCGGCGGTTCATGCGTGATGATATAGTCGATGTGTGTGTTGTATTTGTTCAAGTTGTGAATGGCTCGTCCGATTTCTGCATGCGTGGGGCGTTCTCGTAACCACCAGCTATACTTTTCGCGAAATTCGAAATCCTGGCTGTGGCCGCCACCAAAAGTAAAATACGTGTGATCATCAATCGTGAACACCTCGCCGCGCATCATATGGAAAATATTGGGGGCGATCATATGCGCTCTGCCGCCGCGCCATTTGACAATCCGGTAATTTTTTTCCAACAGGTCAAAATTTTCGTGGCAGCCATCTACAAACGCAATTGTAAACGGCTTTTTTTGCAGCTTTTTCAAGATCGCGTGCTCTTGGCGAGAGCCATCCCAAATAAATCCAAAATCGCCGCAAACAATCAATACGTCTCCCGGTTTCAGCTTTTTCAAAGCCGGATCCTGAAACCGAGAAATATCACCGTGCATATCTCCTGTAATATATACCAAAAGAACGGCCTCCTTTTCTTTTTCAAATTGAAATCCCCCAAATCACAAAAAGATCGGTTCGAAGGGAGGTATAAGGTTATTTTATCACATTTTCGGGGAAAGGTAAATAAAAATTTGAAAAAAGTCTTTTCGAATCGATTTTTTTGATATAATAGTATATATGCACACGCTCACTTTCACTATAAAAGAATTTTCAAGGGGGATTGCATTCTATGCACTTGTTCCATCTGATAAGACGTTTCATCGCCTGCGTAATTTCAATTATTATCAGCGCGCTGATTCTTTGGAATCTAACACCGACAGTAAACGCCTATACATTTACACCTGACAAAAGTCTGCATAGTCAGGCGGCTATTTTATACAATGTGGATACGCAGCAGATTGTCTATGAGAAAAATGCGGACCAACAGCAGATGTCCGGGCATCTTGCACAGATTATGACGGCAATTATCGTGCTAGAGCAATGTGACGATCTCGATCAGACATCGATCACTGCAAACAGCGAGCTTTATTCCGTACTGTATCAATACGATGTAGATGATGTCCGATATGCAGACATTTATGAAGGAGATACTTTAACCGTTCGGGAGTATCTATACGCAATGCTGTTGACATCATCCTGTGAGGCGGCATTGATTTTGGAAGATTATTTTGGTAATCAATCGCAATCGTTTGTGGAACAAATGAATCAAAAAGCGCAGGAATTAGGCTGCACTTCTACGACATTTACCAACTCCACCGGTCTGTATGATGCCGCGCAAACCACGACAGCACGAGATTTGCTGACGATTACAAATTATGCCCTTTCCTTGGATGATTTTGAAGAAATCGCAACAACAAAAGAATACGCGCCAAACATCAGCACATCCAGCAATCATGCTTCAACGACCGAATGGGTATGGACGCATTCCAATACCATGCTGCAGAAATCCAGCGACTATTATTACGAGGGAGCAGCTGGAATCAAAACAGGGAATTTAAACGAAACCGGACGAAGCATCATTACAATGGCAACGCAAGACGGTGATACATATTTAGCGGTTCTGATGAATGCACCATTTACAGACGATGAAAACAATCTCAAATACTATCATTTGGAGGATGCTACTACTTTATTTCGCTGGGCTTTCTCTTCATTAACCTACGTTACAATGCTCGAGGATGATGAAGAGCTTGCAGAAGTCGAGGTAGCAAATTCGGATGGAAATTCTTATGTTTTGGTGCGCCCAGAAACAGACTGCGTACTTTTGTGGTGCGAGGATGTGGATACAACGGCAATTCAAAAAATCATCCATTTAGACGAAAATGTACAAGCGCCGGTTGCCTCCGGTCAAGAACTGGGGAGTATCGAATTAAAATTTTCCGGCGAAGTCATCGCTGAAATCCCACTTGTTACAGTAAGCAAGGTGGACCGTTCTTTCTCGAAATTCAATTTATATGCTTTTCAAAATTTCCCGCATTCCCCTTGGTTCCGTTATGGGATCATTGCTGGCTGTATTTGTACAGCACTTTATATTCTTCTGTGTATTTATGCGGCATATCGTGCAAAACGCAATGTTACACCGGAAGATCCGATCCATTTAATTCCGCACGTTACCGACTTCAAAGATCGCCCACAGCAAAATTGGAAGCGTTCAGAGACTGTATTTTATCACGGGGTAGGGTACGACACCGCATCAGATACAACACGAGAAAATCATACGGAAAAGAATACCGAAACGGTTGGATCTTCACGCAAATAGATCCTTAGGCAATACCGCTATACGAGCCCGCCTTCGGCTTTGCTCGCCATCTGCTGACATCTTTTCCTTTATCTTATCAAGTTCCTCCTTGCAATACACAAAGTATTGCTTCGTTGTCACTTAATAATCTAAAGAAAAATCTGCGAAGTTTATGCTAGGAGAGTACATCTGACGCATAATCTCTGTGCGGTGTTGCCCTTAAAAATGTGAGGTACATTTATGAATATTGCAATTGCACAAACCGAGATTCTATTTGAGTCACAGCAGACGAATCTGCAATTTGCTGCAGATTGGATTACACAGGCTTCCAAAAATAAGGCGGATTGCATCTTCTTTCCGGAAATGAGTTTTACCGGATTCTCAATGCATGCAGAAAAAATTGCATCGTTATCGAAAGCAGTGCCTCAAACAATGCAAAATCTTGCAAAAACCTATGCAATTGCAATTGGCTTTGGTTATGTGTCTGCGAATGCAAATGGAACTTATGGAAACCATTATCAAATTTGTGATAAAAATGGTGACATCCTACTGGATTATACCAAGGTGCATCCATTTTCCTATAGTGGGGAAGATCAATTCTATCAAGGCGGAACGGATATTGTTACAGCAGAGCTTTGTGGCCTTCCAATCAGTACGATCTTATGTTATGATCTTCGCTTTCCAGAAATATTTCGTCTTGCTGCCAAAAACGCCTCGCTTGTCCTTGTTCCCGCAAATTGGCTAGCACAGCGTAGTGAGCATTGGCAGATCTTGCTCCGTGCACGCGCAATTGAAAATCAAGTTTATGTGTTGGGAATCAACTGTGTCGGGATGCAGGAAGAGCAGCATTTTTTAGGAGACAGCTACTTAATAAATCCGGAGGGCGTAATCCTGGCTGCATGCGGTAATGCGACACAATTGCGCTATATTGAAATACAGAATGATATTGCAATTTATCGAGAAAATTTTCCAACCATAAAAGATGCGCGTTTTGATTGGTACGTAAGGCAATATCAAGAAAAGATGCGATAAATCATGAGAGTGCGCATTTTTCTGATCACTGATATTCCACTTGTAAAGCTTCCTGGAAGAAACGATGCATTTCCGGGTACTTTTCCGCAATACGAATCGATTTAATTTTCGTGTTTGTGAAACAGCGCGATGAAATTGCTACAGCACAAAGGGCATCATTCTCAACGCAGCGAATATCATAGCGTAAATCCAACTTGAATCCGTTATACTTTGTGATATAAGAATAAACGGCAAGATTTTCTCCAAAATGCAGCGATCGCTTATACTGACAAGTGACGCCAAGAACAGGAAACATTACGCCCTGCGCTTCCATTTCTTCGTATCCCACGCCGATTTTGTTCATAAAATCAACATGGGCTTCTTCTGTCATGTGAATATAATTGGAGTGGTTGACAATATCCATTCGATCTGTTTCATGGTAAAAAAACCATGCGTGTGTATGGTGTGATTTTCATAGTATGAAAATCCCTTCTTTTTCATGCATGTGTTGCTTTAGGACACTTTGGGTGTCAACATTTAATATAGCACATTTTTCATAGGATCAATACGACTTTTCATGAATATATTGTAAAATGCTCAGTTGCAATTGCAATAACAAATCGCAGGAAAGGAATTCGATCAACATGCAAGCATTCAAAATTCCTTCGTCCGTTATAGAAATTATCCATCGCTTCGAAGCCTGTCATTTTGAAGCCTACATTGTAGGCGGTGCAATTCGCGACCTATGCCGTGGCCGCACGCCGAATGACTGGGATCTCTGTACAAATGCTTTGCCACACGAAATTTTATCTTGCTTTTCTGACTGCAAAACGTATTGCGTAGGAAAAAAATACGGCACAATAACGCTAATATGGGATCATAAGCCCTACGAAATTACGACCTACCGTGTAGACGGCGATTATCAAAATGCCCGGCATCCATCGGAGGTGCGTTTTGTACAGTCTCTTACGGATGATCTTTCGCGAAGAGATTTCACGATTAATGCAATGGCATACCATCCGGAGCGCGGTCTGATTGACCGATTTCATGGACAATCTGATTTGAAAGAAGGCATAATCCGAACGATTGGAGATCCGTCAAAGCACTTTTCAGAGGACGTTTTGCGCATTTTGCGTTGCCTTCGAATTGCCGCTTGCGATCATATGCAAATCGAACGAGAAACTGCACGCGCTGCAGTTTCTTTTGCGTATTTACTGGAAACAGTCTCAAATGAACGTATTTTTGCCGAGTGCGATCGGTTGCTTTCTGCGTCAGGTGAGGATGTCTCAAAAATATTCCATGACTTTTATCCGATTTGGCAGATTATTTTCCCGGAGATTGCATCAGATTTCGCGCATTGGGAAGAAATCATTCAAGTGCTTACATATACGCCGTCTGTCCAAAATTTGCGGTGGGCAATGCTTTTCCGATTCGACACTAGCATTGCACAGGCGGTTTTAGAACGCTATCCGGTAGAACACAAACGGCTTGCACAGATCCTCGTTTTAATTCGGCACAGTACCGATCCATTGCCGTCAAATCAAAGAGAAATGCGACAGCAAATTGCAAATCTGCACGCAGATCCGGTGAGACAACTGCTGCAAATGCGCCACGCAGAAATAACAAGGAATTCGGCGGCAGGGGAGTTGCAGCAAATACAACAAGCGGAGCAACTTTTCAAACAAACGCTAACCAATCCAAAATATTGCTTTGATCGAAAACAACTCGCCGTAAATGGAAATGATCTGATTCACATTGGAATAGAAAAAGGACCACGCATTGGCGCGATCCTTGATACGTTATTTCAGCTTGTGATAAACGAAGAATTGCCGAATCAGAGAGACGTGCTTTTCAATTATGCAAAAAAGTTGTGATTACTCATGCATCCTTGCAGTCCGGTTGCCCCAATTCCAAATAATATTGATCTAAATATTCATGAAAGGAGGCTTGAAAATTCACATCGTCTTCTTTTAACTTATATAAATATTTGTGAATGTTTTTTTGTTCATCGATCTCGATCAAAATGCCGGCAATATTCGAGCAATGATCTGAGACACGCTCAATATTAGTTAGCAAATCCTGATAAATATATCCGAGTTCAACCGTACAGGCATCGTTTTGAAGCCGCTTAATATGTCGATTTTTCAATTCTACATTCAGCGTGTCAATCACTTCTTCCAGTGGCTCTACCTGATGTGCAATTTCCAAATCGTCCTTTTCAAACGCCTGGTAAGCCAAACCTAAGATTTCAAGCAATGCATCACAAAGTGTCTGTAGCTCTTTTGCAGCATCATTCGAAAAACAGATGCCTTTCGCATGCAATTCGTGTGCCGATTCCATAATATTGATCGCGTGATCACCGATGCGTTCAAAGTTTCCGATACAATGCAGCATCTTCGAAACCGTTCGATTATCATTCGAAGCAATGCTGTGCTTGCTGATTTGCACAAGATACGCATTTAATTTGTCTTCATATTTATCGATACGCTTTTCATTCTTTTGAATTTTCCCCGCAATTGATTCATTGTAATCAAAAAGGAGTCCAACCGACAGCTGCAGCGATTTTTTAGAAAGCTCCGCCATCCCAATTGTAACACTGCGGCAAGCTTCAATTGCAACAGCTGGCGTTGCCAATAAGCGTTCATCTAAAAGCGCACGCTTTTCTTTTTCCTTTTTTTCTTTTTTATCGTCTTTAACGAATAAACATGTGAGCTTTTCAATCTGCTTTGTAAACGGCAATAATACCGCTGTAGTCAATAGATTAAAAATCGTGTGTGTTAGCGCAACCCCGGCAGGATCAATTATCATATCAACAAATGCAAAATCAACAATCCAATGCAACAGATAAAATAACGGCAGGAACAACAGCGTACCGAAACAATTAAAACATATATGCACTACGGCAACACGTTTTGCACTTCGATTTGCGCCGATACTCGAAATCAACGCCGTCACGCAAGTGCCGATATTTTGTCCCATAATGATTGGAATTGCCATGCCATAGGTGATTTGTCCGGTCAAAGATAACGATTGGAGGATCCCAACGGATGCAGCAGAGCTTTGAATTACACCCGTAAAAACAGCGCCGACCAATACGCCCATAATCGGATTTTGGAATGCTGTAAGCAAACTTGAAAATTTCGGGGAATCTGCTAATGGACTCACTGCATCGCTCATCATCGTCATGCCTGTCATCAGTACGGAAAATCCAACCATGATTCTTCCGATGTCCTTTGTACGGTTGTGTTTTGCAACCATAATCATGATAACGCCAATTAGTGCAATGATTGGAGAAAAGGACTCCGGTTTCAGCATTTTCATAAAGACATTATCACTTTCAATGCCGGAAAGACTTAGAATCCATGCTGTTAGTGTCGTACCAACATTCGATCCCATTAAAACGCCAATTGTTTGGCTAAGCGACATGATCCCGGAATTTACCAATCCGACCAACATGACAGTTAACGCAGAGGACGATTGAATTGCAATTGTAATTCCGGCGCCTAATGCAAGACTTTTGAATTTATTGGATGTCACTTTCTTTAAAACAACTTCCAATTTGCTGCCCGCAAGCTTTTCCAAACCGGATGACATTACATTCATGCCATATAAAAAGAACGCCAAGCCGCCTAAGAGTGTAATCACTGAAAAAATATCCATGATCGCCATCTCCTTTTATCAATGCTTTTTTACAATTGAGATTATAGCAGGGCAATGTAAAGTCTGCGCATTTCTATTGTAAAATCCATGTAAAAGCCTACAGGCGGAACAGGTTATGATTTTGTTTCATCTTTTTTCTTTGACTTTTCAAAATGCGCTAAAGGAGAACTATCTGTTGCGGTTTTTAAGATTTGATTTGACAAGTGTGTGTAAATTTCGGTAGTTGATGTGCTGGCATGTCCAAGGACTTCTTTTAATGTTAACGCATCAACATCCCCATACTGATACATCAGAGTAGCTGCAGTATGACGCAATTTATGTGTCGAGTATCCCTGACCGTCAAGATATGCCTGTGCAAGAGAATTTTCTACAATTTGTTGTACACGGCGCTTGCTGATTCTCGTATGACGTTTACTTAAAAAAACGGCTTTTTCGGTTGATCCCTCTGGTAATTCACGTACTTGTAGATACGCTTGCAACGCCGCTATGCATGCATCGTTCAAATATACCATACGCTCTTTATCGCCTTTTCCCAAGACACGCATTTTCGTTTCTTTAAAGTCGATGTCAGTCATATTTAACCCAACCAACTCACTAAGCCGAATTCCGCAGTTTAAAAACAAAGTCAAAATACAGTAATCCCGTTCAGGATATGCACTGTCAACCGCCTGTAAGAGCTGTTGACTTTGTTCCAACGTCAAATATCGCGGCAATGCTTTTTTGGGAGACGGTAGCTCCAATCGTTTTGTGGGATCTTGTGAAATTGAATTCTGATGATGACAAAGATACCCAAAAAAGCTGCGAAGTGCAGAAACTTTTCTTCCACGTGCACGATCGTGATTTTCGCGTTCTTCTGTTACATAATATAGATAATTATAAAGATCCTGTAAACAAACTTGATCCAGCAGAGCAATTGACAGATCACGAATTGGAATACTTTGCAGATCATTTACATCTTGAAACTGTGGTTCCTTCATCATACGAAGATACTTCAAAAACAAACGAATATCTAGATAGTATTCCTGCACGGTACGACTCGAAAGCGATTTGGTGACTGTGATATATAAGATATAGTCCAGAAAAAAATCTGGGCACTCTTTACGATCAATTTGCATTGACTTTCATTACCTGTCCTTTCATTGAAAAAAGCACTTCTAATTGCACCAAATTTGTATTTGGTGCAATTAGATATTTGCACATACAATTATAATCGCGTAGCTTGTTCGGCACAGCGAAGTCCATCTACAGCAGCTGATATAATTCCCCCTGCATACCCCGCGCCTTCGCCGCACGGATACAAGCCTTTTAAAGAAATCGATTCGCAGGTTTTTCCTCGAACAATTCGAACCGGAGACGAACTGCGGCTTTCAACGCCTGTTAACACAGCATCATGCATGGCAAAGCCTTGAATTTTACGATTCATTTCTGTAATCCCAAAGCGCAATGTTTCAGTTAAAAATTTTGGCAAATATAAATCCGGAAGAACAAGCGATACGCCGGGCAAATAAGTCGGCTGTACATCGCCGAATACCTTTGGATTTTGGCGATTTAAAAAATCACCAACACAACAAACTGGCGCATGATAATTCGAACCGCCCGCAAGAAACGCGGATTCTTCCAGTTTACGTTGAAATACGATTCCTGCCAATGGATGGAAGTCGTGTAATTCGTTTGATGTGATCACAACCAGCAATGCACTATTTGCATTTTTTCCATCGCGTGCATAGTTGCTCATGCCATTTACAACCAGATGATTTTGTTCTGATGCCGCGGCAATGACTTCCCCACCAGGGCACATACAAAATGTGTACAAACTATGTCCTCTTGTAGAATGCACTACCAGCTTATAATCCGCTGCTGGTAAATCCTTTGGCCGCATTTTTTCATCACCATACATGGTGCGGTTTATTACATGCTGTGGATGTTCAATGCGCATGCCAACTGCGAAATTCTTTTGTTCCAAACAGATCCCGTTATCATACAGCATAGAGAATGTATCGCGCGCACTATGGCCAATCGCTAAAATACATTGATCTGTTTCAATTTGATCATCTCTTCCGTCTTGTTTGTATACCAATCCAGTTAGTTTTCCGTTTTTTTGTTCTATTTTCTTCAAGCATGCACGAAAATGAATTTCCCCACCGTCATCTTGAATTTCTTTTCGCATTTCACGAACGACTTGTATTAATCGATCTGTTCCAATATGTGGCTTTGCAGCATATAAAATTTCCTCCGGAGCACCGCACGCAACAAATGTTTCCAACACAAACCGAATACGTGGATCCTTGATGCCAGTCGTCAATTTCCCATCAGAAAACGTTCCTGCGCCACCCTCGCCAAATTGCACATTGCTTGCTGGGTTCAATTGACCTGTTTTGCGAAACAAATTGACATCCTTTTGCCGTTGCTCTACGCATTCACCGCGCTCTAAGACAATCGGGCGCAATCCTGCCTTTGCCAAAAAATAAGTGGCAAATATTCCAGCCGGTCCGAACCCAACCACAACAGGACGATGTTGAGATGGTGTGCACGATGGAATAGGATAGACATATGGTATATATTCTTGTACATTGCGGTCCGAGGAAAATCGCTTTAACAAAAGGCTTTCCTGTTTCACCTGGAGAAGAAGCGTCAAAACAACAGATATTTTCGGTTTTTTTCTCGCATCAATCGATTTTTTTAAATACTGTATTTTTTCAATGTCTTTCACTTTTATATGGAGGCGTTTTGCGGCTGCTTCATACAGCTGCGTTTCTGTATACGAAAATGGTATCACAAGGTTCATTAATTTTATCACAGAATCACCTTCTTTTCAGAGATTTACCGATGTATCAGTTTGCAAAAATAAGATGGCATTTTTTTGCTACATACTGACCAGATCGCCAAGCCCAATTCAAATTATAGCCACCGCAATCCCCACATAAATCCAACATTTCACCAGCAAAAAATAACCCGGGGATCTTTTTGGACTGTAATGTGGAATCAATTTCATCGACTGGAATTCCACCTGCCGTTACTTGCGCATCATTCCATCCGCCTCGACCCAAAACAGGAAAGCACCAGTTTTGGCATATAGATGCAATCTGTTCTATTTCAGATTGCGTCAGTCGATATACAGGATCTTGCAGCGAAAGATGTATATTACTACGCTGCAGCAGCTGGATTCCTATTTTTTTGGGAAACAATCCCGTAAGGAAATCCTCTAAACGCCATTCCGCACGCGCCGCATATAAATCCCATAGCATCGATACAATCTGTTCTGCTTTTTTCCCCGGCAATAGCTGCAGAGAAAGATAAGCGGGATCAGGGCTGCAGCACTTGCCTGATAAATTCATGACGCAAATACCGGAAAGCCCACGCTCCGTGAATTGTACTTCGCCGGATTCTTCTGCAAGCTTTTTGTGATTGCCATCATATGCTGTGACAAGCGCGCGAACTCGTATACCCTTCAAAGCACGCACGAACTCTGTATTGGTTCGCAGCGTAACAAGCGCAGGCTTGAGATTTACTGCATGATGCCCAAGCCTTTGCAGCCAAACAAACGAACTGCCATCTGATCCGGTTTTCGGTGCAGCAAAGCCGCCGACTGCTAAAATCACTGCACGTGCTTCGAGAATTGTATCATTTGCAGTTTCTGCATAAAAGAAACCATTCTTCTTTTCCAGATTGGTTATTGCACACGTGCAGCGCGTTTCTATGCCCAGATGATCTGCCATAAATCGAAGTGCATCCAGTACAGATGCTGCTTGATTGCTGCTTGGATATAGCCGCCCATCCTTTTCGTGATGGCAATACAGTCCCATTTTTAAGAAAAAGCTTTCTGTATCCAATGTTGCTTCCCATATTTCCGGAAGATATCGTATCACCGTTCCGTGATAAGCGGCCAGCTCTTCTTGCGCATTGCCGATATTGCATCGTCCATTTCCTGTGATCAAAATTTTCTTTCCCACGCGCGCGTTTTTTTCTGTAATACAAACGCGTAAATTTGGGTCAGACTGTTTGATTGCAATAGCGGCGGCAAGTCCAGAAGCACCGCCGCCACAAATTAAAACATCGATCTGTGTATTCAATTTCATTAATTTTTAATACTGTGCATCGGTGCAGGGATTCTGCCGCCGCGTGCAATAAATTTTGCGGATGATTTCTTGCTGACGGGCATAACCGGTGCGCTGCCAAATAAACCGCCAAACTCGAGCATATCCCCTTCTTTAAGACCGATGGCAGGAATAATGCGAACCGCAGTCGTTTTGTTATTTACCATACCAATTGCCATTTCGTCTGCAATAATCGCAGAAACAGTAGACGGTTCCACATCCCCCGGAATCGCGATCATATCCAAGCCAACGGAACAAACGGCAGTCATTGCTTCCAATTTGTTTAAGGTTAAAGTGCCATCAACCGCCGCATCGATCATGCCTGCATCTTCTGAAACAGGAATAAACGCTCCAGAAAGTCCGCCGACATTGGAAGAAGCCATTACGCCGCCTTTTTTTACGGCATCGTTCAGCAATGCCAGCGCAGCAGTCGTTCCATGTGTGCCGCATACTTCAAGACCCATTGTTTCCAAAATATGTGCAACGCTATCGCCGACAGCTGGTGTTGGAGCTAACGAAAGATCTACAATGCCAAATGGCACGTTGAGCATTTCGGAAGCCTTTGTTCCGACAAGCTGTCCCATTCGTGTAATTTTAAATGCAGTTTTCTTAATAATATCTGCAAGCTCGTCAATCGTTGCATCTGGATACTTTGCAATCGTAGAACGAATCACGCCTGGGCCGGAAACGCCGACATGAATGACACAATCCGGTTCTCCAACACCATGAAACGCCCCTGCCATGAATGGATTATCCTCTGGCGCATTACAAAAAACAACCAACTTCGATGGACCAACGCACTGACGGTCTACTGTGCGCTTTGCGGATTCTAGTATCACATCCCCTATGATGCGAACCGCATCCATATTGATGCCGCTCCGCGTTGTGCCGACATTCACGGAAGAGCAAAGACGCGTTGTAACATCCAGCGCTTCCGGAATCGATCGAATTAATTCCAAATCACCTGCACTAAAGCCTTTATGCACTAAGGCAGAATAGCCACCAACAAAGTTTACATCACAAGTTTCTGCTGCCCGCTGCAATGTTTTTGCAAATAAAACAGGGCTTTCCCCTGGGCATGCGGCAGCAAGCATTGCGATTGGCGTAACGGAGATTCGTTTATTTATGATCGGAATGCCATATTCCTTTTCGATTCTTTCACCAGTTCTGACCAGGTGCTCCGCCTTTGTTGTAATTTTGTCATATACTTTTTGGCACGCCTTTTCGATATCCGGATCAATACAGTCCAGCAGTGAAATTCCCATTGTAATTGTTCGAATGTCCAGGCATTCATCCTGAATCATACGAATTGTTTCCAGTATATCCCCTGCGTTAAACAATGTACTGTTCATGTTATCTCTCCTGCTTTTTTATATACGGTGCATTGCGTTAAAAATATCTTCGTGCATCGTGTGAATTGACAAGCCCAGTTGGTTTCCGAGTTCTGTCAGCGCATCGCTAAGTCTTGTGAAATCTGTCGTCATAGCAGTGATATCTACCATCATAATCATCGCAAACATATCCTGCAGCACGCTCTGCGTGACCTCCAGAACATTTGCCTGATAATTTGCGCAAACGCCGCTGACTTGATGCAGAATTCCAACATTGTCTTTTCCAATTACGGTAATTACAGCTCGCATCGTTTCTACCTCCACAATCTGAATCTTAGGCAACACCGCGCAAAGACCGCCTTCGGCTTTGCACGCCATCTGCTTGCATCTTTTCATTTATCTTATCAAGCTCCTCCTTGCAATACATCAAGTATTGTTTCATCGTTACTTAATAATCTAAAGAAAAATCTGCTGGCGCATCTGACGCACAATCTCTGCGCGGTATTGCACTTACTTTGAAATAAGCTTTTTCATACGTTCCATTGCTTCAATCGTCCGATCTCGATCACCAAATGCAGTTAATCGAAACCATCCTTCTCCATTTTTGCCAAAGCCCTCTCCGGGAGTTCCAACCACGGCAATTTCATAAAGCAAATAATCGAAAAGTTCCCAACTTGACATACCATTCGGACACTTCAGCCATATATATGGTGAATTTTTACCGCCGGTATATTGAATGCGCAATTCATCCATCGTTTTTGCGATAATTGCAGCATTTTCCTGATAATAAGCGATGTTTTCGTGAATTTGCTTGAGCCCTTCGTCTGTGAAAACTGCTGCAGCAGCGCATTGTACAGGATAGGAAACGCCGTTAAACTTACTCCCCTGTCGTCTCCCCCAAATTTGCGCAATGCTAACGTCCTCCCTATTGGAAGCAGTTACATGCAGTGCAAGCGGCACAATGGTATAGCCGCAGCGCATGCCCGTAAAGCCTGCTGTTTTGGATAACGAGCACATTTCAATCGCGCATTCCTTTGCCCCTTCCACTTCGTAGATACTGTGCGGAACATCCGAATCTGTAATAAACGCTTCATAAGCCGCATCATAAATGATGATCGCTTGGTTTATTTTTGCATAGTCGATCCATTCCTTGAGCTGTGCACGTGTATAAGCAGAACCAGTTGGATTATTCGGGGAACAAAGATAAATCAAATCCGCATGTACTGCCGGATCTGGCCTAGCGGCAAAGCCGTTCGCTTCATTCGAATCCACATAAATAACAGTTCTGCCGCTCATTTTATTTGAGTCAACATATACCGGATAAGCAGGATCTGTGATCAATACCACATTGTCATTTCCAAAAATATCTACAATGTTACCGCAATCGCTTTTTGCACCGTCATTGACACGAATTTCGTCCAATTCCAGCGACACATGGAACTTTTTATAATAGCCAGCAATCGCTTCTTTTAGAAAATCATAACCTGCTCCGCTATCCTCGTATCCTCGAAAGGTTTCTTTCACACCCATTTCTTCCACGCCTTTTTTCATTGCTTCCACGCAAACAGGTGCAATCGGCAGCGTTACATCACCAATTCCCATTCGAATCAGCGGCGCGTCTGGGTTTTCTGCTAAAAACGCATTAACCTTTTTCGCGATGTTGATGAATAAATAATTTTTTTCCAATTTCAAAAAATTCTCATTAATTGTTGGCATAATTTTCTTCCTTTCTATGTGTGCTATGTGACATTTTAAAGCTCTGGCAGTTCCATTTTTCCTTCGAAAACATAAGTTGCCGGGCCGATCATTGTAACGGTTTCATCTTCATGGCAAATAATGGAAAGATCACCACCGCGAAGATGAACAAGTATTTTTTCTTCCTTTTGACAGTAGCCATTCAAAACAGCCGCCACAACCGCTGCACAAGTTCCAGTACCGCAAGCGAAGGTTTCACCACTCCCCCGCTCCCAAACGCGCATTTGCAGCGTGTGATGATCGATCACGCGAACAAATTCAGTATTCACACGGTTCGGAAATAGCGGATGGCGCTCAAAAGACGGCCCGATTTTTTCGAGATCGAGCGAATCGATTTCCGGCAGAAATACAATTGCGTGCGGATTCCCCATGGATACGCATGTCATCTTATAGGTTTTGCCATCCACCTCAACGGGCTGTGCAACAAAACGCTGCAAGGTAGAATTCACAGGAATATCCTGCGGTGTCAAAACCGCCTTCCACATATCTACCTTTACGTTTTCAATTTTGCCATCTGCGCCAGGATAAAGCGTTAAGTATTTTATCCCGGAATTAGTTTCGACTGAAATTTCTGTTTTTTCTGTCATGCCCATATCATAGACATATTTTCCAACACAGCGAATCCCGTTGCCGCACATCATAGCCTCCGAGCCATCCGCGTTGAAAATGCGCATTCGGAAGTCGGCAATTTCAGAAGGCAAAATCAAAATCAATCCATCTGAGCCGATTCCAAACCGGAAATCGCTTAAAAATATGGACAATTTCTCTGGGTCATTCACTTCTTCTTTGAAACAGTTCACGTAAATATAGCAATTGCCGATTCCGTGCATTTTTGAAAAAGTTAGCATACAGATCCTCCCAACCTCAGGCAACACAGCGAAAAATTGCTGCACAAATGTGCGGAAAAAGCCCTTTAGCAGACTTTCTGCTGTATCACCTTTGCATCATTCTTTTTCATTATACTGAAAACAACGAAAAAAATCAAGCCATATCTCTAAATTTTTTAAATGTGGGAATTTTATATTTCCGTTACAGAAAAAACTTGCAAAAAATTCGGTACTGTGCTATAATAATACAGATTATAGGATATCTGGAATTTCCAGATATGATTCCATGCAGCGAAATATTACGCTTTCCTGCAAGACAAAATAACAGAAATGAGGGTTTGAATTTGAATTTGCAAATGATCGCATATTTGGCGGAGCTGGGAAAGCTCAGCTTTACGCCGGAGGAAATGAAAAAAATGGCTGCTGAAATGACAAGTATTATCGAAATCATGGATACAGTGAAAGAAATCGATGTGACGTATGATGCGCTTGCTGATAATAAAAATGTTTATTTGAACGATTTGCGCGAGGACATCAACGCCGACAGCTTTCCGACAGAGAAGATTTTGCAAAATGCAGTACAGGACGAAAACTGCTTTGTTGTTCCCAAAGTTGTAGAATAAGAAAAAAGGAGGTGCTCGTTTTTTCGAAGCGAGCAGAAAATCAAGATGGATTATACACAATTTACCATAGAAAAGCTGCGCAGCATGCTGGATCAAAAGGAAATCTCAGTGGCGGAGCTGACGCAGGGATATTTAGACCGCATCACGAAATATGACGGTACGCTGCAAAGCTATATTACAGTTACACCGGAACGTGCTATGGCGGATGCTGCGGCTGCGCAAAAGAAAATTGACAGCGGCAACGCCGGCGTTTTATGTGGCATTCCGCTCGCAATCAAAGATAACATCTGCACAGACGGTATTCGAACAACCTGTGCTTCGAAAATGCTGGAGGATTTCGTCCCGCCCTACAACGCAACGGTTATGGAAAAGCTGGCGGCACAGGATATTGTGCTGCTGGGAAAAACCAGCATGGATGAATTTGCAATGGGCGGATCGACACAGACCTCAGCGTTTGCAAAAACAAGAAACCCCTATCGCACAGATTGCGTGCCCGGCGGATCCTCCGGTGGGTCGGCAGCAAGTGTTGCTGCATCGCTGGCTGCTGCTGCAATTGGTTCGGATACAGGCGGATCGATTCGTCAGCCGGCTGCATTTTGCGGCGTTACTGGTTTGAAACCGACCTATGGCAGAGTTTCTCGCTATGGCTTAGTCGCATTTGCATCTTCGTTAGATCAAATTGGACCCATTGCGAAAAACGCAAAAGACTGCGCTTGGCTGCTTGGTGCGATTGCCGGTTATGATCCACACGATGGAACTGTCTCGAAACGCGCTGTCGATGATTATACCGCTAAAATTGGAAAAGATATCAAAGGACTGCGGATCGCTTTGCCAAAAGAATTTTACGCAGACGGTATTGACGCAGAGGTACGTAATGCGGCAATGAAAGCTGCTGAAACGTATCAAGCAATGGGCGCAGAGCTTGTCTCCTGCAGTATGTCAAGCTTAAAATATGCAGTTGCCGCATATTACCTGATCGCTTCTGCAGAGGCTTCGTCAAATTTGTCGCGTTATGATGGCATCAAATATGGACATCGAAGCAAAATTGGCGATACGTTCCAGGAATTGATCTGCAATTCCAGAAGCGAAGGATTTGGCGATGAAGTAAAACGCCGCATTCTCCTCGGAAACTATGCACTCTCGAGCGGTTATTATGATGCATATTACGGGAAGGCTCTCGCGTTAAGGCAGCGGATTTCTGCAGAGTATGCACATATTTTTGAAAGCTGTGACGTCATTCTGACACCCACAACGCCGTCTGTCGCTTATCGTGTTGATGAAAACATCACAGATCCAGTGAAAATGTATCAGGCGGATATTTGCACCGTAACTGTGAACATTGCTTCCCTTCCTGCAATTTCAACACCATGTGGCTATGATGCTTCTGGTATGCCAATCGGTATGTCGATTGTTGGTAAGCAATTTGATGAAGCAACGATTTTGCAGGTGGCTGATACGTATGAACAGCAATTTACACCGATTGCACCAACACTTTAATTGAAAGAGGCTTGTGATTTATTATGTCATCCTATATTCCTATTATCGGTCTGGAAATCCATGCCGAACTGCTGACGAAATCAAAGGTGTTCTGCACATGCAGCGCAGAATTCGGCGGAAGCCAAAACTCACGCTGCTGCCCGGTTTGTACGGGCATGCCTGGCGCGCTGCCAGTGATTAATCAGACCGCCGTGCAATATGCTGTAAAAGCTGGTTTTGCATTGGGCTGTCATATCAACAAATTCTCTGTTTTTGATCGGAAAAACTATTTTTACCCGGATCTTCCAAAGGCATATCAGATTTCTCAGCTGCAACGTCCGCTTTGCTACGATGGTCTCGTAGGAATCGAAACTTCATCCGGAAAGAAGGAAATTTGCATTAATCGAATTCATCTGGAAGAGGACGCAGGCAAGCTGATCCATGACGACTTTAACGCAGTTTCTCTTGCTGACTATAACCGCTGCGGTATTCCTTTGATTGAAATTGTAACAGAACCAGACATTTCCTCTGCAGAAGAAGCGAAAGCATTTGTAGAAAAAATTAGCCTTCTACTGCAATACGCTGGTGTCTGCGACTGTAAAATGGAACAAGGCTCGCTGCGATGTGATGTCAATATCTCGATCATGCGCCCAGGGGATCAAGAACTTGGAACGCGTGCAGAAATCAAGAATCTAAACTCATTGAAGGCGATTACACGCGCGATCAATTATGAAATCAAGCGTCAATCGAGATTGTTAGACGCCGGAAAATGTGTTGTACAGGAAACGCGCCGGTTTAATGACAACAAGGGCGAAACTTCTTCCATGCGAAGCAAGGAAAACGCGCATGATTACCGATATTTTCCGGAGCCGGATATTTTACAGGTAAACTTTACCGATGAAATGCTGAACTCGATCAAGCAAACGCTTCCAGAATTGCCGCATAAGAGATTGCAGCGCTATACGCAGCAATATGGGCTGTCAAAGACAGATGCGCAAATTTTGGTAAATCAAAAAATTGTTTCTGATTTTTATAACGAAGCTGTCGCGGCATACCATCAGCCAAAAAGCATTGCGAATTTTATTATTGTAGAGCTGCTGCGTCGTGTGAATTTAGGCGAGGTTTCCATTGAATCCATCCCCTTTACGGCAAAGGAATTTGCTGACTTAGTAAAAATGGCGGATACCGAACAGGTTTCGAAAAACGATGCGAAGAAGATATTGCGTCAAATGATTGAAACTGGAAAAGCTGCTATGACAATTGCGGAAGAATCAGGTATGCTCATTCGAAACGACACGGCAAAAGCAGAAGAAGAGATTACGAAAATTTTAGCAGAAAACGCACAGGCTGCCACCCAATATCGGAATGGTGAAAAAAAGGTTTTCGGTTTCTTGATGGGACAATGCACAAAAGTACTGCGCGGCGTTTGTACGCCAACGGTGATCAAAAGCATTTTGGAGAAAAAGCTGTCCGAAGCAAATACGGAAACCGAGACAGAAAGCACCAATGCGCAAAAGGTGCAAACATCTGCAGAGGTGGAATATGCCTGCACACCTTATGATGATTCCAAGCGATATCAGCCGAATCGAAAGAACGATGTTCTGCAAATCAGCGGTAAAACGTTAATCCCTGAGTTTGAATTTTCAGATGCGGCAGACCATATTGGCGAATCTATTACAATTCGCGCCTGCGTGCATAAAATTCGTCAGATGAGCAGCTTTGCCTTCGTAATTTTGCGGACAGGACGTTATCTGATTCAAACGCTCTATGTTCCGAATCAGTGCGAGGATTCCATTAGTGGGCTTCGAGAAGGCAATTTTGTCTGTGCATCCGGTATTGTCGCGGAAAATGAAAAAGCAGTTGGTGGTGTGGAAGTTCAGCTGACTTCTCTGCAGGTGATTGCAAACCCAAACGCTGAATATCCGCTGAAGGTTTCGAATAAGAAATTGGGATGTGCTTTAGACATTAACCTGGATAATCGTTCTGTGGCATTGCGCAATATTTATGAGCGCGCGATTTTCCGCATACAGGAAGGTGTTGCAAACGGATTCCGCCAGTTTATGCGAAAAGAAGGATTCACGGAAATTTACACGCCAAAAATTGTCGCACAGGGTGCAGAAGGCGGCGCAAATATTTTTCATTTAGAATATTTTGATAAGCCGGCATTTTTGAACCAGTCTCCGCAATTTTATAAGCAGACAGCAGTTGCCTTCTTTGATCGCGTTTTTGAAATCGCACCGGTGTATCGCGCTGAAAAGCACGCGACCTCACGTCATATTAATGAATATATCGGTCTAGATTTTGAGATGGGATATATCGACAGTATGTACGATGTCATGGCTATAGAAACAGCAACGCTGCGATATATTATGGATTATCTGCGTGAGAACTATGCATACGAAATTGAACTGCTGCAGGCGGATATTCCCGTAATTGACGAGATCCCCTGCGTTACGCTCATGGAGGTAAAGGAAATTCTCGGAAACAAAAGCTCCAAAAACAAGCTGGATTTAGAGCCGGAGGATGAAGTTGCAATTTGTGAATATGCGAAAAAGACATTTGACAGTGATTTTATCTTCGTAACACATTTTCCATCTTCAAAGCCGCCATTTTATGCCATGAATTCCAGAGAAGATCCACGTTTGGCTTATAAATTCGACTTGCTTTTCCGTGGTCTGGAAATTACCAGCGGTGGACAGCGTATTCATGATTATCAGGAACAGTTAGACAAAATACATGCGCAGGGTCTGAATCCAGAAGATTTTAAATACTATCTAGAAGCGCACAAGTACGGACTTCCGCCGCACGGCGGGCTTGGCATCGGTCTGGAGCGTTTGGTTATGAAATTACTGGGTCTGTCAAATGTACGACAGGCTAGTATGTTTCCACGCGATATCAATCGACTGCTTCCGTAAAGCTTTTTTGTGTTTTTCAATGAAGAGGTAATTCACATGGACAAAAAAGATTTTTATTTAGATGCAATTCGTGATGTTGTTCCGACGCAGAAAGAGGATCAGATTCAAGATGTTTTTTATTCTTTTTTAGAAATTGAACATCTGTATGATTCTGCGATCGAGCTTGTTAAGACGCAACTGAATATATTCGACAATGAATTTAGTATGCGGTTTCAGCGCAATCCGATTCACAATATCGAAAGCCGCATCAAAACACCGCAGAGCATCGTTGAGAAGCTTCAGCAAAAAGGCATGCCGGTTACGCCAGAAAGCGCGAAAGAAAACTTGACCGATATCGCCGGTGTTCGTGTGATCTGCTGTTATATTAACGATATTTATGCAATTGCAGAGCTTTTAACCGAGCACAGCGAATTTCATTTGCGCAAAGTGAAGGACTATATCAAAAATCCGAAAGCAAATGGTTATCGCAGTTTTCATATGATTGTTGATGTTCCGGTCTTTACGTCTGTGAGAAAAGAAAGCGCTCCGGTTGAAATTCAAATTCGCACCATTGCGATGGATTTCTGGGCAAGTCTGGAGCATCAGCTACATTATAAATCGACCGGTGATCCTCAGATTGCGTCAACATTGACAGATGAATTGAAGGAATGCGCGAAAACAATCGCTACAATTGATCTAAAAATGCAAGATATGTTTCAGCAAATTAATATGCTTTGATACGCTTTGATTGTTTGCACGCAAGCAGGAGAAAGTAAGATCCGTTGATACAGGATGTATCAACGGATCTTTTTTGGAAAGAGAACACAGCATGCAGCGATTTTATCGGCGGTTTTTCTTTCGATAATGATTTGGAGAGGTACCGGTTTCTCTTTGAAATTGTCTGCTAAAATAGCTTTCATCAATATAACCGCATTGCGCTGCAATTTTTTTATGGAATCGTCCGAAGAGGTGAGCAGATATTTTGCCAAAATAATTTTCGCACAAATCAAGTCACGGTGAAAGCTCACCTGAAAATATTCCCGATATAATCGATAAAAATGCCCCTTGCTGATCGTTTGCTTTTTACAAAAGGAATCAATCGAATAATCACGTTCGGGATGTAGATATACCTGCTCGCGTAGTTGCGTAAAGGCAGCATAATAACGCACCTTTCGATCTGTTTCCTCCTTCTGTTTTGCAGCAAGCACCTGTTCCTGCAGCATTTGAATGACAGCATATACACACGTATTTTTTTGTGGCGTTTCGCAATAAATTGCACTGTGAAAATGCAGAGAATCAAGCAGCGTATTTTCCTTATGGTATAACATTATTTGTTTGATCACTGCATTTTGTAAAGTCAGGATGTCTGATTCCAAGTAATCGCCAATCCCGGCAATCACAAAACTATTTTCTTCAAATCGAGCCGTTTTTTCCGAAGCAGAAAGTGACTTCTGAATCCGATCAGCAATTGCATTTAGAATGCGATTCCCTTCCTCGTATCCATATGTTTCGCAAATGCTGTAAAGATTATCCATATTAATGTAAAACACCATTACCTTCTCTCCGCTTTGCTTTGCTTGTTCCAACATTTCTGAAAGATATAGACGGCAGCTTTGCTGATGATATAATCCCGTAACCGGATCGCGGTCAGCATCTCGTTTTTGCGCATGCATGAGCGTATGCAACTGTCCTTTCATTTCGATATGATTGCATCGCGCGAAAAAGTGCATCAATAGTTCCAGATATTGTTCATTTCCGTCTGGGACATGATCTGAAAATGAAATCGCCGCATACACTTGTACATGATTTTGATAGGACAACGATTTAAAATAATAGATCTCAGATGATTCACTTTGACCATATCGCGGCAATAAAAGCTCTAGTGGAAAAGGAATTCCTTCGAATTGAACTGTTTGCTCTGTGATATGAAATTTTAAAAGCGCATGGTCGTTTCGATAAGATGTACTGCTGTTTTGTTCTGGCAGCATACAAATATATAGATCTTTAAAGTTGGTGATCTGAGATAAGCCGTTTTGAAGTGCGGCGGCGCATTGATGAATCGTATCTGCTGATGTGATTTTCATGCTCAGATATTGATCATGAAACAGCTGCATGCGAAACAAAAGCAACTGCTGTGCTTCGAAAACCTCATGCATTTTTTACTGTTGATCCCACAGCTGCAGCTAATTCTGGTGCGCAGTCTTGTTTGTGTCGTTTCCAGGCGCACTGCTTTTCGTTCCTGAATCCGACAAATCAACTGGTTTGCTGCGTTTCTACCCATGTTGTAATGATCGTGCTGTATTGTTGTTAGTGAATATGGAACACCGTGATATTCTGCAGTACCATCAAACCAGGAGACTGAGATTTGTTCCGGTACTTTCACACCAATTTTCGCAAGGGCATTCATTAAGAAAACAGCTGCAGAGTCATTCGCACATAAAATTGCTTCCGGCATATTGTCAGGAGATGTTTGGATTCTTGTGATAATTTCATCAATACCGCCCTTCCAAAAATCCCCGTAAACAATCGTATCTTTTTCAATTGGTATACCATACTGTTCCATTGCTCGACAGAACCCCAAGCAGCGCTGTTTTGCAACTGGATCTTCTTTTTTGCCAGACAAAAAAACAAGGTGTGTCATATGATGCTTGAAAAGAAAATGTTCTGTCATACGCTGCATGTCCCGCGCATCATCTGCATATGCGCAATCACATCCGTCTAGCTGATCATCAATCACAACAACAGGGCAATTTTGCGATGTTACAAGTGCATCGATATATGCCTTATGCAAAGGTAATCAAATTGTTTTTCAAAAATAGATAATTCCGTCAAATTTATGAACGGAGAAAAAATTAAGAATACTGCGCTCGCACAGCTGCTGTTTGATATCCATATCTTCTTTTAAATCCGGATGAAATACCGCCGCATGAAGGCCTGCTTCGTTACATATGACAGAAATTCCTTTCAGAACTTCTCGTTGTACGATATTCTGTATATCAGATACAATCACAGCAATCATTAGAATTCGAGACATATACGCCCCTCCCCTCTTCTTGATTATATCTTATTTTTTTCCAGCCTGCAAGTCCCCATTTGAAAAAAAGAGGTCCATGATTTTTTTATCAATGTGACAAAAGTGCTATTTTTGATAGAAATGTCTATTGTTTTTGCATTTTGCATGTGATAAAGTAGAGATATCATATAAAAATGAACGCTGGATTTTATGAAACGTTTGAAATCTATTGCAAACAAAGCAACTGCCCTGATATTGTCGATTGGTCTGACACTGACGGGCATTCCAGTTTCTAAGGTTTGTGCGGTTTCGCACAGTCGTGTTTCTGTGCATGATCCATCGATCGTCATGCTAGAGGATGGCAGCTATTATATCATTGGCTCGCACTTGGCAGCAGCGCGGTCGAATGATTTGTGCAGTTGGAGCTATACGGCGAATTCGAATTACGGGACAACCAGTACAACATATTTTTCGGATATCTATACGGATTTGGCCATTCCTGCGGCATGGTCGGATACGACAGGCGGCTATGATTTATCCGGAAATCTTTGGGCACCGGATATTGTTTACAATGCATCGATGGGAAAATATTGTATATACCTGAGCGTCAATGGTAATGTATGGAACTCCTCGATTGTTTTGTGCACAGCAGATCAGATTGATGGTCCGTATACGTATGTGGGAACAATCGTTTATTCTGGTTTCACAAATAATACAGTGAATAACGTAAACGACACCGATATGCCAAAAGTGTTGGGAGAAAATCCAGATATCAGCCACTATCTTTCCGGAGGCAGCTGGGATGCATCTTATGGCACAAACACAATCGACCCCCTGCGTCTTTTACGATGAGAACGGGATGCTTTGGATGAGCTATGGGTCTTGGTTTGGCGGCATCTACATGCTGCAATTAGATCAATCGACAGGACTACGCGATTACACCGTAAGCTATGACACGATCACAAACGAATCGGATGCCTACATGGGCAAAAAAATTGCCGGCGGTTATTATAATTCAGGAGAAGGCTCTTATATCGAATACATGGAAAATGAAAACGGTGATGGCTACTATTATCTATTTTTGTCTTACGGCTATTATAACGCAAACAGCGGCTACAACATGCGTGTATTCAGAAGCGAAAATCCGGATGGTCCTTATGTCGATGAAAATGGAAATCAAGCCATCTACACAACGTATGCGACTGCATCGAACAATATCGGCGGAACGACCGGGCAATGTCTCATGAGCAATTATCAATGAGATGCAGACAGCACTGTATACAAAGCGCAAGGACATAATTCCGCTTTGATGGATGATGATGGTAATTTATACCTCATTTATCACACGAAGTTTGACGATGCATATGGATTACACGAAATACGTGTACATCAGATGTTTATCAACGCAGACGGTTGGCTAACTGTTGCCCCTTATGAATATTCCGGCGAACGTCTTTCCACGACCGGACACACAATGGCTGCTGTTACAGGAACGTATCATTTTTTATTCCACACACTGGATCAAGCGTTTGTCAATGAAACAAGCAGTGATGTTGAAACACCTTCTACGGTGATATTACTTGCAGACGGTACAATTACAGGCGATGTAACCGGAACATGGACGATGGAAAGCGATATGCCGAACATGACAATTACCGTGGATGGTGTAACCTATCAAGGTGAATTCTTAGTACAGGCAGATGAATCGGCTGCGCAAGTGCAAAGAATGACATTTACCGTAACCGGCAACAACGCCTGTATCTGGGGCAGCAAAACAGAAGCATATGAGGTAACGCTGGATCATACAAATTTGACAAACGATTCCAGCGAATTGACGTATCAACCAGGTACTGTTTCTTATGAAAATGGCAGCGTGACAATTGGCGATACGGCACTGCTCAGTGATGTTTCCTATACAATTACCAGTAAATTCAGCGGAAAGAAATTAGATTTAACAAACGAACAAGCAGTAAACGGTACGAACGTACAGCAATGATCGGAAAACGGCGCAAGTGCGCAGGAATGGCAAATTGTCGACTTGGGAGACGGTTACTGTAAGATTGTTTCAATGGTAGACGAAACGTTTGCCATAATAGTAGATGGAACAGATGCAACAAACGGAAGCAACGTTTGTGTGCAATCCTACACGGGAAGCGATTCACAAGAATGGAAATTGATCGAAAGCGATGGCTACTATGGTATCGTTTCCAAATGCTCTGGTGATACCGCAGGACTGGATCTTTATGACTGGAGTGAAACGGACGGCGGTAACATCGATCAATGGGAATTTTTGGGCGGCGACTGTCAGCTTTGGTCAATTACACCGGTTTACCCGGCAGTAACAGAAGCCTCCTATTTCCTGCGCAACGTGAACAGCGGTTTATATTTAGGTACTGACGGAAGCAATGTACAACAAACAGCAGAAGAAATGGCATGGGCTGTACAAAAAAATGAAGATGGTTCGTATTCGTTTTTGCAGAAAAACGGAACGGCAATCTCGTTTGAAAACACCAATGACAGTACAGATGGCACAAATGTAGAATTGTCGACATATACGGAAGCAACGGAACAGAAATTCACTATTTTGCCCTGCGCAGATGGATCGTATGCCATTTTATCCGATTGGTTTTCCGATGCGCTTAGCCTAGACGTCTATGAAATGTCTTTAGGTGACGGCGCAAATATATGCTTGTGGAGCTACTGGGGTGGTGCCGGTCAAAAGTGGGTACTGATTCCGGCTGAAACCGTAGAAATTGTAATGCCAACAACGACAACAACAACAGAAACCACAACGACAACAGAAGCAACAACATCGACAACTAAAAATACCACAACATTGACTACAACGACAATAACACCATCCGATCTGATCAGCGATATCGATCAAAATGGCGTGGTAGATCAGGCGGATCTCAATCTGATCCAGCAGTATCTGTTAGCGAAGATGGAATTTTCAAAAGAACAATTTGATACTACAGATGTCAATGCGGACGGCAAAGTGGACGGATTGGATCTTACATTGCTGCGCCAAATGATTGCAGCGAATACATAAGAACCGGCATGCAGGATCATCTTTGTGTGATACCCTGCATCATGAAACAGGAGAATTTAATTTGGAGGATATGATGATGAAAAAATTGATTTCGTTTGCGATTGCCGCATCTATGCTGTTTACAGCAACCGCAGTGCAGGATCTCACGCTGGATTCTGCGGCGGCGGTAACAGTGACAGAAGTTCCGTCAGGAATGTATTTGACTCGCAACGCAAATAGCGGACTGTACATGGACGTACAAGATGGTACTGCGGCAAACGGTATGAATGCCACAGCAGCAGAGCGCAGACAGCGGAAATGCACATAATGTCTGGCAAATTACAGCAGATTCCGATGGAACTTATCAGATCTATTCCATGCTGGACGGCGGAAATACATATTGCCTGACAGCTGGCGTATACGGCGATTCTACAGACATTTCTATGTGCATTTGGGAAGATGTGAGCACCGATACGCAGCGATTCACGTTTTCGCCGTGTGTAGACGGAACTTTTCGTATTCTAACAGAATCCTCAAATTCTGCGAATGCAGTGGAAGTAATAAACGCAGGCACCTCAGACGGTGCAGATATTCAGCAATGGGAAGTAAACGGTCATGCGTGCCAAACCTGGGAACTCATTTCGATCGATTATGTCAATTTGGATGCCCTTACTGAAACCAATTACACCAGTAACAGTGATACATGGATTTCGGGCGATGCAAACGATGACGGATTTGTCAATAGTATCGATCTGACGTTATTCCGCACGCTGCTGCTTGAAAATCTCGCTACAGAGCATCAGCAGTATGCCGGCAATGTGAATGGCGATGAGGCGTTCACCGCCGCAGATCTTGTTTTACTACAGCAATATCTTCTTGGAATGGATCAGCATTTTTCGCGGCAATCCGTTCCTGAAACATGCGTATATGCTGCTATTGATGGAACCTACACTGAGGGTGTCTCCGAAACCGTAAATGATGGCTATCTGGCTGATGCATATCTCAATCTCGATAATGCAGCCGGTATTACGGCATCCTGGAATCTTGCTGTAATGAACCGCTCCCCAAAAGTTAGACAATGTGGTATAATATAAATATACCCAAAA
>JAJQAB010000139.1 GCA_021203985.1 Ruminococcus sp. | reverse complement strand
CTTAGTCGCTTTGCATAAAATTCGGTTTCTAATTTTATCTAACTTTTTGGGGTCGATTCATTCTCGCAGTGGCGCTTTCCTTTCTGTTTTTCCACAATCTCGTGAGGACGCGTGAGGGAATAATCATCGCCGCGTTTTGCACCGGCGCTGTCGTGAAATTTTTCACCAAGTGCCTTACAAAGCCGATCGAACGGATCTTGTGCCAACAATAACACCACGTCTCGTATACGATGTTACTGTTCATGATACCATAAAAAACCTGTCCAAGTGGAACGAACGAATCCTACTCAGGCAGGTTTTTCATATTTCATCAGTTTGGCTGTCGGATTGCAATTCCTTTGTAAAATCATCAATCAGCTGAATCGCGTGGGACGTTTCGCCGCATTCTAGCAAAATCTTCAGCACATTCAGCATGAACAGCACATTCTGCACGTCAACGTGCTGCGCTTCCATTATGCCTTCACCTCAGCCGGAAGCACCGCCGCAATTTCCGCGCCATCTGCGTCATACAGCTTCGGCTCCGCCATGCCGTTTACACAGTCGGCATCGACAACAATTTTTTTTACGCGGTCAATCGATGGCGTTGTATACATCGAATCCATCAGTGTGCCTTCCATAATCGATCGCAAGCCGCGCGCACCAGTCTTTCGCGCAATCGCCTGTTTTGCCACCGCCGTCAATGCATCGTCTGTCAGCTCCAGCTCGATCTGATCGTAGTCGAACAGCTTTTGATACTGCTTCACCAACGCATTTTTCGGCTCTGCCAGAATCCGCACCAGGGCATCCTCGTCCAGATCGTCAAGCGTTGCAATCACCGGAAGTCTGCCGACAAGCTCCGGCACGAGTCCGAATTTCACCAGATCCTGTGGGATCACCTGACGGAAAATATTCGTCATATCTTTTTTCTGCTTTGCAATCGGCGCATCAAAGCCAAGTGACGATGGCACCATACGCTTTTGAATGAGCTTTTCCAGGCCATCAAACGCACCACCGCAAATAAACAAGATATTTCGCGTATCCACGTGAATAGATTCCTGATTGGGGTGCTTGCGTCCTCCCTGCGGCGGCACATTCGATACTGTGCCTTCGATAATCTTCAAAAGCGCCTGCTGTACGCCCTCACCGCTGACATCACGCGTCAGGGAAACATTCTCCGATTTCCGCGAAATTTTATCGATCTCATCAATATAGATGATCCCGTGCTCCGCCGCTTCTACATCGAAGTCCGCCGCCTGCAGTAAACGCTGCAGAACGTTTTCGACATCATCGCCGACATAGCCCGCTTCTGTGATCGTTGTCGCATCTGCAATCGCAAACGGTACGTCCAAAATTTTCGCGAGCGTCTGCGCCAGATATGTCTTTCCCACACCTGTCGGTCCTAGCAGCAAGACATTACTTTTTTGCAGCTCTACGCCTGCAGCTTCCTCGTCCTTTGCACGATTCAAAATTCGCTTGTAGTGATTGTACACCGAAACGGAAAGCGTCATTTTGGCGAGATCCTGCCCAACAACGTATGCGTCCAATTCGTGCTTAATCTCCGCCGGCTTCAGAAGCCGGATTTGTTCTGGCTTTTTGCTTCCGCTTTTTGACTTCCCAGTAGAAACCGGACTCAGCGGACCGTAGATCATTTCGTAGCAATAGGTCACACACTCGTTACAAATATTGACGTCAACCGCCGAGATCATACTTTCTACCATATGCTCCGTCTTGCCGCAAAAATTACAACATTTTTCCCTCTGTTCATCCATTCTCATTTCCCCTTATCTGTGCGCAATCACCTTATCAATCAAACCATATTCCTTTGCTTCCGGCGCATACATATAATTGTCGCGTTCGGTATCGCATTCAATTACCTCCAGCGGCTTTCCGGTATTTTCCGCAAGAATCTCATTCATTTTCTTACGAACCCGTACCAGGTGATCCGATGCAATTTTGATATCAGTGCACTGCCCGGACAAACCTCCGGAGATCAGCGGCTGATGGATCATGATTTCACTGTTCGGCAGTGCGATCCGCTTTCCCTTTGCGCCGGACGACAGCAAAAACGCTCCCATAGACGCCGCCATACCGATACAGATAGTCGAAACATCGCACTTAACATACTGCATCGTATCATAAATCGCCATACCCGCCGTAATCGAGCCACCCGGGCTGTTGATATACAGCGAAATATCCTTTTCATTGTCCTGCCCTTCCAGATAAAGCAGCTGTGCAACCACAAGGCTTGCCGTTGCATCGTTCACCTGATCTGACAGCATAATGATTCGGTCGTTCAGCAAGCGGGAGAAAATATCATACGAACGTTCTCCACGGCTGGTCTGTTCTACAACGTAAGGTACTAAACTACTCATTTTCTTTTCCTTTCTCATACGATGGTGAATCCGAACTATAGGCAGCACTACTACATGCGACCGCCTTCAGTGTTGCCTTTTTCTTGTTTGCATTTTCGACAAATTTCGAAAAAAATGCAGATATCACAGTGGGTGAACCCATAAACGTTCACCCAGCTGTCGATCTTTTCCGCCAGGAAAAACTTCTCTGTTTTCCGGCAGCCTATTTTTGCTTATTCCGCAGCCTCAGTTTCTTCCTGCGACGGCTCTTCTGCGGACTCCTCCGCCGGCTCTGTTACAACCGCCTGATCCTTGACAAAATCCATTGCCTTTGTCACAACAAGATCCATACGAAGATCATCCAGCGAAACACGTGCTTTTACTTCGTCCGCAGTCATATTGTCTTCTTCTGCAATCTTCGCGATCTCTTCCTCGACCTCTTCATCGGATGCTTCGATCTGTTCCTGTGCAGCGATCTGCTCGAGTGCTAGACGCAGCTTCACTTCGCCCTCTGCGCGATCCAGATAGGTCGCCTTCAGCGAATCCTGATCCATGCCAGTATACTGGAGATAGAGATTCAGCGAAACGCCCTGTGCCTTCAGCTGTGACGCGAACTGATTCAGCAGAGTATCTGCGCGGCGCTCAAACATGCAGTGCGGAATCGGGTCTTCTACCTTTTCAATCAGCTTCTCCACGATTACGTTTTCAAACGTGCGATCTGCATTATTTACTGCGCTTTCCTCGAGCTTCTTGCGAATGTCCGCCTTCCACTCATCTACCGTATCAAATTCCGATGTATCCTTGACAAACTCGTCATCCAATTCCGGCAGCTCTTCGCGCGAAATTCCGTGAATACGACACTTGAATACAGCTTCCTTGCCGGCATAATCCTCCATTTGGTAATTTTCCGGGAACGTTGCCGTCACGTCAAAGTCCTCTTCGAGGTTATGTCCTGCAACCTGTTCTTCAAAGCCCGGGATGAACTGACCGCTTCCCAGCTTCAGCTGGTAATCTTCACCCTTGCCGCCCTCGAATGCTTCATCGCCGAAGAAGCATTCAAAGTCCAATGTAACTTCATCGCCCATTTCAGCGGCACGATCATCGACAGAAATCATGCGTGCATTGCGCTGACGGATCGATGCAATCTGCTGATCTACATCGACGTCTGTGATTTCCTGCACAGCGTGCGGTGCTTCGATGCCCTTATAGCCTTCGATGTGAATTTCCGGCTTTGTGACGCAAATCACCTTTAACGTTGCTCCCTCTTCCTTGCTGACTGCTGTCAGTTCTACCTTCGGCGCATCGACCAATTCGAGCTTGGACTCTTCAATTATACGCGGTAATTCGAGATTCAGTAGCATGTTAATTGCGTCCTCATAAAACACATTTTCTCCATAAATTCTCTCGCAAAGTCCCCGCGGAACCTTGCCTTTACGGAAGCCAGGCAGAGAAATATTTTTCTTCTGTCTGCGATAGGTTGCCTCAACGGCTTTTTCAAAGCTTTCTGCATCAATTTCCACAACCAGTTTGGTCATGTTGACATCGGTTTTTGTTGACGATTTTAAATTCATGATTGATGTTCCTCCATTATTTCACTTCCTATTTTTTCACGCATAATTCTTTGTACCCTCACAGGAAGATTTCATTAAACACACAAATTTTATTATAGCATATTTCTGCATTTTTGACCAGAGAAAATGAATACTTCTACACTTTATACAAAATTATAGAATTTTCTTCGGAATAAATTGTAGATAATCACTAGATATCAAATGCATTTCCGTCCCCTCATAGTGTCCTTGAAACGCTTTCGGGTGACCTTTTCCATGAATATGCCCATAATAGCACTGTTTGATTTGATAGCAGCGCAGCACCTCGAGGATTTTCTCATTCTCCGCCAGCCCATAAATCGGCGGATAGTGCAGAAAGACAATCGGCTCGAGCGACGCATTAAGTGCCGACTGAATTGACACTTCGAGGCGCTGTACCTCGCGCGCAAGGATTTTCGCGTCCGCCGCTTCACCTTGCATACTCACCCAGCCGCGCGTACCGCAAATGCCGTATTGTTCAAATGCGTAATGGTTGTTATGCAAAATATAAAGCGAGTGAAATCCGTGCGCATCAAAAAAATCTTCCATCTTTTTTTTCGAAGTCCACCAATAGTCATGGTTTCCTTTCAAAAGAATCTTTTTCCCCGGCAGCTGATGCACAAACGCAAAGTCCGCTTCGGCCTGCTGCAAGTTCATGCCCCAGGAAAAATCCCCGGCAAGCACCACGGTATCCTCCGGCGCAATGCGTTCGCGCCAGCTTTTTTCCAAAAGCATCTGATAATTCTTCCAGCCGCCGAAAATATCCATAGGCTTTTCCGGCACGCCGAAGGAAAGATGCAAGTCTCCAATGGTAAATAAATGCATATTCACCCCATTCAAGACAGATGCAGCTGCTGCAGTACAAACTGACGCATCTCCGACTTGTCGATGCACGCCGTAAAGCGGCGCTCTTTCGAGCGAAGTGCAGCCAGCGACTGCGGTACATCCAGACCGGATACCTCGTGCAGCTGTTCGACCAGATCGTATTCGTCCGCAACCGCCGTAGGCAGCTCTCCCATGGCATCCAATACGCTGGTGCTGAACTTAAACGGACTTGCGGTAGACGCGATCAGCGTCTTTATCGTGTCGCCGGTTTCCTTCTGATAGTCCTGGTAAACCTTGACTGCAACCGCAGTGTGCGTGTCGCAGGTATAGCCGTACGCCTGGTGCAGCTGCGCAATCGTTGCTTTCGTCTCCGCATCATCACAAAAGCCGCCATAAAACAGTTCCGACAGCTTTGCTTTTACCGGCTCGCTCACTTCATAGAGTCCAGTTTCCGCAAGCGCGGTGAACAATTCGCGCACCTGCGCATCGTCCTCTCCGGTCAGCAAATAGAGCAGACGTTCGAGATTGCTGGAAATCAGAATATCCATAGACGGCGATACAGTTGCATAGAATTGGCGGTTGCTGTCGTAAACACCGGTGCGGATAAAATCTGTCAACACCTTATTTACATTCGAAGCACAGATCAGTTTTCCAATCGGCACGCCCATCTGCTTTGCGTAATACGCGGCGAGAATGTTTCCAAAGTTTCCGGTAGGAACGACCACATTGAGCGGATCGCCGTACTGGATTTCTCCAGCCTCCGCCAGCAAAACATAAGACGACACGTAATAGACAATCTGCGGTACCAGACGACCCCAGTTGATGGAGTTTGCGCTGGAAAACGCCATGCCGCCCTGATCGAGCGCCTGCAGCACTGCAGTATCGGTAAAGATCTGCTTTACGCCGCTTTGACAGTCGTCAAAATTGCCCTTTATGGCACAAACCGTAACGTTGTCGCCCTCCTGGGTGATCATCTGGCGCTTCTGCATATCGCTGACGCCTTCCTCCGGATAGAATACCATGATCTCCGTACCCGGTACGTCCTTAAAGCCCTCGAGTGCCGCCTTTCCGGTATCGCCGGAAGTTGCAACCAAAATAACAACCTTCCGATCCATGTGCAGCTTTTTCACAGCAGTCGTCAAAAAATACGGCAAAATCTGAAGCGCCATATCCTTAAATGCGCAGGTCGGTCCGTGCCATAATTCCAGCATATACGTGCTGTCAAACAGATGTGCCAGCTCGGCAATATTCTCGGTATCAAACGCCTCGGTTGTATATGCACTCTCTGTGCAGTACCGAAGCTCCGCCTGTGTAAAATCCGTCAGATATTTGGAAAACACATATGCCGCACGCTGCGTATAGGTATGATCCGCCAGTCCACGAAGCTCTTCCATCGAAATCGATGGAATCGATTCCGGCACAAACAGACCGCCGTCCTCGGAGATGCCCTTTGCGATTGCCGCAGCACTTTCTACGCGAATGCTGCTGTTTCTGGTGCTCTTATAAAACACTGTAAACCACCCTTTTCTTAGCAGAAGCTCTGCCTAAAATATAAAATAACTGCCCGTTGCATCAAATGCATGTTCCACATAATCTACCGACAGTACCACGCCGTTTTTCATCACAACGCACGCGACATCAAATCGCGGCTGTTGATCGGTAGAATGCTCTGCGCACCACGCTGCGGCAGCCTGAATCAAACGCGCCTGTTTCTGTCCTGTCACCGCGTCATAGCCAGTGCCCAGCGCGCCGGGCTTTCTCGTTTTCACTTCGACAAAAGCCAGGTACTCAGAGTCCTCCGCAATAATATCAATTTCGCCGCCGCGGATGCAAAAATTCCGGCGCACAATTTCATAGCCGCGTGCCGTGAGCCAATCACACACTGTGCTCTCGCCCTTTCGTTCGATCTCAGTCGTTTTCATGGCGTTTCTCTTCCTGCGCTGCGTACAGCTTTTTCAAAAAGCTCGGGCGATGCACCGGCGATGGGCCGTATTGCAAAATCGCTGCGTAATGCGCCTTTGTACCGTAGCCCTTATGGCTTGCGAAACCGTATTGCGAATACTGCCGATCCAATTCGAGAAGCGCCCGGTCACGAGAAACCTTCGCTAGGATCGATGCGGCGGCGATCGATGCGGAATTCGCATCGCCCTTTACCACCGTCTGCGCCGGAAACAGCAGCTGCGGCAAGCGATTGCCGTCCACAAGCACAAGCCCTGGCGCTAGATGTAGTCCGTTTACCGCGCGCCGCATCGCACGCATTGTCGCGCCCAAAATGTTATATGTCTCGATTTCCTCAACCGATGCAGAAGCCACGCAATACGCAAGACAGGCGCTTAACACAAGCGGATACAGCTGTTCCCGCTTTTTTTCGGTCATTTTTTTGCTGTCATTAAGCCCGGGAATCTGCGGCTTTTCCGGATCGAGAATCACCGCCGCCGCGTAGACATCGCCGGCAAGCGGACCGCGTCCGGCTTCATCTACACCGCAGAGCAGCACACCGCCGGACGACTTTTGTGCATCCCAGGTGTAGAGTGCTTCTGTCGGCTGTTTAATTGCTGTTTTTGCCACGCGTTACGCCTCCTGTTCGGGACGCTCCAGCGTAATCCTGCCCAGCTTTCCACTGCGGAATTCATCGAGCAGCATAATCGCCGCGCGCTCCGTATTGACCGCGCCGCCCGAAACGAGCATGCCGCGCTTTTTGCCGAGCACTTCCAGGATCGCATAGCCATCCTGCAGTGCGGACAAATCGCCAAGATGGTATCGCTGCTCCAAAGCGGCAGGATAAGTTGTTACCAAATACTGCAGCAGCAAGCTCGCGAGCGCCTCCAGATCCATAATATCATCGTGAATCGCGCCCGTAAACGCAAGCCGCTGCGCCGCGGACTGATCCTCAAACTTAGGCCAGAGTACCCCTGGCATATCCAAAAGCTCCAGATCGCTGCCGATCTTCACCCACTGTTTATTGCGTGTCACGCCAGGACGATCCTCGACCTTCGCGAACTTCGACTGTGCCATGCGGTTGATGAACGAGGATTTTCCAACATTGGGAATCCCCACCACCATCAAGCGGATCGGTGCGCCGACCATGCCCTGCGCCCTTCGCTTTTCCAGCAGCGCTTTGAGCAGCTGTTCCTGCACGGTCGGTGCGAACTGGCGTATGCCCTTTCCACTGCGGCAGTCGACAGCAATGGCAAGACTGCTCTGTGCGCGGTACGCCGCAATCCAGCGCGCGGTCATCGCAGAGTCTGCCATATCTGCTTTATTCAGAAGTAGCAGCCGTGGCTTTGTACCAACCATTCGATCCATTTCCGGATTTCTGCTGCTTTGAGGAATCCGCGCATCTAAGATCTCGACCACAGCATCCACTAGCGACAAATTCGCCGCAATCATACGGCGCGTCTTTGCCATATGCCCTGGAAACCATTGGATCTGGCGCATTGCCTCTTCCGCCATACGATCCTCCTTCTTGTGCTTTCGCCGTCAGTCCTTCGTATTTCCGTAGATGCCGCCGAAATTACTCGGTGTGATCCGGAAAATTGCCTTTCCAAGCACCGCGTCCTCCGGAACGAAGCCGACATACGGCGAACGACTGTCTGTCGAATTCTGGCGATTGTCCCCCATGACGAAATAATAGCCCTCCGGCACAACTACCGGATACGTAAAGCCATATTCGTCAATGGTCGTCAGGTTGTTGATATACGGCTCATCGAAAACTTCGCCGTCAATCGTCACCGTTCCCGTTTCAAAATCAATATTGATCTCTTCTCCGCCAACTGCAATGACTCGCTTAATCAGGCGCTTTTCCTGCGACAGACCTTCACTTTCAATCAGATTGCCGTTTTCGTCATACAAATACGAATGCGTATTATCCACGATTACGATGTCGCCGCGCTCAGGCGTATACAGCAGATCCATCATAAGCAGACGGTCGCCATCCTGAAGCGTTGACTCCATAGACTGTCCGTCCACTGTCACCGGTCGGATTACATACGCAAACAGTAGAATCACAACAAACACGGAAACGAATACGGTCTCCAGCACTTCCGCCAGATTGCTCAAAAGCGTGCGTTTTTCGGTCTTTTTCTGCATGTCCGTTTGCTGTTCCATCATTTCGTTTTCCATTCTCAGGCATCCCTTTCCAAATACCGCACGCAGGTCGGTATCATTATAATAAAAAAAGGACAATACTGTCCCCTTTTCACTGCCGGCAGGCAACTGTCATGAAGCAAAAACCGATCAGTGTCCAAACTTTGTCCATCCGCCCTTGCCTTTTCGCTTTTGTCCGCCGGACTTGCTCGTTCCAATCGGAATCGCCGTTTAGTGAATCTGCTCCTTAACCTTTGCAGCCTTACCAACTCTGTCGCGCAGATAATACAGCTTCGCTCTGCGAACCTTACCCTTGCGAATCACTTCTACGCGGTCAAAAACCGGAGAGTGCAGCGGGAATACGCGCTCAATCCCACAGCCGTGCGCAACGCGGCGAACCGTAAAGGTTTCGCTAATGCCGCCGTGCTTCTTTGCGATTACGGTGCCTTCAAAAATCTGGATTCGACTCTTGTCGCCTTCCTTGATTCGAACATGTACCTTCACCGTGTCACCGATATTGAACTTCGGTGCTTCCTGCTTCATACTTGCTTCGCTGATCATTTTTAATGCATCCATGTTAATTTCCTCCTAAAATTTGCGAACATTCATAAACGGACATTTTCGCTACATCCGCTTCAGCAGTGCGAATGCGTGAAACTACAGCTGCCGCGATCCGATCGATCTCCATTGCGACGTTTCGTCAGCGGACTGTTCGATTTAATGTCATGCGGATTGTGCGTTACCACAATCCCAGAGCCGCTGTGAATTCCCATCCGTTGCGCTCCTGGCATTAACCTCACACAATAAGTGCGGATGATCAAATACTATTTATATCATACCATATCCCTGAAAAAAATGCAAGTGTTTTTTCAAAAAATTTCGTGTTTCGCAGAGAATTCCCATTTTTGCCGCAAAAATGTCAGTTTTCATCGCCCGATTCGACCTTTGCGCGCATTTTTTGCAGCGCTCGTTCTTCCAGTTGACGGACACGTTCCTTTGTCACCTGAAGCACTTCGCCGATTTCCACAAGCGTTCGTTCCGGATTGCCATCCAGTCCATAGCGCATCGCAATCACCTGATACTCGCGCTCATCCAGACATTCCAGGCACTGCGACACCATGAGACGCCGTGTTACCAGCTCGTCCGACGTGACCTCGTCCGCGTAGCAAACCACCTCCTCCAGTTCCATGGTACTGTCCTGTGCAACCATCTCGTTCAGGCTGCGAACCGCTGTCATCGGTTCCACACGGCTTAAACATACCCGCACCTCTTTTTCGGTCAGACCCAGTCCATCCAGTTCACCTGCCGTCACGCGTTTTGCCAGCAAGTGATAATCCGTATTGTAAAAAGAATCGCGGTATCGAATAATTTTATGCAGTCGGTCGTGTAAATACACCGGAATCTTTGCCGTTGTGCCGGCACTCATATTCTCGCGCTGAATCGCCTGCCGTACGTGCATCAAGGCATAGGTGAGAAATGTATTTCCGTTTGACGGCGAAAACCGCTCCGCCGCATGCAGCAGTCCCATCTGTCCTGCCGCCCAAAGATCCTCCAATTCCAGCGATAAATACGCATACTGTTTCCGCTCGCGCCATGCAATTGTATGAATCATTCCTATGTTTTTCTGCAAGAGCTGTTCTCTTGCGCCGGGATGCTTTTGCTGAATCAGCGCACAAAGCAATTCGTTCGACTCCTGCCCTGTCAAATCATCCGCCGAATTCATAACGCAGCATCCGTTCTTCCGTTGATCTTCCACAAAAGACCATCCTCTTTTTATCATTTCAAATTCATCCGCGCAGATCGCGTCATTCCCGCGCGCATTGTTCCGCTTTCCAGGAACGATTCCATTATAAGGATTCAGTTTTTCAAAACGGACAAAACTGGAAAATTTTTTTCGAAAAGTACGCAATTCGCGCGTTTTTTGGTGCATGTGTAAAAATACAATCAAATTGCACAGCTTTTATCGTCATTTCATTGTGCAAAAATACTCTGGTAATTCCTCCGAAAATGTGTTATACTATATTATATAGATTATTATTTTCTGCAAAACCAGCCGTCACGTTCGCAGTGCCTTCTTTTTAGAGATCTCACAAGATTGCACCTGAAACGGTAGCATAGGAGGTGACAGATGAAAATGGCAGTCATACCAAACCGCGATGACGTAGAGTGCATCTGGCTTGCAGACGACAAAATTTGTGAATTGATGAAATCATGCCGATGTGTCGGCAGCGACTGTACGTTTCGCAAAACAGTAGCACAAGAAAAACAATCTGACGCGGCGTGGCGATTGCGCATGATTTCTCTATCCGATGAACAACAATGCAAAATTGCAAAAAAATATTACGGAGGGAATATGCCATGGAAATGACACACAACACATCCAATACACAATTTCAGCCTGATGACTTCGTCTCCTACGGCAGCTCCGGCATCTGCCAGGTGATCAGTCGCGAAACATGTTCGTTTCACGATGACGAGGAAGAGCATATTATAAGCTTCGTCCGGTGGACGGATCTCACTCGACCTATTACATTCCGGTGAGCCGTGCTGCTGAGCGACTGCGCCCACTTCTGACAAAGGAAGAAATCTATCAGCTGATCGATGAGATGGCGGAAAATCAAGAACAGGAATGGTGCAGCGACAGTCGGGAACGATGCGGCATTTTCCAGGGGATTTTGCGCAGTGACGATTACCAGAAGATTATTCAGATGATGTGCACGCTCCACCATCAACAGGAACACAAACGCAGCACCGGGCACAAGCTTGCCGCCGCAGACGAGGCTGCCATGCACGCTGCGGAGACGAGAATGTATCAGGAGTTCGGTATTGTCCTGAATATTCAGCCCGATCAGGTGCATCATTTTATTTTAGACCGACTGTCTCGTCACAGCCCAAAATGCTGATTCCATCAGATTCTGATATGGATCATACACCGTTTTACTTCGCATTATGTGAGTAAAACGGTCTTTTTCTGTCCAGTCGATTTTCCCGGTTTTTCGGCAGCACTTACGCAGCAATCGTGAAACGATCGCGTTTATTTTCACCCAAACGAGAAAAGCTACTGAAAAGCAGCAATCTTTTTTCGCAGCACGTGTTGCCCGAAAGCTTAAGGAGAACGCATATGGAACAAACAGCAAGCATCTATGATGGAATCATAATCGGCGCAGGGCCGGCAGGACTTTCTGCGGCAATTTATCTCGCACGCGCAAAGTGCCGCACACTTTTGATCGAACAAGCTCAAATCGGCGGACAAATCGCCCTGACTGCGGATGTCGCCAACTATCCTGGCGTTACGCATGTTGACGGCGCTGTACTCATGCAAACGATTCGGCAGCAAGCAGAACAGTTCGGCACAGAATTGCTCCACGCAAGCGCCACAAATGCCGTACTCGAAGGCAGCGTCAAAGCCGTACAAACGGACAGGGGAACGTTCCGCGCGCGAAGTATTCTCTTTGCGACTGGTAGCGCACCAAGGCGAGCCGGATTTCTGGGGGAAGCAAAATACCAGGGACGCGGCGTCACCTATTGTGCCACCTGTGACGCGACGCTTTTCGCCGGAAAAGAAGTTTTTGTCATCGGCGGCGGTTATGCTGCCGCGCAGGAAGCTGTGTTCCTCGCAAAATATGCGAAGCACGTCACGATTTGCATTCGGAAGGATCGCATTTCCTGTGCGAAGTCGGTCGCTGATCGGGCGCTTCAGCATCCGAAAATCACCGTGCGCTATCACACTGAACTGATCGAAATCGGTGGAGACGACCTGCCGCGCTACGCGATTCTGCACGATTGCCAGACAAAGGAGCAGATTCGCTATGATGCGCCGCCGCATGACACGTTCGGTGTTTTCGTGTTCATTGCTATCAGCCGCAAACCGCGCTGTTTCAGGATCAGCTTGTGCTGACAGAGCAAGGCTATGTCAGAATGGATCACACGCAAAAGACGAGCATCGATGGCGTCTTTGCTGCAGGCGATGTCTGTGACAAGACACTGCGCCAGGTCGTAACTGCAGTCGCGGACGGTGCGGTCGCCGCAACATCGATGGAACGCGCACTCTCCGCAAAGTGGAAAGCCAATCCAAATAAAGTGGCTGCAAACGCAAAAGCACAAACGCAGCAAAAGCCATCTGATTGCGATGCACTTTCCGATGAAAGTCGCGGCGGCTCGAACATCTCAAAAAACCGCTGGTTCTGCAGATCGAATCCGATCATTCCGCGCAGTCCAAGGAGGCAATTCGTCTCATGCAGACGCTATGCACGTTTTCTGAGCTGTTCCGCTGCAGCATCGTTCCTGCGAAAAAAGACGGCACACAGTACCCTGCCATTTCCCTCTGCAGTGCAGACGGTCTTCCGCTGAGGCTGACATTTCACGGCGTGCCGGGCGGACATGAATTTGACACGGTCGTTTCCTCGATTTACAGTGCTTCCTGCGGCGAAGTCCTTCCTGCGCACACCGCAAAGACAATCGCCACGCTGCCGCCAATGCATCTGGAAATTGCCATGATGCTGTCCTGCAGCATGTGTCCGCCGACCGCCTACGCCGCCGCGCTGCTTGCGATGCAAAATCCGCACATTCAAACGGATCTTTACGATGTCAGCCAGAATCCAGACATGCGAAATCGCTATCAGATCCTGCATGTACCCTGCATTATCCGGGATAGTGTGGTCATATCCTATGGGAAAAAATTACTGGATGAGCTGCTGGCGCTTCTTGCCTGAATTCATTCAAATCAGAAACGCGCGGCGAAATACTGCGCGTTTTCTTCGTTTTTTTCTGACACTTTCATCCGACGAAGCCAAAAACATTCGGCAGGATGACATGGATTCCTGGGGTAAAATTAGCCAAATTTCGTGAACTTTGCACAAATTTCGTGCAATATGCCATTCTTTTCTATTGTTCACAAATTGTACTTGACAAGGAAAAGAAACCGTGTTATCATTTGCTTATGAACCGTTGTGGGCTGTATGCCCTTTCTGCGATTCACGAAAGGAAGCGGATTTGGCATCGTGCAAGTCACGTCAGATGCTTTGGCAAAAAGAAAATGCACGCTTCTTTTCTGTTTCAAACGCACCGAATCAATATTGCCTTCGCTTGACACTCGGAGCGTTGGCGCATTCAATGGAACCGATTTTACGGAGGTATTATTTATGAAAAAGACAATTTCCATACTCGCTGCATTGAGTTTCATTGCAAGCTGTACTGCAGCCACACTACCGGTTTCTGCAGCAAATGCCGATACAGACACCGCGGCGCTCACGCTGTCTGTTGCTTCGAACCAGGTACTCCCTGGCGAATCGGCAATTTTCCACGCGACTTCTGATGCAGATGTTTCCTTGGTCAACGCTTCGACCGGAGATGTTATCGCAACTATGGTGGATGACGGTAAATATTCCACGAGCGGCGACCTGATTGCCGGTGATGGCATTTACAGCTGCCTGGTTTCCGCAAATACCATCGGCGATACATTCACCGGCATTGCAGCAACCTCGGACGATCAGTCTGCATCGGTTTCCGTTCAGGTGATCGATTATACATCTGATGATTGCCTGACGGAAACCAACAGTGTATTATCCGCGCTGAGCGACCTGGTTGACAGCAGCGACTATAAAGCAATGACAGATGCAGATAAGATTGCTGCCTTTACGCAGGCGCTGAACGATCTGGCGGAATCTGGTTATGTACAGGCAGATTCGATCGCATTCGATGAAACGACACAGACGTTCTCATTCCTCTACACCAGCGGCGCATGGGGATACGGTGATCAGACTGGCGTGGGGATCCCGACATGGAACAACAGTACGACAAGTACAGACACCGTTTCATGGGATGCAGAAAACTTCACGGAATTCCTGGAATCCTTGGACGAAAGCGAAACGATTATCGCTTCTGCGTTCGACTATGAAACCAATGCAGTTTATCTCATGAGTGAGGATCAGTTGGATGTTGCGGAGCTTTGCGCAAACCGTTATCGCATTATACTGAGCAAGGATACCACGATTGACGCTGATTTCTACACAAGTCTTTCCACACTGATCACAGACGAAAACGGTGATGCCGTAACAGTACAGACGGAAAGCGGTACTAATGCAAGTGCTTCAGAATGCTACTTGACCAAGGACGAAACCGCAGAAACTACCACCTGGCTGCTTTCTGTCGGCAAAAATTATACGGTAAATGAAGAAGGTTTGCTGCGGCTGGCGCGCACGATCTCTGGCTTTGACTATATGGACTATGCTGCATATGGCTACTTCCACTCCGAAACCCCGAACTCGATGAAGGTTGGTTCTGCCACAGTAACAGGTGCAGAGGCATCTCAGACGGCATCTGACTTTACCGATCTGATGGAATTCGACAGCTTCATCTGCAGCGAAAGCGATTCGACACTTTACACCATCGTTCCGAGCGGTGGCACTGAGTTGAACTGGTATCTTGCCGTTCGCGCACTGATGAATAGTGGTGCAGTTACTGCGCTTAATAGCTTCGACTACTCAGAAACAGAGCTGGGATTCGAGATCGATTCTATCGCGCACGATGACTCGGTACGTTATTTCAAGGTCGGCGATTTGGACAATAACGGCAGCATTGACATCCAGGATTCATATCAGACGCTGCTCGCTTATTCAAAGCGTTCTGCTGGTCTGGATATGGAACTGACCGTTGCGCAGAGCGTTGCGGCGGATTTCGACAATGACGGCACGATTTCCATTCAGGATGCTTATCAGATTCTGCTGACCTATGCACGGATCGCGGTTGGATTGAATCCGGACGGCTCTGTACCGACTGACGATGACGAAACGACAGTTGTAGAAACGACTGTCAGCGAATAATTTCGACCGCAATCGGAAAGCATTCCCTTGCTTCCCTTTCTTAGGTCAACAAAAAAAGAGAGACACGGGTTCAACTGAAAACCCATGTCTCTCTTTTTCTATGCTGTGCCACCAATCCGGATCACGTCTCCGCCGGATCAGACGGTAAGCTTTCGATAAACTGGATTAGAAACTGACGGAGTACAAGCGCATCTAAGCTCGTATTCTGCCCGTCCCCATCGCAGTCCGCGTTTTTCTTCTTGTAGTAATTTAGCTCCACCGTTCCAATTTGACCGCGCAGCAGCAGAATCAGGTCGTTCATCGCAACTGCTTCATCACGGTTCACATCACCGCACATCATCAATCCGCCGTCCAATAAAACCGCTACCTCACAAATCAGTGCCTTGCCATCGACAATGGCATACAGGCTGACCTTGCCCGGACTCTCTCCCGTAATCACCGCGCTCGTTTTCGCGCTTCCGTCCACATTCAGAATACTGGAATCGCTCGACACCCATGCAATCTGACTATCTTCGGCATTATAAACCTTGATCACGTCCGAATTTCCGACATACAGCGTCTTTTTCGTGTCCAGCAGCAGCGGATAGGATTTGACGATTGTCGTTTCTGTTGTAGTCGTAATCGTGGTTGTCTGGGCTGTGCTTTCAGAGGACGCGGCGCATCAGAAGTCGTTGTGGTTGTAGTCGTGGTGGCTTGTGTAGCCGTGGTCACGGTGGTTTGTGTGGTCGCTGTTGCGGATCGGAGTGGTCGTGGTTTCAGTTTCGGTTTCGGTTTCGGTTGTGGTTGTCGTAGTGGCCTCTGTCGTGGCAGGCGGCGCATTTTCATCGACAATGATGGTGATACTGTTCAGCGAAGCCGCGTTTACGATCCGAGAAGTCGATCCCGTCAATGTGCTGTCCTCAGGGTCGAGATCTACGGAATAAATACCATCCGAAATCCCCTGTTCTAAGACGATATCAAACGTCACCAGCGGAAATTCATCGGACGATTCGCCAAAGAATTCCATTGCCACCGTGCCGTAATACATCATCATAAAGTAGTCACACTTCTCCGGAACAGGCGCATCGACCTCCAGGCTCGGATCATAGCACGGCAGCTCGACCACCTTCGTTTGCTCCGCAAAGGTGTCTTGCCGAATGTAGATATACGAATAGTACGGCGTGCCCTCGCTGTTATACTGCACATCGCAATAGCAATCGATCACTTGCTTTCGGGAAGTCGTTCCTGCTTCGAGATCCGCTTCTCTGTCCTCTTGCGAGGCGTAGCATTCATACGAAAAGTGAATCTGGTTTTCGCCTGCCTGATAAATCACCGCGCCGAAGGTTGGGTCGTATTCGCAGGACGATGTGGTTACCATAATGGATCGCGTTGTTTCCGTCTGGTTCTTGCCAATTTTGAGCGTTTTCACAAAGCAATAGGGATACGTAAACCGCGAGGTATACGTACCGCCGCTATAAGAAAAGGTCTGCTATGTGGAGCTCTTTTCCGTCAGGTCGGAAATGTTGGTGAAGTGCATCCAAGACGAGTCGCTTGCTGCCCATCTTGCACATGCCATTTCGATATAGTCGTCACTCGGCCAGTCTTCCGATTCGATGTAGACGCCCACATGCACGGTAACATTACCTTCTGCGGTATTCTGGGAAGAAACGGTATAGACATCGCTTTTGGTTGACGTCTCCAGAATCGAAAGCTCAAAGTCGTCCTTCGCGGTATTCTCCGCGGAAACGTTTGAAAAGGAAATTGACGCAATCGTTACTGCCGCAGCCGCCGCAATTCCGATCAGGCGCAGCGCTGCTTTTTTTAAATTGTCCTGTTTTTTCATACGATCATTCTCTTCTTTCATGATATGCAGTTACAAGCGTGGCATCTCTCGATGCGCCTGTAGCCGGTGCATCGAGAGATGCCATCACGCAGGATGACGCATTCGATGTACCATTAGCCATCATAGGGTAAGCTATCAATCTTCTGTGACAGGAACTTGAGAAGCACAAGCGCATCATTGGCATTGACCTGTCCATCGCCGTTGTATTCTGCATTTTCCAGCTGGGAATCTTCAAATTCAACAAATCGCCCCGTATACTTCATCAGTAGAATCACATCATTTAAGGCAACATATCCATCGCAGTTCACATCGCCGCATAGGATAGACGTGCTTTCCGCAGGAAGAACCGTCACTTCGCACATTAGAAACTTTGTATTCGAACCGTTGCCCACAAGAGCAACCATAGTCGTTGTGCCCGGACTCACGCCCCGAATTGTCGCAGTGGCATCTGCACTTCCTTCCGCCACGCTCAAAACATTCGAATCGCTCGACACCCATACAATTTTGTTATTCCCGACATTATATGCCGTGATCTCCGCCGACTGTCCGACATACAGCGTCTTTTCCGTCTCAAGCAGCAGCGGATCTGGTTGATAGATCACAGTTTCGGACGTAGTCGTGGTTTCGGTGGTGATTGTTGCTTCAGTGGTTGTGGTGGTTTCAGCAGGTGGTGTATTCTTATCTACAACAATGGTAAAGCCGTTCAGAGAAGCCGGTTCTACAAACACGACTGAGGAATTCGTCAGTCCGGTGTACATCCCTTTACTTTCATCTACTGCGCTGTCAAGATTAACCGAATATGTACCTGCTGGCGTTCCTTGCTTCAAAACAATATCAAATGTAATCAGTAGGAACTCATCTGATGATTCACCAAAAAACGTTAAGTCAAAACCCATCAAAGTAAAGAAATCACATTCTGCCGGAATCGACGTGCCGGGTTCTAAATTCGGATCATAATACGGAAGTTCCACCCGTTCCGATGTTTCTTCAAAATATTCTTGTTCAATATAGGGAACTTCAATATATGCAATCCCCTGCTCATATTGCACGTCAAAAACAAGATTTTCGTCATATGTTTTTTGACCTGCATCCCTGTCCTCCTGTGAAGCGTAATACTCAACTTCTCCCATATAAACCTGATTTTCGCCATACTGACGAATTGTTACGCCATTATATGCAGAACGCGTTTGTGCATAAGCATTTGTGGTCGAATAAACGAGATGGTTTCTCTCATGATAATACAAACCTTATTTTGCAGGCTCTGCAAAACAATATGGTGTGAAATTCGAAAAAAACGTACCGCCGCTGTAAGAAATTTCTTGTTCTTCTATACTATATGTTGATACGTCTACCATATTTGTGAAACGGAATCCAAGGCAAATCGCTTACCGACCACTGCACTTCTGCTCCTTTGACACAGCAATCCATATCTGCATCAATATAAACGCCCACATGCAAGGTAACATCCCATGTCGCAATGTCCTGCGCAGAGACGATCGCATAACCATTTCTTGTCTCTGTGTCCAAAATCGACATCTCATATTCCGTGCTTACAGTGTCCACCCATATGCATATGTAAAGGGACTCGATGTAATCATTACTGCCGCTGCCGCCGCGACACCTACCCATCGCAGCAGCGTCTTTTTCCATTTTTCTGTTTGTTTCATAATTTTTATCCTCTCTTTCATTGATCTGTCGTCACAGGCGCAGCGCTAAAACCACCAAATCGCGATCCGCCGACCACCGAACCGCGGATTCTTTCCGATCTGCGCCGATCCGTAACATTATGCAGACTTTTCTTCCTGCAGCGGTGTCGTCATCTCGCGCACGCCGATTCCAAACAAGAACCAGAACATGGGCGCGTGGTAGATGAGACTGTCGCTCATCAGACACGTCAAGCCGTACGCAATCACAGCGAGCCACAGGCCCGTGCGCCAGGCACTCCATTGGGTGCGCGATCCGAGACATCGACGACATCCGCATACAGTAAACACAAGAAGCATCGCAATCACCAAAAGTGCCGAAAGCACACCGGTATCCTGCGCCATTTGCAGATACCAGTTATGCGGCTTGTTGTACAAGGCATAGGTGCTGAAAATATTCAGCAGTGCAGGCAAATCATTTTGGTTCAGATAGAACAGCGTCGTTGCCGGACCGTGACCAATCAGCCAGCAATCGTCCAAAACCGAAACGGTGTTCGCCCAGACAAAAACACGACCGTTCAAATATGGGTAACGCTGCCACAGCCACTTTGAGCTGCTGACTTGCGGTACTTCGTTTAAAATTGTTTCGCCAATCCCGACCGCCTGCCAGCCATCTGCCGTGCGAATCGTCTTAACCGGTGTCACATAGCCAAGCTGGAAGGACAAATAGCCGTCCTCAACGGTGATTTGGCAGTGTTCCAGCGCTTCTTCTTCGAATGTCAGCGTGCCGTCTGATTCCTGCGGTACGACCTGTGTTCCGTTGCACACAAACGTCAGCGTCTCCGCCGAAAGCGTCTCGCTCTCTGCGGTCACGTTCAGAACGGTATCCGCATTTTCCAGCGTAACCGTGTCACCGTCCAGTGCAAGGCGCAGCAGCCGGAACGTCTCTTCCTGTTCCATTCCCACCATCGTGTGATAGAGCTTTTCCGAGAGCGTATCGCCGCTTCGCGTATACACAAACCCAAAGCCGCCGGCAACAACTGCGATCACAGCCGCCCCGGTCACCGAGAGCTTCGCCACACGCTTCCATCCAGTATGAAACATCCAAATCAGCAAGAAGATTGCTGTGATGCCAAATCCAATTAAAATTGTATTCACGACCTCTGTGAGAATCAGCACCGTGCCCATCAGCACTGCCGCGACAATACGCACCAGCATTTTTTTGGCGCTCTCCGCACAGAAGATCAGCGCCGTCATGAGTGGCAGCAGCATTGCCGCATACATCCCGAGGTAATCGGAATTGCCAAACGTCAGCGTTGCGCTTTCATAAGATACCATCCCGTTCAAATTGCCAAGAAGCTGTACTAGCGCGCTGTTATAGTAGCAGTACCCCAGATGCTCCAAGAGCACCAGAACACCCAACACGATCGCGAGAACCGTGAGACAGTTTTCGACAAATTGGACGACCTCTTTTCGGTCGACCCAATACCACGCGGCGGCGAACACCACGGCATAGCCCACCAGCGCAGCATAGCCCTCATACAGCTGATAGCTGCCGAACCATACGGCAAACTGTTCATCCGATGCGATCGATGAAATCAGGCCGAGCAGCAGATAACCGTCCAGGCAAAGCATGATCACAGTCGTCACACGCATCATCGGCATCTTTCGCCGAGGCAGCATAGTGATTCTTTCATACACAAACCACGCCAGCGCCGCCACTGCAATAACGATCAGTCCGATTTCGCGGCAATATTGTTCAAAATCCACGACCTGATCAGACGATAAAAAATAGGCGCTTTTTTCTTCACTGGAAAGCGTAAGATTGACGGTACGCGTGAGAAACGGCAACAGGCAAATGCAGACCGCTAAAATTTTCCCCGGCAATGTAAGCTTCCATGGAGAAGCAGAAATTTTCACTGGTGTTCTCCCTTTTGCTTTCTCCATAGGTGATTCCTCTCCGTCCCGCTTTTCGGTCGACATGCACAAAATTCTAGCAATCGAAAGCGGTTCTTTTCTATAATTACAGCGCCGTGCAAAACCCTTCGCACGGTCTTTACGTTGTACTACCTCTTATTATAACGTAAACTGCCAAAAATGTCAATATCCAATGAAAATTTTTGGGTGCGAATCTAGCACATACTTCCCTGTCATGCCGCATAATAGGATGGCAGGGAAGTGAACCGCAATGTATCACAGTTGGAATTTTCGCAAGCTGTTGCGATACGCCGTACTCGATCTGGCGCTGATTCTTGCCGCCGTGTTTCTCACACATTTCGGGCGCGAACACTTTGCCGCAGTCAACCGTACCGGCGGCGTGTTCCTCCCGGTGCTGTTATATCACAGTGTCACAGATCTGCCGGAAACAGATTTTTGCATTTCACCTGAGACGTTCGAATCTGACCTGCAGTATTTACAGGAAAACGGCTATGAAACCGTTTCCACAGAAGATCTCATCGCCTATACCGCCGGGACTGGCACATTGCCGCCGAAGCTGGTTTTGCTGACCTTTGACGATGGGCTGTACAACCAGATCAGTACAGTGCTGCCCTTGCTGGAAGCCTATCACATGTGTGCAATTGTCACGGTTGTCGGCGCGTTTGCTGATGTCTTTGCACCGGACGCGCCGCATAACGATGCATATTCCTACCTCACCTGGCAGGATCTGCAGTAGCTCACTGCGTCCGGGGCTGTGGAGCTAGGAAGCCACACGTACGACATGCACAGCATAGATCTGCGGCAGGGCTGTGCGAAAATAGAGGGCAAGTCTGAGGAAAGCTATCACGATCTTCTGGCGGCGGATCTGGTACTTTTGCAAACGCGCTTTTCCGAGGAGCTGCAAATACAGCCGATCGTATTCGCCTATCCATACGGCTTTGTCAGCGAGGAAAGCAAACCCGTGCTTCTGGAAGCAGACTTTCAAATCACACTGACCAGTCTCGAGCAGCCAAATTTTATCACCAGAGATCCGTCCTGTCTGTACGGACTTGGCAAGTACAACCGTCCCGGCGGTGTCGATACGGAAACCTATATGGCGTATGCGCTCGCGGCATCCTCTTAGGGGGCGGCATGCGTTCTGACTACAATTGCTTTATGCAGGTTCTCTCTAAATTACCCGTAAAATCATTCAATAAGGAGTTTTGGCAGATGCGAAGAACACACAGACGTCGAAGTTGGTTTTTCCTTTGTTTTCTCGGTGTGATGGCATCGCTGCCGCTGACTGCCGTATTACAGAAGAGCAGCAGTCAGGTAAGCTCCGCCGCCGCGTCTCCAACAGGAAGCGAAACTGCCGACACTAACCCTTGGTATGATCAGCCGGCGGATTCGGAATGGAATGTCGCTTCGGATGGCTACGGCTGGCAGGAAGAGACGGTCGTTTCCGCAGATGCCGATGCGGCGTTCTCAGCAACAGAAAGCGCTTCGGAAAATCCAGGCGAAAAGCCCTATCCCACCAGCTGGAATTTGGATCTGGAGATAACCGTACAATGCACCTCCTACGGTACATATTCCGGCACACGATTTTTTTCGCTTTCCACTGCCGGTCAGGTGTAGAATAAGAGAATCTGTCGAACGAAACGCTGCTCGCGGAAAGCAAGCTTGCACCGGCTTTCACCATCGATCTCGAAAGCGACGAGCCACAGGTGCTGATTATGCACACGCATACGACCGAATCCTTTGAGCCTTACGTTCATTCCACCTTCGACACAAGCTTTAACTATCGCACAACCGATCCCGCGTATAATGTGGTTTCCGTGGGAGATACTATAACGCAGCAGCTCGAAGCGGCAGGCATTGCTATGATCCACGACACGACAATTCACGATTACCCGTCCTACAACGGCGCTTATGAGCGAAGCGCAGAGACGGTCAAGGCAATTCTAGCGGAATACCCCTCCATTTGCGTGGTGCTGGACATTCACCGAGACGCGATTCAGGATGGAAACACATTGCTTCAGCCTGTCGTGGAAATCGATGGGAAGGAAGCCACACAGGTGATGATCATATCCGGCTGTGACGATGGCACGATGGATATGCCGAACTACCTGCAGAACTTTCACTTTGCCTGTCGGCTGCAGACCTGCATGGAACAGCGCTATCCGGGTCTGACAAGACCGATACTCTTCGACTACCGCAAGTACAATCAGGATCTCACAACCGGAAGTCTCCTAATAGAAATCGGGACGCACGGGAATACACTGGAACAGGTACAGTACGCCGGTAAGCTTGTGGGAAAAGCCCTGGCGGAAACGCTATACAAACTGCAAAAAACAAACGGCGGTTCTTAAAGCGGCACTTCGAAGCCATCGCGATCCAAGGAGAACAAAAATGCAAACACAAAAATCAAAACGTCTGCGGCGTATTTTTCTCGCAGCAGTTCTTTATATCATGCTATGGGGATTTATCTGGAGCTTTCTGCTCGTTGGGACGCGTTCGCATAATCGCCTAACGCACGAGCCAGCCGCTATGGCACAGCTTACGATTGATTCGAGCTGTGCAGAGCTGACGCTTGCCGATGCGAAAGCCAGCTGGTCCTTCCCCGCGCTCTCGCAAAGCTGGTGCTTCTGTGCGGCAACGCTGTCGAGTATTTCGGCAGATGCGGCAGTCTGTACCTGGCAGCTGCTCCAAAGGATCTATCAATCATAGGAATCCAATATGTAAATTTTTTTCGAATTCGAATTTTTAGCTCTTGCAATTTGACGCGGCTGTGCTATAATATAAAAAAATTAATGCGTCACTGGCTTGCTTGAATTTGTGTGATTGACACTATGGATTCTCATGATCCTTATGCGCCTGTAGCTCAGCTGGATAGAGTGTCAGACTCCGACTCTGAAGGTCGTGCGTTCGAATCGCATCAGGCGTACCAAATTCCGTAAAAAACCTTGTCATTGCGCTTGGGTGATGAGATTTTTTTCGTGTGATCCTGCAATTGCAGGAAAATGAGAAAAATTACTTGACATCCCATTCAAAATGCGGTATAAAAAAAGTTGTCTGAAAGCGGCGCACTGTGTGCTGTTTTCTGACATGCTGCAATGCACTTGCATCGCAAAAACCAATGCGTTTCAAAAGAAATTGTCGAAAATTTCAAAAAAAGGAAAATCTGCTTATGCTGCTCGACAAATATTTACCTCGTATCGAATTTGACAGCTATGAGGACTTCAAACAAAATTACCGTGTGAACATCCCGGAAGATTTCAACTTTGGCTTTGACATTATTGACGAATGGGCAAAGCAAGAGCCTAAGAAAAGAGCGCTCGTATGGTGCAATGACCATGACGAAGAGAGAACGTTTACATTTACAGACATCTCCCGCCTCTCGAATCAGGCTGCCAACTATTTCCTGCATCTCGGCATTCGCAAGGGATCAGTTGTCATGCTGATTCTGCGCCGCCGCTGGGAATACTGGGTATGCGCTGTAGCACTGCACAAAATCGGCGCAATTGTGATTCCTGGCTCGCTGCAGCTGACGAAAAAGGATCTGATCTGTCGCGGAAACAGCGCAAAAATTCACACGATGGTTTGCCTGGATGATGCCTATGTCATCGATCAGGTCGAACAGGCATGCCCATCGATCCCGACGATTCAAAATCTCGTGCTCGTAAACGGCTCGCGTGACGGCTGGTACAGCTATCAGGATGAAATTTCCGCTTATTCTATGAAATTTGACCGGCCTGTAGGCGAAGCGGGTACGGTGGCAACGGATACGATGCTGGTTTATTTCACCTCCGGCACAACCGGTGAACCGAAGATGATCAAGCATAACTATACACATCCGCTCGGTCACATTGTTACGGCGAAGTACTGGCATCAGGTTCAGGAAAACAAGCTGCACATGAGCGTTTCCGACTCCGGTTGGGCGAAATTTGGCTGGGGCAAAATCTACGGTCAGTGGATTTGTGGCGCGGTACAGTTCGCCTATGATATGGATAAATTCGTCCCGACAAAGCTGCTGCAAAAGATCCAGGACTATCGGCTGACAACTTTTTGTGCGCCGCCAACAATGTACCGCTTCATGCTGCAGGATGATGTTGCGTCCTATGATCTTTCGAGCGTGGAGAACTTTACAACAGCTGGCGAGCCGCTGAATCCGGAGGTATTTTATCGCTGGAAGGAACTGACCGGTAAGGAAATTCGTGAGGGATTCGGTCAGACGGAAGGTTCTGTTCTGCTGGCGAATTTCCCGTGGATCACGCCGAAGCCTGGCTCTACTGGCAAGCCCTCTCCGCTATACGACATCACGCTTTTGCGCGAAGATGATGGCAAGCCGGCAGAGGACAATGAGCACGGCGCACTGGTTATGCAAAACCTCGATACCGCATGGCCGACTGGTCTGTTTGTTGGATATTACAACAACCCGGAAATGACGCAGGAAGTCCTCGGCGGCGGCAGCTATTGTCCGCATGATGTATTTGAGCGCGATGCAGACGGCTATTATTGGTTTGTCGGCAGAAATGACGATGTTATCAAGTGCTCTGGCTATCGGATCGGTCCGTTCGAAGTAGAAAGTGCACTGATCGAGCATCCGGCTGTCCTGGAATGTGCCGTTACTGCTGCGCCTGATCCAATTCGCGGACAGGTTGTAAAAGCTACGGTCGTTCTGACAAAAGGATATACGCCGAGCGATGCACTGACAAAGGAACTGCAGAACCACGTTAAGCACACGACTGCGCCCTACAAATATCCGCGTATCATCGAATACGTAGACGAACTTCCGAAAACACTGGGCGGCAAGATCAAGCGTGCGCTGATTCGCAAAACAGACGAAAAAGCAAGCGCAGAGCAGCCTAAATCGTAATCACATTTTTTGAAAGATATAAAAAGCACCGCACAAGGACGTGAATCGTTACCTTGTGCGGTGCTGCGGTTATACATGCTGAATCGGAAGCAGAATCGTAATCTCTGTCCCATGTCCCGGTTCACTGCGCAGTGAAATCGTTCCATTGTGATAGTCTACGATATGCTTTACAATCGAAAGCCCCAGTCCCGTTCCGCCGCGCTGCTTCGAGCGGCTTTTGTCCACGCGGTAAAAGCGTTCAAAAATGCGGCTTTGCGCATGAAGCGGAATTCCGATGCCATTATCCGAAATGACGATTTTCGCCTGCTGTTCGACACGACTGATGGAGATACGCACCGAACCGCCGATATTGTTGTATTTGATGGCGTTGTCAACCAGGTTCACAAAAAGCTCTCGTATATAGTTCTCGTTGCTGTGCATCAGCAGACAACTGCCCTCGAGCGTCACGTGAATCTCACTGTGCTGAATCATCGGACCGAGAATTTGCAGGGCGTTTTTCGCAGAGGATTCCAGATCTACCGGCGTGTTTAAAAACTCAGTCTGTTCTTCGATTTCGGAAAGGCGAATGATATCGTTAATCAAAAACAAAAGTCGTTTGCTCTCTCGTTCAATCATTGCGCCGTACTTTTGCATGTCCTCCTTCTGCGTGATCATGCCGCAGCCAAACATTTCACCAAATCCCTTTATGGTCGTCAGCGGTGTCTTTAGCTCATGCGAAACATTTGCCGTAAATTCCTGCCGCATTTTCTCTGCCTTCACGCTATAGGTAATATCAACCAGCAGGATAATCGAGCCGTAAATACCGCCCATTTCAATCCGATTGATATATGCACGAATGTACTTTTCATCAATCTTCAGCGTGTGCCGCACATGCGGATGCTGCGCGGTCTTGGATTTTCGCAGCGCATCCAAAAAGTCTTGGTTATCCGTAAGGATAAAAATCGACTTGTTATCCCAGTCATCCTTGTCGATCCGAAGCTGTGCCACCGCCGTTCGGTTTGCCAGCTGAATTTTGTCCGTATCGTCCAGGATCAGAATGCCCTCTACCATGTGCTCCTGAATCCGCTCGATAATGTCCCGTTCGTGATTCAGATCCTTCTGAATCATCATCAGCTTTTGCTGTGATGCCGTCAGCTTGTGCTGCTCCTCCCGATATTTCAGCTGCAAGCTGTGCTTTTGATGCATATGTACCAACTGTAAAATTACGAGCAGTACAAACGTCAATGCAAATAATCCCCATGCGATCCAGTTCATCATCTGTTAGTCTCCGATCTTATACCCGTACCCCCGAACGGTTTGAATGAGATTATGGCACCCTGCCGCGTCCATTTTTTTCCGCAGTGTCTTGATGTGCGCATCTACCGTTCTTGTTTCGCCCTCATACTGAAATCCCCAAACTTCTTCCAACAACCGATCGCGCGAAATTGCCATCCCGCGGTTTCGCATCAAGTGCGCCAGCAGTTCGAATTCCTTATACGTCAGCGCCAGCTCATGCTCTTCGAAGAACACGCTGCGCCGATCTAAATCGAGTACCACGTCCTCCGCTTTGAGCAGATGCGATGGCTTTTCCGTTTCCGATCGACTGCGCCGCAGCACCGCCTTGATGCGCGAAAGTATTTCCATAATGCCAAACGGCTTTGTAATATAATCGTCCGCGCCATTTTCCAGTCCGATTACCTTATCGATCTCCGTTGATTTTGCCGAAAGCATAATGACCGGGATTTGCGCCGTCAGAGCTTCGGCCTTCAATCGCTTTAAGATCGAGATGCCGTCCTCATCCGGCAGCATAATATCCAGCAGAATCAAATCTGGCTGTTTTTCCTGCAAGCGGCGAAAAAATTTTTTCCCGCTGGAAAATCCCTCGACCGTATAGCCGCCGGACTGCAATGCGCACAAAATCAGTTCTCGAATTCCGCCATCGTCCTCAATACAAAATATATGTGCCAATTGTGTGTTTCATCCTCCCGTTCCAGCGTAATCCGTCGCAATGACGGCTTCCATCGCCCGTACTGCCGTTTGAATGGCGTACGTCATATCGTCCTGTTTCGCATCCGAGGCACAGTTCACGCGCTTCTGCTCCTGATTCCAGATCGTCTGGAGTACAGTTGCGCAGCGCAAATGCCGCACCGCAGCAACGATAAACAGCGCCGCCGACTCCATCTCCGAGCCAAGCGCGCCTGCTGCCTTCCACGCGTCCCAGTCGAATTGAAGCCGCTTCCCTACCGGCATGGTTTCCGGAGCGTGCTGACCATAGAAGGAGTCCTTGCAGTGCACCACACCCATTCGGTAGGAAAAGTCGCTGCGCTGTGCGGCAGCGGCCAGCTGTGACAGCAGTGTAAAATCCGGCACTGCCGGAAACGCAAGCGGCAGATATTCCTGTGTCGTGCCCTCCATGCGAATCGCTCCGGTTGGCAGCAGCAGCGTTCCTGCGTCTAGATCTGGCTGTATACCGCCGCACGTGCCGATGCGCAGGAAGGTGTGCGTTCCGAGTGCGGCAAGCTCTTCCATGGCAATTGCCGCGGACGGACCGCCGATCCCCGTAGAGGTCACGCTGACGCGCGTATCACCGAGCAAGCCTGTGTAGGTAGTGAATTCCCGATTTTGCGCAATCAGTTTCGCATCAGTCAGATAAGACGCGATTTGCGGCACGCGTCCCGGATCACCGGGCAGAAATGCATACGCACCAACCTCGCCATTCGAACAATGGATATGAAATTGACAGTCTGGCATTGCACCTCACTCCCCTTCTCTTCTTTCGTCTAATAACAGCTTTTCCTTGGACGGAATGACATTGGCAATGCCGGTATTGTTGAATTCCTTCGCTTGTTCCCGAAACGCCGGATCAATGCGGAACGTGACTGCCTTTTGCAGAATTGAAATTTCATTGACTTTATCTGTGCCGCCATATTCGCCATCGATTGTCCAGGGAACCGGCTTGTCATCCAGATTAATCACGCACAGCTTCGAGGTGCGAAAATAGCACAGGTATCGCTTTTTGAAACCGATCTGAATTTTCGAAAACGCAGTCACCAGCTTGTACAATTCCACCAAATTTGCCGGCTTTCGTATCAGCATCACTTCGAATAAACCATCGTCAAATTGCACATCAGACAAGAACAATTGCTTCGCCACAGATGTGGAATTGGTCACCATGCCATAGATGAACTCATCCTCAATCACGCCGCTATCATGGACAATCCGCATGTGGCAAGAGTGAATTTTTGGCATCTTCAAAAACGCGTTCAAAATATAAGCCGCATATCCCAGTACATTTTTGAACTTCTGCGGCGTCTGATACGAAAATTCGGTAAAAATGCCAAACGCAGCGATATAGATGAAATTTTTTTTGTTAAAGCGTCCCACGTCACACGGCGTTGGTTCGCCGTTTAAGATGCACGCGACCGCTTTCTTCGGGTTTTTCGGAATCCCGATTCCCCACGCGAAATCGTTGGTTGAGCCAAACGGGATATAGCCGATCTCGCACGATTTCTCGCTCGTCATACAGCCATTAATCACTTCATTGAGTGTACCATCTCCGCCCGAGCAAACAATCAGATCGTAGCATCCAGAATCACACACCATCTTTGCGCAGGCAGTCGCATCGCCGCGGTATTGTGTTGGATGCACGGTAACCTGATAGCCAGCCGAAGTAAAGCGATCGAGGATTATGTCAAGATGTGAACCGATCGATGCTCTGCCGGAATTCGGGTTATAAATAAAGTAAATCTGTTTCAAAATCATCCCTCCGTTCCTTACGTAATATGATTCTACTTTTATAAATCATCCAGGTTTTTTTCGATGCTTTCCGTATATTTTTTGTAACAATAGTATACCATAGTTTCCGAGAAAATGCAAGAGCAGCACCGCGAAAATCACAGAAATCAATTTTAGTAGACAACATGTAATAATTTATCGAAGTCGACCAAG
>JAJQAB010000052.1 GCA_021203985.1 Ruminococcus sp. | reverse complement strand
GCTTTGCATAAAATTCGGTTTCTAGTTTTATCTAACTTTTTGGGGTCGGTTCAAATCGGGATCGCGGCGAGGAAAATCAGCAACAGCTTGACGCTGAACTGGAACGCCATAATCATCGAAAAAATCAGCATCATCGGCGAACGCAGCGCCGTGCGGACGATCATCTGATAGGCGTTCTGCACATTCGTCACATCAGTCGTCAGACGCGTGACAATGCTCGCGACAGAAAATCGGTCGATGTTCGAGAACGAAAAGTTCTGTACGCGGTAGAATATGTCGTGTCGCAGATTTTTGGCAAAGCCAACAGAGGCATATGCCGCGAAATGTCCGGCGAGTACGCCAAACAGCAGAGACAGCACGCAGCAGCAAAGCAAAATGACGCCGTAGTGCGTCACAGCATCCATGCCACCGTCTCCATCGATCCCCTCATCAATCAGCTTTGCCATCAAGAACAGAATAATGACCTCCATCGCGACTTCCATGGTGACAAAAATCGGGGAAAGCAGCGATACCAGCCGATATTCCCGAATGGATCGCATGAGCTTACGAATCATAAATCAGTTTCCTCCCTTTTCAGAATTACAAAGATTTTTGCGCATCTTCTGGATCACCGTAAAAAATACGGTGCGCTCCTCTTCCGTCACGCCTGCGGTTGCATACGCCTCAAAAGACTCGATTTCGTTTTCAATCTGCCGATGCAAATCACGTGCCTTTTGCGTGAGCGTAATGCGCTTGAGCCGTGCGTCTTGATCGACGCTTTCCCGTAGGATCAGACCGTTTTTCTCCATCACCTGCAGCGTCACTGTCACAGTAGAGCGGCTCAGCGAAAATTTCTTCTCGATGTCCCGCTGAAAAATATCCTGCGACTGGTTCTCATATAAATAGCGCAGCAAATAGCCGTGACGCGCCGTCAGCTGATTGGCGGTCTGATGGACAGAGCCAGGACAGTGGCTGTGCGCGATCAGACGATCGAGCCGGTGGATCTCGAAGCAAAGATACTCCATCGATTCGAGATCCTCCGAATCCTCCGCTTGACCCATAGAAAACACCTCCTTTTGCTAAAGCTGTTCGATTCCGAACAGCTTTTGTTAAAACAGTTCGTGTCAAAACAATTTACCGCAGAACAATTTTAGCACAAACGCATGCATCTGTCAAGTACGATTTGACAGCTTTCCAAAAAAAGTGTATACTAATAGAAATGATTGGCAATACCGCCTACGACATCGCGTGCGGCGGTATTGCCGCTGTGTCATTGCGATCAAAGGAGGCTTTTGCGTTGACAATTTATCCCTATTATCTTTCGCCGAAATCCAAACTGCCGCTGCTTGCAGGAATCTGTGCGCTGCTGCTCTGTGCGAATACGGCGAATCTCCTGATTAGCATGCCGTCTTATACGCAATATTATGATTATTGGGTAACGTTAGCGGCGAGCTTTCTGTTGGGCGTTGTCTGTTTGTTTTTGATTCGAAGGTATACAGGAATGGTGCTGATCCCCACCGGTGTGCTTGCGCTGATTGCGTGTATTTCGCCGAGTCTGGTGCACTGGACACAGGTCGCTTTGTTCTTTTTGCTGCTGATGCTACTGGTGCTGAAGATGCCGCTGTGGACGCGGATTCTGTTCCGGATTATCGCCGTGGTCAACACCGCAGTCGGATTTCTGGCGGTTCTTGTTCCGATGGTGCAGCGAATTTCGCGGCTAACCGAAACAGGCCACGCGACTTCGGATTATATTTTATCCTACGTGATCCGCACACTGAGCGGCGATCCACTTTGCCTGTTGTCGATGCTGCTGCTGGTCTTTGCGATGCGCCCGCATATTCTGCCGGGATGGGTGGACGAGGACGATCGGTATGACCGGATTTGGGAATAAGTCGCCGCGTGTCCGCCATGAGGATACAAACGTATCGTAAAAATAAACAGTCGAAAACTGGAAAAAATGTGGTATTTTCCCATTGATTTTTTCATAGAAAGCGCATATACTAATATGTGGATCATTTTCCGGATATGCGGCACAGCTGTCTCTGGAGAGAAACCAATAAAGGAGGGTCGGGGCAACATTGCTCCAAAATGAGGTATGGCAATAAAAGTAGTAAAATTCGGCGGAAGCAGTCTCGCAGACGCAGCGCAGATTCAGAAGACGGCTGCGATTATTCGTGCGGACGCACAGCGCCGTTATGTAGTACCGTCTGCGCCGGGGAAGCGCTTTTCCACAGATACAAAAGTGACCGACATGCTCTACGGCTGCTATGCGCTGGCGGAGCAGGGACTTGCGTTCAAGACGCAGCTCGATGCGATTCAGGCGCGCTATGATGAGATTATTGCAGGGCTGGGGCTGGAGCTTTCCCTGGCGGATGAGTTTTCCGTGATCGCAGAGAATTTCCGTGCGCGAGCCGGAAAGGATTATGCCGCAAGCCGTGGGGAATATTTAAACGGCAAGGTCATCGCGGCGTATCTGGGCTTTGCCTTCGTGGACGCGGCGGATGTCATTTTCTTCCGTCCGGACGGCACGCTCGATACAGAGAAAACGGCTGCTGCACTGCACGAGCGTCTCTTGGAACTCGAATACGCCGTGATTCCGGGCTTTTACGGCTGCGGAGCGGATGGCTATGTGAAAACATTTTCCCGCGGCGGTAGTGACGTGACCGGTTCGATCGTGGCGGACGCTGTGAAGGCAGAGCTGTACGAGAACTGGACGGACGTCTCCGGCTTCTTGGTGACAGATCCGCGGATTGTGGAAGATCCCGTGGTGATCCGCACGATCACTTACACCGAGCTACGCGAGCTTTCTTATATGGGCGCTTCGGTACTGCACGAGGCGGCGATTTTCCCGGTACGCAGCGCCGGCATTCCGATCAACATCCGCAACACCAACGCGCCTGATCACCCGGGCACGATGATTGTTCCGGACAGCACGGACGATGAACTGTCGGTGTACACGATCACGGGAATTGCCGGGAAAAAGGACTTCACGGCGATCAATATCCACAAGGACATGATGAACAGTCAGATCGGCTTCTGCCGCGATGTGCTGGGCGTGCTGGCAAATCGGCGGATTCCAATTGAGCATATGCCTTCGAGTATCGATTCGATGACGGTGATTGTCGATTCCCACTACATTCGCGGCATGGAAAATGAGGTTCGCACAGATATCACGAAGGCGGTGCAGCCCGACAGTCTGGATATGGAGGACGGAATTGCGCTGATCGCTGTCGTTGGAAGAGGCATGTGCCGTACTCGTGGGGTTGCCGCACGTATTTTCGCGGCACTCGCGCACGCGCGGATTAACATCCGTATGATCAACCAAGGCTCCAGTGAGCTGAACGTAATCGTTGCCGTTAAGGAAACGGACTTTGAACAGGCAATTCGCTGCATCTACGATATGTTCGTGAAATCTGTCGCCTAAGGCAAGGCACGAAAAGGCAAGAAACATGGTGCATTTTGGAAACGATTGGGATACGATCCTGGCGGATGAATTTACAAAGGAATACTATCAAAACCTGCGCCGTTTTCTTCTGACAGAATATCAGACGCAGACCATCTACCCGGGGATGTACGATATTTTCAATGTGCTGAAGTACACGGCATATCAGGACGTGCGCGCGGTGATCCTAGGGCAAGACCCCTATCACGGCCCGAATCAGGCGCACGGGCTGTGCTTTTCGGTGCGGCAGGGTGTTGCGCCGCCGCCGTCCCTAGTGAATATCTTCAAGGAAATCCGGGACGATGTGGGCATCGATAACACCGGAAAACACGGCGAGCTGACAAACTGGGCGAGGCACGGCGTGTTGCTTTTGAACACCATTCTGACCGTGCGCGCCGGACAGGCCAACTCGCATCGGGGTAAGGGCTGGGAGGCGTTCACGGACGATGTCATCCGTCTGCTGGACGCACGGGAAACGCCGATGGTGTTCCTGCTTTGGGGGAACAACGCAAAGGCGAAGCACACGCTGATTACGCATCCACAGCATCTGGTGATGACCGCGGCACACCCGAGTCCCTTGTCCGCCTATCACGGTTTCTTTGGCTGCCGGCATTTCTCCAAGGCCAACGCGTTTCTGCGTGAGCAGGGACTGCCGGAGATTGACTGGAGCATCTAAGGTAGCCCCCTCAGCACATCGCCTTTGGCACTTTTGCGTCCCTTTTATAGCTTGAAATTATGACGAATGATAGCAAATTTCGTCTACCGAAAACACGGCAGCTGTGTTATAATAACAGTAAGCATGAGACAGACTTAACATAACATGCATCGATGAAAGGAAGCTTATTATTATGAAAATTGCAGAATTATTTCGGGATCGCACCGTGTTTTCGTTTGAGATTTTTCCGCCGAAAAAGAACTCCTCGATTGAGACGATCTATGATACACTCGAGGATTTGCAGGATCTGCATCCAGATTTTATCAGCATCACCTTTGGCGCAGGCGGAAGCGGCAATGGGGCAAATACGCTGGCGATTGCGCGTCGGCTCAAAGAACAGCACGGCGTGACGCCGCTGGTACACCTGCCCTGTATCCATGATACGAAGGCGGATATTGACGGGGTTTTGCAGCAGTTTCAGGAAAACGGCATTGAAAATATCTTAGCACTGCGCGGCGATCGGGTCGAGGGACGCGAGCCAGCGAGGGATTTCTGCCACGCATCGGACTTAATTCAACATATTCACCGTCAGGGCGATTTTGATATCGCAGCGGCGTGCTATCCGGAATGCCACCCGGAAGCCCCGAATCTCGACACAGATATCCGCTATCTGAAGGAAAAAGTGGATGCTGGCGCATCGCACTTGATTTCACAGCTGTTTTTTGACAACGATACGTTCTATGATTTTCGCTATCGTACTGCGCGCGCTGGGATTCAAGTGCCGATCGAAGCTGGGATTATGCCGGTGACCAACCGCAAGCAGATTGAACGCATGGTAACCATGTGCGGTGCGAGTCTGCCGCGAAAATTTACGAAAATGGTACAGTGCTTTGAGGATCGTCCGGAAGCGCTGCGTGACGCCGGCATTGCGTACGCAATCGATCAGATTGTCGACCTCGTGACTGACGGCGTGGATGGAATTCATCTGTACATTATGAATAATGCCTATGTCGCGCGCAAAATCAGCGAGGCGGTCTCGGGGATTCTGAAGGCTTCGCGGAATTCGACTGCCGCCAAGTAACCCGGAAGCACATTGCATCCGGACACCGCAAATGCGCGCTTTCCAGGAAGGAGCATCGCAATGGACACAGAATCAAAGGAACGCGAGCAGCCGCAGATGGATGACGCGGTGCAAACGCAGGAGGAGAAGCGCAAGAACAGAAAATTCAATCTTATCAATAAGGAATGGGCGGCAACGGCAATTTTCAGCGGAACGATTCTTTTGCTGGTGACGTTTTTGTTCGTGCGGCATGAGATTTTTATAGATATGCTGTCGTATTTGTTCGATGTCCTGCGCCCGATTCTCATTGGTTTGGTGATTGCATTTGTACTCTATCACCCGACATGCCAGATCAAACGGTTTTGCCAGAAGCTGCAGCGAAAAATGCCGCACTTTCCGGTGAACGGCGCGTCTGTGTTGATCACATACCTGCTGCTGCTGCTCATTTTGTTTATGGTGATCTGGATTGTCGTGCCACAGTTTATTGCCAGCATCAGCAAATTCGCGGACAATATTTTGGTGTATTATAATAACATCATGGACTTTTTGAACAGCAGCCACGGCGAACAGATTCAGAAGCTTCTGAAAGAAAACGGCTTCGATCTCACCACGCTGCGTACGAGGCTGATGAGCTTAACCTCCTATATTCCGGATGCGATCAGTACGATCGGCACTTTTACGAGCAGCTTGATCGGCGGCGTGATCGATTTCTTTATCGGCTTGGTTTTCTCGTTCTACGTCCTCGCGGGACGCCATAAGCTGTGCGCGCAGGGTAAGCGGATTTTGCGGCATTATCTGCCGGAAAAGCATTATCGGCGGTTTGCACACTACGGGGAACTGACCTTCAAGACATTTTCCAACTTTATCAGCGGTCAGCTGATGGACGCGATGATCCTAGGCATTTTGGTCTTCTGTGTCATGAGCATCGGCAGACTTGAATACCCGATGATGATCTCGGTAATCATTGGCATCACCAACATGATCCCTTATGTCGGTCCGTGGCTCGGGACAATCCCCTGCGCGCTGATTTTGCTGATGATCAACCCCTGGCACGCCGTTGCGTTTGTCATTATCGTCATTATTGCGCAGCAGGTGGACAACAATCTGATTTATCCGCGTGTCGTTGGCACATCGGTTGGTCTGCCGGCGATCTGGGTACTCTTTGCCATTACCGTGGGCGGCGGCTTGTTTGGCATTGGCGGTATGATTGTCGGCGTTCCGGTGATGTCGGTCATTTATGCGGTGATTCGGGAAAAAACCAGCCCGGATGCGAAGCGCAGCAAAACGCCGAACGACAAGAAGCCGCAGACGCATCTGCACCCGGTGCGGTATTTGCGCAAGAAGCTCAAAACGAGTGAGAAGAAGAAATAGGGTCTGAGGTGCGCTATGTGGAAGTCGTTTTATCGGGTGCATCGAAAACAGTTGCGCACTACGTGCATGCTGCTCATCATCGGACTGGCGTATTACGCACTGACGCAGCTCATGCCGTTTCGGATTCCCTGCGTCTTTCAGAAAATAACGGGCCTTGCGTGTCCGGGCTGCGGCGTCACGCACTTCTGCATCCGGCTGCTCCATCTGGATTTTCGCGGCGCGGCAAAGGAAAACCTGGCGCTCGCGTGCATCCTGCCGCCCTGGGGACTGCTACTCCTGATCCGCACGATCTTGCATCCTCGCTGGCTGCGGAAAAACGGGAAGCTCAAACAGGGTTTCTACTGGGGCTGTATTGCCGTTTTGCTGGTGTTCGGCGTGGTGCGAAATCTGCCGGGATTTTCGTTTTTACTACCGTCTTACCTGCAATAAGCACAGGAAAAAGCACTTTTTTCGCACGAAATCGACCTTTTTGCGGTGATTTCGTGCTTTTTTTCGGAAAAATCATTGACAGCACTATACGCGCTATGCTGTAATAGCAGTAGGCGCGTAAAAAGGCGTCCAAATCGTGGATCGATGGGGAAATGTGGGAATTGGATGGGCGCGCTTTGTGCAGTGTACGAAAAGTACCCTCGACCAAAAGAATGTAAGGAGATTCGTTTATGAACTGTCCAACTTGTGGTACAAATCTTCCGGAAAACGGTGGCTTTTGCCCGAACTGTGGAACGCGCGTAGAGGGCTTCGCGAACCTGAACCCGAATCCGGTACCGCCGGTGATGCCAAATGGCTATGGTGTGCAGAAGCGGAATATTGCGCTGTGCATTGTCTTTTCGATTATCACCTGCGGCATCTATGCTTACTACTGGCTGTATACAATGACGGAGGACACGAATTGTCTGGCTGGCAAAACGAACGGTACGTCCGGTGGCGTTGTAATTTTGCTGTCCATCATCACTTGCGGCATTTACCTATGGTATTGGATGTATAAGCGCGGCGATCTGCTTGACCGTGTAAAAGCAAACCGTGGAATACCGGCTGGGAATTCTGGTATTCTTTACTTAATTCTGGCGATTATCGGCTTGAGTATTATTTCTTATGCGCTGATTCAGAATGACATCAACAATCTCGCGGGCTAATGCATAATACGCCTGACGCGGATGGCACAAGGTCTGCGCCGGATTTGAAAGCCAAATATAGAAAAACAAAAAAATCGTACTGCGGTACGATTCTTTTTTATACCCCGAGGGCAAAGGGAACGCGCCGCACTGGATCGGAATATGATGAAATAACGGGCAAGGCGTGGGCGCTGTGGAAAAATCCGAAGGAAACGGATTAACTCAGGCGTTTGTGGGCATACTAGAGACAGCGCGGCGAGGAGGAGTCGAAGCCTTAGCCCTGCGCCAAAGAGAGAATTTTGCAGCACGCGCAAATTCCGTGCCAGAACTTGTGCGACGCTGCCTTCGCAAGGAGACAAAGGAGGGATTCCCATGCTGGTCAAGCGTGGCAAAATTTATTATGCAGTTTTAAGCCCGGTTGTCGGGTCGGATCAAGGCGGCATTCGTCCGGTACTTATTGTACAGAATGATATCGGCAACCGGCATAACCCAACGGTGATTGCCGCTGCGATCACGAGCCGCCGCGATAAGGCGAAGCTGCCAACGCATATCGATGTGCAGGCGGCAACCTGTGGACTGACGAAGGACAGCGTGGTGCTTCTCGAACAAATCCGGACGCTCGATAAGCGGCGTTTGAATGATCGCATGGGCGAGTTGGATGAACCGTCCATGACCAAAGTCGACCATGCGCTGCAGGTAAGCTTTGGACTTCCGCCAGAGACTTGAGTAACCTTATACACCATAAAAAGCGACTTGCGTGAAACAAGTCGCTTTTTTGTGATTTGATCAGTGAAGTTACTTCTTTTCCGTGGGCTTTACTTTCTTCTCACCGCGCTTTTGTGCCTTCGCCAAAAAACGATCCGCGTGCACCAAAAAGCGCTGATGCATTCCTGTGCCGATCACACCGGCTTCATCCGATGCCGTCACCAGGAACGAAATTTCTCTGCCGGACACTGCCGTCACTTCGGCGCGCGCCGCAATGCTCATGCCCTGTGGGGTTGCCGCGTCATGATGCAGCTCGAGCGCCGTGCCAACCGTTGTCTCGCCCTCTTCCAAAAACGGACGCACCGCGTTGCACGCCGCCTGTTCCATCAATGCCGCCATCATCGGCGTTGCAAATACCGGAAGCGAGCCGCTTTTTACGGTCTGCGCCAGATTGTGTTCGTCTACGGCGGCAAACGCTGTGCCCGTCGCACCAATTGTCATCGGTTTCATAAGTTTTCTTTCATTCCTGTATTTCTCCTTGCGTGTAGCACTGTGCCTTTATGTGTCACCTTCCGAATCCTCGACCGTGTCATACAAATCGCCAAGTGCACTCGGGGACAGGATGTCGCCCAGAATGCGGTCATAGGTCAGCACATCGAGTATCTCGTTCGCTTCCTGCAGCGGCATGTAATTGGTCGAATAAACCGGCTCTGTCAGCATCTCGTCCATCATCGCCTGCGTAAAGGAATCACGCGGCGCATCAATCAGTTCCATAATCAGATACGGCGTATAGAAGGTCGAAACCGCCTCCTCCGGCAGACTGTCGGTGTCGAGGTCGTAGTTGCTCCAGATGATATAGGACTGCTCGTACAGCACGCTGCAGTTTTCACTGGTAATGTTCAGCTGACTGTAAATGCCGTCGTCGCCGCGCAGGGACGGGAAGTGGTCACCGACAAAGATCACAATGATCGGTTCGTCAATTTCGCTGAGCCGATCCAGGAAATCCGCAAGCCCTTCCGTAGAATGATCGATGCGCGCTAAGTAGTTGACGAATTCGTCATAGCTGTCGCCCTCAGAGTACGGCTGATGATTTTGCATTGTGGTCGCATGCAGATAGAGCGGTTCGCTGCTGGAATCGATCAGCGCTTCGATTTGATTGTACACCACGTTGTCATCGATGTAATCGCCGTACGTCTCCACCGGAACGGTAAAGTCATCCTCAAAGATCATGGTGTCAAAGCTAAACTGCCCGTAGATGTGCTTTCTGCTGTAGAAGCTGCTTAAATACGGGTGCACGTACGCCGTGGTATAGCCCCAGCTCTTATAATAAGAAGGAATGGTCGCTTGATTGCGTTCGAACAGTACGCGCTGTGGCATGTTCGGATCGTTGAGCGATTTTACGGGAAGCCCGAAGAGCAGCTCAAATTCCATCCGCACCGTATAGCTTGCATAGGTCGGCACGATCATCGTACCCGACCAGCTTTCGGAAACCACTTCGTCCCAGCCGTCATAGTAGGAATCGAGATCAGTATAGCCGAGTTCCTCCAGCTCGTCAGAAAAGATGCGGAAATCCGCATAGGATTCGGATGTGATTTCGATGACGTTGGGCATTACGCCGCTGTCAAACGAAAATTCCTCCACATCCGTGGCGAGATAGCTGTTGACCGTGCTGTCGCCGTCCTCCTCATAGCTTTCCGGTTCTTCGAGCTGGTTTGAGAGGTTTTCCGAGCCGGTCTGCATGAAAAATGCCAGAAAGCCGTTGTTTTCGAATTTTTCGTTTAAAATAAAGGTATTGTCCGCCTTCGTGGTATCCACCTGGAACAGCGCATAGACCGGCTTGGAAATCGCCGGAACGGTTACGACCATCACACACGCGATCAGGCACACCAGCCCTGGTGCGAGACGTTTGCGCAGCTTCACACGTAACTGTAGCTTTGGGTTAAACCAGACGACCAACAAAATGTAGAGGACACAGATCGCGAGGTAGAGAATTAGGCGCGGCGTTATTTTGATGTACGCAAACGCCGTTAGACTTTTCAGATTGCGTGCGATCTTCATGTCAGTCATAATCAAGTGGTTGCCGTTCGTGTTATATTTAAATAGCTCTGTAATACTCAGCGCCATGTAGATCACAGATTGTATGAACACCGCCGCCCATCCCGATCGAAACAGCAGCAGCAGCCCGGCAAAAATCAGCGCGGCAATCAGCACGTTAAACAACATAATGGTCGGGTGCTCCGCCGTAAACAGTACCAGCTTGCTGGGATATTTGTCCTGGTTCAGCTCCGCCATACAGACGATGAAAATCGGGTACAAAAGCAAAAGCACCCGGTTGGTCATGGGGAATCGCTGGGTATTATAAGAGTGCTTTTCGTGAATCGTGAAAATCCATGCCCGAAAGCGAGAAAAGCGTGTGCCTGTATTTGCATATTCTTCCATTGCTCGTTATCACCTTTTATTTCCAATCGTACACCGCAGACGGATTCATGCGGTGCCGGTTTCAATTAATTTGCATCGCCGTGCGGAAAGCGTCCCAATTTGTCGCTTCGCGGCATCGCAATATTATAACATAAATTCGACCGCATTGCAAGAGCTATCACAAAATAATCATCTAATTTTCACAATTCACTGTGATAGCCCCCGAAATTTTTGGCATTTGATGTGCTAGATGTCAAAGAAGTCCGCCGTTTACTGCCAGATCTTGTCCGGTAATGTACGCAGCACGTTCGGATGCGAGAAAGCACACCGCGTGAGCCACCTCCTCCGGCGTACCCAATCGGCAAAGCGCCGTCTCTTCAGCGAGCGCTTCGAGCGTTTGTGTACCAAGCACCGCTGTCATGTCGGTCTGGATCGTTCCAGGGGAAACAGCGTTGACCCGAATGCCGGACGGCCCGACCTCCTTTGCGAGTGCCTTCACAAAAGCCAGCAGCGCGCCCTTTGTGACGGAATAATCCACCTCACACGAAGCGCCAACCTCGCCCCACATCGATGCGATGCAGATGATATTGCCGCTGTGCCGTGCCAGCATCACGGGCAGCAATGCGCGCGTCAGTTCGATCACCGCCGTGACATTCACAGCATAAAGCCGCCGCGACTGCTCCGGCGAAATCGTCTGAAACAGACCGTGACAGGAAATCCCTGCGTTATGCACGAGAAGATTGATGTGCCCCATGCGCGCTAACAACTGCTCTGTCAGCGGCGCGATGGCGTCCGGATTGCCCAGATCGGCGGCAAACGGAATTACGCCGCATTCCTGCGAAAGCACCTGCATTGCCGCATCGCTGCGCTGATAGATTCCGGCGACCTGATAGCCCTGCGCCGCAAGTTCACGTGTCACCGCCGCGCCAATCCCCCGTGACGCACCGGTTACCACTGCCGTTTTCAGCATATGCCGCCGCTCCTTTCGTTATGTTAAATGAAAATACGTTTCAATCGCATCCGTATAGACCGGCGTGCTGTCGCTTGCGTTGGTGTAGGTCAGCACGTATAGGTGATTAGCACTGTTGAGAAACAGTTGCGTAATTTCCACCGTTATGTCGCTCACCTCACCTGCGATTGCCGTCCGGTAGGCAGGATATCCATCGACCGTGATGGAATCGAACATAGTCACCGTCACCGAAGAAAGGCTCTGCGCATATGCTTCAGTCAGCGTGCTTTCCGACATCGAAGCGAAGGTTGCCGCCTCCTCCGCGTCCTCGATCAGCAGCGCTATGCTGTCGCCGTTCGGCGAATCCGGCTGAAAGACGCTGACCATGTCACTGATCGCACCGTCCAACACGCCGTCTGATGCAGACCATCCGGCAGGGATTTCGATCATACACGCATATGCCGGCGCGCTGTAGCTTTGCATGTCCGCGTGCATTGTGTCAGTGGGTGCTTCGGTCTGCGCCTCTGTCTCCGCCACAGTGGTTTCCTCTACAGTCGTTTGTTCGGTCGCTTGCGTTTCGGGCGGCGCGGTGGTTGTCGCTTCTGTGACGGTAGTCGTGGTTACGGCGGCTTCGGTGGACGTCTGCGGTGCGGACGTCTGTGTCGTGGCGGAAATCTCCGTGGGTGCTTGCGTCTCCGTCTCTGTGACCGTAGTCGATGCCGGAGAGAGCACCTCCTCCGTCTCCTTTTCACCGCAGCCGCTCATCGCGCAGCAGAGAAGCAGCGCAAGAAGCGCCGCCGCCTTGTTTCGTTTCATATGCAGTCCTCTTTTCTTTTCTAAAGTACAGGGAAACACATCCGGACATTGGGTGTTACTGCGCAGACTGCTCCGCCGTTTTCACTGCCTTTGCAATCCGCTTCGCCATTTCCTTTGGCGTACCGCCGCCGGGAATCACACAGGACGCGTGCACCCGGTAGATGGACGCGCGCTGCTGAAAGAGCGCTTCGAGTTCTTCTTTTGTGCTGCGCTGTACAATCGGACGGTTGCTGTCGCCCCGGATGCGCTGATAGCAGCACGCGAAGGACTCGTCCAATAGGACAACGATCCCGTTTTTCCGCGCATACGCAGCGCTTTCGGGATTGAGCATTACGCCGCCGCCGCAGGAGATCACCGCCTGTTTGTCACACAGCGTGCGGATTGCCGCCGCTTCCTTTTCCCGGAAATACGCTTCGCCGTCCTGCGCGAAAATTTCTGGAATGGTCTTGCTCTCCTCGCGGACAATGTACGCATCCGTGTCAATCAGAGGAAGCCCCAGCTTTTTCGCCAGCAGCTCGCCTACGGTCGTCTTGCCGCAGCCCATAAAGCCACATAAAAAAATCGTCATGTTCTGCCGCTCCTTTCAGGACGCCGCGTTCTGCGCATCGATCGTTTCTTCCATCGCGCGAATGATCAATGCGATCTGCTCCTGCGTATAGTGGTCGCCGTTCCAGATTTCGTGCGCGCGAACCGCCTGTAATACCAGCATTGCCGCGCCGCCATTCGCGACTTTGCCGCGCGAAAGTGCCTTCTTGAGAAACAGCGTCTTTGTGGGGTTGTAGATTACATCAAAGAAATAATCCGCCTGGTCGATCAGCTCGTCCTGCACCGGACACGCGTCCACCTTCGGGAACATCCCGACCGGCGAAGCGTTGATGATCACGTCAAACTTCTCGTGCAGCTGTGTCGTAACGACACAGCGGACGGTCGCCTGTGGCATGCGCTGCCGTGTCTCTTCGAGAAACGCTTCGACAAGCGCCTTGTCCTGGGGGATGATGCCGATGGTCAGGTCTGCACCGCTGCGCAGCGCTTCGGTTGCAATCATTCTGCCAACGCCGCCGCACCCAACGACCAGAACCTTTCCGTCCATCGGGTAATCCTTCACCGACATCGTAAAGCCGTCACAGTCGGTGTTGTAACCGATGAGCATTCCGTTTTGATTGGCAACGCAGTTGACGGACTGATAACGCTGTGTGCTGTCATCGAGCTGGTCGATCATGGGAATCACCGACATTTTGTACGGAATCGTGATGTTAAATCCCTGCAAGCTGCGTAGAAACGGTTCTTCGTCCAAAAGCCGCTCCGGCGCAATGTCAGTCAGCGTATAACGCGCCGTTTTGCCAGCCATCGCAAAGAGACGCTCGTGAATAAACGGGGACATCGAATGCCCAAGCGGATGTCCGATCAGTGTATATCGTTCCATTACGCAAGCACTCCTTCCAGTGTTTCACAGCTTTCGCAATTTTTCGCCGTCACGCCCTTGATGGTTTTTTTTACAAGTCCAGTCAGCACGTTCTTCGGACCGAATTCAATAAAGGTGTCGATTCCTGCCGCCTGCATTGCCGCAAGCTCTTCGGTGAAGCGCACCGGAGAAACGATGTGCGCCGCAAGCGCCCCGGGCATGTCGGAAAAGTCCGTGCGAAGCGCGCCCGTGACATTCGAGTAGAACGGAACGTTCGGCGTCTGGAATGTCACGCCCTGGATCGCTTCATAGAAGGCATCCGCCGCCGACTGCATCAGCTTTGTGTGGAACGCGCTTGCCACAGCAAGCGGCACAGCACGCGCCTTCTTTTCAGTACACGCCGCCGCAGCGCGTTCTACGGCGTTCCGCTCACCGGAGATGACCGTCTGTACGCTGGAGTTGTAATTCGCGGGGACGACATAGCCATCGGTTTCCGCACAGATCTGCTCCACCTGTTCCGGTGCGAGTTTGAGAATCGCACACATCGCGCCGTCCGCAGCGCTTGCCGCCGTCTCCATTGCCGCCGCGCGCGCTCGAATTACGCAAAAGCCATCCTCGAGGGAGAGCATGCCAGCCGCCACCATTGCCGCGTATTCGCCGAGGGAATGTCCTGCAACGGCGTCATACGTAAAGCCGCGCTTCACCGCCGCCTCCAGGCAGACCAGCGAAGTCGCCATGATTGCCGGCTGTGCGTAAATCGTTCTGCCGAGTGTTTTTGCATCGGCGTTTTCGATGATATCGTAGAGGTCGAATTCCAAAACCTCCTGAGCCGTGTCATAGATGTGCATCAGTGTGGAATCCTGTGCCACAAGGTCCAGTCCCATTTTTTCATACTGGGATCCTTGACCAGAAAAAAGTGCAATTGTTGCCATATGAGCGCTTCCTCTCTCATGAAATTGTACAAAGTTGTACAAAACCAAACTTGAAAATTTGTGCAAAAAATAGTATTTTTCCCATTGCGCCAGGAAAAACCCTCGAAAATCATTGCAAAACGTGCAAAAATATTCTATAATAAAAGGTGCATCCTGTGATTGCAGGAATCTATTTTTTGTCAGGTACGACCGTAGGCGTCTGCATACGGTACGTTATCTAATATCATAACACAAAAAGGCGAAAGTGGCAAGAGGAACGGAGGATTTTTTTATGGGTATTCGCGTTTTAGGGACAGGCAGTTATACACCGGACTTTCAGGTGACAAATGAGGATATGGCAAAAATCGTTGAGACAAATGATGAATGGATTCGCACGCGCACCGGAATTGGCACGCGCCACATTTCCGATGGCGAGCCGACATGGTATATGGGCACACAGGCGGCAAAGCGTGCGATCGAAGCCACTGGGATCGATCCGGCAGAGATCAGGCTTCTGATCGACACCACGATTACGCCGGAATACAGTACGCCGTCAATGTCGTGCATCATCCAGCGTGAGGTCGGCGCGGTGAACGCCGCTTGCTTTGATTTGAATGCCGCGTGTTCTGGCTTTATCTACGCGATGGATACGGCGCATCGCTTCTTAAAGACGGACGCTTCGATGCGCTATGCGCTGGTTGTGGCGAACGAGAGTATGTCAAAGATCACCAACTACAGCGACCGCTCCTCTTGCATTCTGTTCGGAGACGGCGCGGCGGCGGCGGTTGTTGCCTATGACGAAAACGCGCTATATACGAGCCACCTGGGTGCGGACGGCACGGGCGCGAAATATTTCTATGCATACAGCGCCCTGCCGCAGTCGCCATTTGTAAAGCCCGAGCGCCTCGCACAGTATGACGATGGCATTGGCGCAGGACCGGAGGGCTTGGAGCACACGATTCTCCAGGACGGCAAGAAGGTCTATAAGTTCGCGACACACGCGCTGGCAAAGGCGGCGACTATGGCGGCGGAGAAGATCGGCTTTGATCTGAACCAGCTGGACAAGATTGTACCGCACCAGGCGAATATACGGATTATCGAGACGGCGATGAAATATTTAAAGCAGCCGATGGAAAAGGTGATCACCAACATCGAATTCCATGGCAACACATCGAGCGCATCGATCCCGATTGCGTTTGACGAGGCGATTCGCGCCGGAAAGATTCAGCGCGGAGAGAAAGTCTGCCTGGTTGGCTTTGGCGCTGGTCTGACGTATGCGGCGCTGATTATGACGTATTAAGCACTTGCAGTGTTAACATGAAAAATGCCGCGATTGCGGCTGATGAAAGGATTACCGATATGGAAACGAGAATTACAAAATTATTGGGCAGCCAGTACCCGATGCTCCAGGGCGGTATGGCATGGGTTGCGGAAAGCACGCTGGCTTCGGCGGTTTCGAATGCCGGTGCTGTAGGGCTGATTGCCGGCGGCAGCGCACCGATTGACTATCTGCGCGATCAGATCCGCACCTGTAAGGCGAAAACCAAAAACGCGTTTGGCGTGAACATCATGCTGATGAGCCCGAATGCGGACGATCTGGCACAGCTGGTGATCGATGAGGGCGTGCCGATTGTCACGACCGGCGCTGGAAATCCCGGAAAGTTCATGGAAGCGTGGAAAAGCGCCGGCATCAAGGTGATTCCGGTTGTACCATCCGTGGCGCTGGCGAAGCGCATGGAACGCGCTGGTGCGGATGCGCTGGTGGCGGAGGGAACGGAGTCCGGCGGTCATATCGGCATGAACACGACAATGTGTCTCGTGCCGCAGGTCGTGGATGCGGTAGACATTCCAGTCATTGCCGCCGGCGGTATTGCCGATGGCAGAGGGATTGCCGCGGCGTTTATGCTCGGGGCAGAGGGCGTACAGCTCGGCACACGCTTTTTGGCGACCGATGAGTGTCAGATCAACGACAAGTATAAAGAGCTGGTCATCAAGGCGAAGGACACGGACAACCAGATTACCGGGTTCTATTCCGGCAGCCCATGCCGCGGCATTAAAACGAAATATACGAAAAAGCTGCAAAAGATGGAAAAAGAGGCATGTCCGCCGGAGGACTTCGAGGCAATGACCGTTGGTTCGCTGCGCAAGGCAGTTGTGGACGGCAATGTGGAGGAAGGGTCGTTTTTGTGCGGTCTGATTGCCGGCATGGTCAATGAAATCAAGCCGTGCAAGGACGTAATCAAAGAGATGTGGCGTCAGGCGGAACAGCTTTTGGGAAAGAACGCATAAAGATCGTGAAGGAGGAATCCCCTATGGCAACAGCAATCATTACCGGCGCATCACAGGGCATTGGCGCATGCATCGCCGTTCGTCTGGCAAAGGACGGGTACAATATCGCAATCAATCATTTTCCGAGCGATTCGGATCTGGCAAATGCAGAAAACGTGGCGCAGCAGTGCCGGGATCTGGGCGTAGAGGCGGAGCTGTTTCCGGCGAACGTGGCGGATTATGCACAGTGCGAGAACATGACAAAAGCAGTAAAGGAACGCTTCGGCACGATCGATGCGCTGGTGAATAACGCAGGCATCACGAAGGACGGTCTGATGGTGCGGATGCCGGAAGAACAGTATGATGCTGTCATCGCAGTCAATCAGAAGAGCGTGTTCCATATGCTCAAGCTCGTAGGCGCGGTCATGATGCGTCAGCGCCACGGCAGAATCGTCAGCCTGGCTTCTGTGGCAGGGCTGTATGGAAATCCGGGGCAGATCAATTACGCGGCATCGAAGGCAGCGATTATTGGCATGACAAAGACGGCGGCGAAGGAACTCGGCGCGAGAAACGTCACGGTCAATGCCGTTGCGCCGGGCTTTATCAAGACGCCGATGACGGACGCACTGACAGAAGAACAGCGCAGCCATATGCTGGAGCTTGTGGCGATGAAGCGCTATGCACAGCCGGAAGAGGTGGCGAGCGTGGTATCGTTCCTCTGCTCGGATGATGCGAGCTATGTCACCGGTCAGACGATCGAAATTTCCGGCGGTCTGATGATCTAAGGCAATGACCTAGAATCAGCGAAGTGCACGACCAATACGAAAGGAGCTTGCCGCGCGGCAGCGGCAGATGATCATATGAAAAGAGTAGTCATTACCGGCATGGGGACAGTGAATCCCTTGGGCAGTAACGTGGAAAAATTTTGGGAGAACGTAAAAAAGGGTACGCTCGGCATTTCAAAAATCGATACGTTCGATACGACCGAAGTCGAGGTCAGTGTCGCAGGAATCGTGCGCGACTTTGACCCGACAGTGTATTTTGATAAGAAGCAGCTGCGCCACATGGAGCGCTTTACACAGTTTGCGGTCGCAAGTGCGGTGCAGGCGATGGAGGATTGCGGCAGCGATCTGAAGGATCTCGACCCTTATCGGGTCGGCGCAATTATCGGCTGCGGCATCGGCGGCTTGGAAATGACCCAGCGAGAGCATCAGAAATATCTGGAAAAAGGACCAAATCGGATTTCACCGTTTTTCGTACCGATGATGATTTCGAATATGGCGGCTGGCGAAGTGGCAATACGCACGAGATTTCGCGGCGACAACTTCTGCACTGTGACCGCCTGTGCATCCTCTACGCACGCAATTGGCGAAGCGTTCCGGAAGATCAAGGACGGTTATCTGGATGCATGTCTTTGCGGCGGCACGGAATCGACCGTGTCTGAGTTTACGATCGGCGGCTTTAAAACAATGAAGGCACTGACGAAGGAATCCGATCCGGCAAAGGCTTCTACGCCCTTCGACAAAAACCGGAGTGGCTTTGTACTCGGCGAGGGCAGTGGCGTGCTGCTGCTCGAGGAATACGAACACGCAAAAGCGCGCGGCGCGCGAATCTATGCGGAGCTTGCCGGATACGGCGCAACCTGTGACGCGTATCATATGACAGCGCCGTCACCGAAATGCGATGCCTCTGCGCGCGGTATGGTGGACGCCTATAAGGAAGCAGGTTTACAGCCGGAGGACATCACCTATATCAATGCACACGGCACGTCTACGGGTCTGAACGACAAGTACGAAACCGCTGCCATCAAAAAGGCGCTCGGCGAGGAACTGGCGCACAAGGTGAAGATCAATTCGACAAAGTCGATGACCGGTCACATGCTGGGCGGTACGGGCGCTGTCGAAGCGATTGTCTCGGCGCTGTCGATTTACGATAGCTTTATCCACCAGACGATCGGCTATTCCACACCCGATCCGGAATGTGATCTCGATTATTGCACAGACAGGCCTGTGGAAATGCCAGTGCGTGCGGTGCTGTCGAATTCACTGGGCTTTGGCGGTCATAATGCAACGCTGTGCTTCAAAGCTTGTACCGACTGAAGGAGAAACTGCAAATGAGCGAAAAGATTTTTAATATGGTAGATTTGGATACAACTGAAAAGCTCGCGCAGATTCTTTCGGAGAAGAATCTGGGCGAAATCACCGTTGCGGACGGCGAAAAGACAATTTCCATCAAAGCGAAAAAGTGTCCGCCGCCCCCTCCTCCAATGGGTGGGATGCCACCGATGGGTGGAATGCCGCCAATGAACGCCGCACCGCCGCAAACGGCTGCCGCAGCACAGGTGGAAAGTGCTGTGGAAAAGGCAGACGCGCCGCAGGGCAATGTGATTAAAGCGCCACTTGTGGGGATGCTTTACACAGCGCCCTCGCCCGATCAGCCGCCGTTTGTAAAGGTTGGCGATTCCGTGAAGAAGGGCGATGTGATTTTGATTATCGAATCGATGAAGCTGATGAACGAAGTGACCAGCGACATCGATGGCGTGGTAACGGAAATTCTAGTGAAAAACGGCGATGCGGTTGAGTATGACCAGCCGCTGATGGTGATTGGATAAAAGGAGCGAGATATGGCAGAAGTATTGTTAAATCAGGAACAAATCAAGGAAATTATTCCGCACCGCGACCCGTTTCTTCTCATTGACGAAGTGCTGGAGATGGAAGTGGGAAAGCGCGTTGTGGCACGCAAATATATTAAAGCAGACGACTTTTGGTTTCGGGGACATTTTCCGGAAAAGCCGGTGACGCCGGGCGTACTGATGATCGAAATGCTGGCACAGGCAGGCGCAGTCTGCATCTTGTCGCAGCCGGAATTCCGGGGGAAAATTGTGCTGTTTGCCGGAATCGATAAGGCGAAGTTCCGCCGCCAGGTCGTACCGGGCGATGTGCTCGATCTGACGGTCGAAATTATTGCACAGCGCGGCCCGATGGGCGTAGGCAAGGCGGAGGCTACCGTGGACGGGAAGCGCGCTGTCAGCTGTGAAATCAAGTTCGCGGTCGAACAGTAAGGCGGCAGCGGCATGTGGAAAAAGGTTTTAATTGCAAATCGCGGCGAAATTGCCGTGCGGATCATCCACGCCTGCCGTGAAGCGGGACTGCAGAGCGTGACGGTCTATTCCACGGCGGATCGCAATGCACTGCATGCGGAAATCGCCGATGAATCGGTCTGCATTGGCCCGCCCTCGGTGCAGGAGAGCTACCTCAATCAAAACGCGCTGATTGCGGCTTGTCAGAACACCGGCGCACAGGCGCTGCATCCGGGCTTTGGCTTTTTGTCGGAGAGCGCGGAATTCGCGCGGCTCTGCGAAGAAAACGGCATTGTCTTTATCGGCCCGTCACCGGAGTCAATTGCCATGCTCGGGGACAAGGCGCGCGCAAAGGAAACCATGAAAAAGGCTGGCGTGTCTGTTGTACCCGGCTCGGACGGCGCAGTGCCTTCGGTGGAAGCGGCAAAGAAAATTGCGGCGGAAATCGGCTATCCGGTACTCGTAAAAGCTTCCGCCGGCGGTGGCGGACGTGGCATTCGCCGAGTGGACAACGAAGCGCAGCTCGAAGAGCAAATGCTCGTGGCAAAGGAAGAAGCGCGCCGCTTTTTCGGCAATGACGAGGTCTATCTCGAAAAGCTGATTATCGAGCCGCACCATGTGGAAATCCAGATTATCGCGGATCGCATGGGGAATACCGTGGCGCTCGGCGAGCGTGACTGCAGTATGCAGCGCCGAAATCAGAAGGTCATTGAAGAAAGCCCAAGCCCACTGATGACGCCAGAACTGCGCCGCGCGATGCAGGAGGCGGCAGTGCGTGCGGCAAAGGCGTGTGGCTATTATAATGCTGGTACGATTGAATTTTTGGTGGACGATGACCGGAACTTCTATTTCATGGAAATGAACACCCGGATTCAGGTCGAACATCCTGTAACGGAATGGGTGACGGGAATCGACCTGGTACAGACGCAGCTTGCAGTGGCACAGGGACAGCCGTTGCTGTTCACGCAGGACGATATCCAGGTGCGCGGTCATGCCATCGAATGCCGCATCAATGCGGAAGATCCCGATCACGACTTTCGTCCGTCACCGGGCACGATCCGCTCTCTGCACATTCCGAGCGGCCCTGGCGTGCGTGTTGACAGCGCCATGTATCAGGGCTATACGATACCGCCGTATTATGATTCGATGATCGCAAAGCTGATTGTCCACGCACCGACCCGCGCACAGGCGATCATGAAAATGCGCTGGGCGTTGTCTGAATTTATTGTGGACGGTATCGATTCCAACATCGATTTTCAGCTGCAGCTGATCAAAAATAAGGCGTTTGAGGCAGGTACATATGATAATACGTTCCTGGAACATTTTCTCAGCGAGGAAAAGAAAAACGGATAAAGCGAAGACGATACCGCACAGAGATTGCGCGGCGCTGCCAGAAACAGAAGGTGAGGTGAAAAAACCGCATGGCGTTAGAAGATTTATTCAAAAATGTCACCAAACGGTTCAACAGTAATGTGACAGAAGAACATGAATCAACGGTGAAGTGTCCGCGCTGCCAGCAGTCTGTGTCAGAAAGTCGGTTTCAGGAGCTCAATAAGGTCTGCCCGAATTGCAATTATCACGCGCGCCTGACGGCAAGCGAACGAATTCGTCTCACGGTGGACAGTGGATCGTTTGTGGAATATGACGCATCCCTGCAGAGCACAGATCCGCTGGAATTTCCGGGATATGCGAAGAAGCTGGAGTCACTTCAGTCACTGACGGGAATGCGCGACAGCGTCATCACCGGCGAGTGCACCATCAAAGGCTCTCGCACTGTCATCATTGTGATGGACTCCCATTTCATGATGGCGTCAATGGGCAGTGTTGCCGGCGAGAAAATTACGCGCGCGTTTGAGACAGCCACCGAAAAGGGCTTGCCGGTCGTGGCGTTTACGGCGTCCGGCGGCGCACGGATGCAGGAGGGCATTTTGTCGCTGATGCAGATGGCAAAGACCTCCGGCGCAGTGGCGTATCATAGCAAAAAAGGCTTGCTCTATTTGACGGTGATGACCGACCCGACAACCGGCGGCGTGACCGCGTCCTTCGCATCTCTCGGCGATATCATTTTGGCAGAGCCAAAGGTACTGATCGGCTTTGCCGGACGGCGCGTCATAGAGGGCACGATTCGCCAGCATCTGCCGGATGATTTCCAGTTGGCGGAGTTCTTGGAGGAAAAGGGCTTTGTCGACATGATTGTCGAACGCCGGAGCATGTGCAGTACGCTGTCGCATCTGCTGAAACTGCATGGCTATGAAAAATAAACTGGAGGTGTGTGAGTATGGAACAGGAGCAAAAGCGTTCTGCGTGGGAGCGTCAGCTTTTCATTCGGGACAAGAACCGCCCGACAGTGCGGGACTATATACCACGTATTTTTACCGATTTCTATGAGCTGCACGGTGACCGGAATTATGGCGATGATGGCGCGATTCTCGGCGGAATCGGCAGATTAAATGGCATGCCAGTGACGATGATCGCACAGGTGAAGGGGCGCAATGTCCAGGAAAACAAGGCGTCAAACTTTGCAATGGCGCATCCGGAGGGCTATCGCAAGGCAATGCGTTTAGCGCACCAGGCGGAGAAGTTTCACCGTCCGGTGATCTGTCTGATCGATACGCCCGGTGCGGCGGCGGATATGGGCGCGGAAGAACGCGGTCAGAGCGAGGCGATTGCACAGAGCATCGCATCATTTATGATGCTGAAAACGCCGGTGATTTCGATTATACTCGGCGAGGCAGGAAGCGGCGGTGCGCTGGCACTCGGTGTGTGTGATGCGCTAGCGATGCTCGAAAACGCGCTCTACTCCGTAATTTCGCCCCGCGGCGCGGCATCGATTCTCTGGAAGGACGCGTCACGCGAACAGGAAGCGTGCGAGATACTGCGGCTGACGGCGGAGGATATGATCAAATTTGGCGTTGCAGAAGCCATTATTCCAGAGCCAGAAGGCGGCGCACAGAACGATATAGACAAAATTGCTGAAAATATAAAGGAATATTTGGCAAAAACGTTAGCAGAAAAATCGCAAAAAGATATTGACGTTTTGCAAAAAGAACGGTATACTAAGTTTAGGAAAATCGGCGTATTCTTAGAGGACTAAGTGCGTGGGCGTGCAGTGTTGCCATAAGCTTTGCACCGGCTTTGTGCACACTGTTTCATGCGTAAGTACCCAGTCGATTTTTTGCGGATTCTGTTTTGGGAAGATCTGGCTTTATGGTCTTGCTTTCGAATGCGCACGGTGCACATCGCGCTCCTCCCTGTGCAGCAGGAGCGCGCAATAACATTACATTTTGGAGGAAAGAACATGGCAAAAGAAGAAATTTTTGAAAAGCTCAAGGAACTGGTTGTCGATCAACTGGGCACAGAGGAAGAAGAGGTTACACTGGAAGCGAATATTCAGGACGATCTCGGTGCAGATTCTCTGGATGTTGTCGATCTGGTTATGTCTGTCGAAGAGGAATTCGACGTGAAGATTACAGACGATGATTTGGAAAATATTAAGACGGTCGGCAATATTGTCGATTATATCGAAGAGAATAAGGAATAATTCGAGCCACGGCGGCAGGCGTACGCTTTTTGTCGCTGTGGTGGGGTAATATTTATCCAATCACAAGGGCCGGGGACGTGCTGCGTTGCGTCTCCGGCTTTTTGGTTGACTTTTTTGACAAAATCGGTTATAATAAAAAGTAGACGTAACTTTGGCGCTGATTGTGTAGGAAAGGAATGAAACATCATGGAAAAGCAAACGACTGCAACAGTCGATGTGACAAAGATCATGGAAGAGATTCGCGCGGAAATTCAGGAGAAGGACTATCACAGCGAGATGCTTTCCTTTGCCGATGTGCCGCTGGAATCGGATTTCGAAACCGCTGCAGAGCGCTTTGATACGGACCTTTTGCATCGCAGCGTACAATATATGAACGCGAACCATACCGTACAGCTGGAGCGTCCGCTTTCCGGCAACCCGATCCGCATGCTCTGGAATCGCCTGGTTCGGCGCATAGTGCGCTTTTATGTCGCGCCGTATGTGGAACAGCAAAACGAGCTGAACGCCGCTGCCACGCAGGCACAGACGCAGATCGAACGGTACATCCAGGAATCGCGTATGCACAGCACCAAGGCATTTTTAGAGCGAATCGAAGTGCTGGAATTGCAGCAGAAAAACGCGAAGCTGATGATGCAGCAGCAACAGGCGCAGATTGCCGCACTGCAGGAAAAGCTTTCTTCTAAGGAAGGGCAGTCATGAAAATTGCACTGCTGCTGCCGGATGTGGATGCAAGTGTCGTGATCTGCGAGGACGCTGTTGCACTCGTACAGATCTTCCGCGCAAAGGGCTATGCCGCCGGGATTTTTTCCGATAATCCGCACCTGCACGAGATCGCACAGCCGCTCAAACGAATGCCGCGACTTTCCGGCGAGGATATGCTGCTGTATTACCCATGTATCGGAACGGATTCGCGCATGTGCATCGACCGGCTTGCGTGCCGGAAGGTAATGCTTTTTTCGCAGACCGTGCCGCCGAGGTACTGGAAGGGCTATCAGGAAACCCGGCGCGAGGAGGCGGAGCGCAGTATGCAGGAGCTTTGCCGCTTAGCGAGCCGAACCTACTATTGTATGACGGTGTCGGCGTATCAGGCGTCTGTGCTGCGCGAACTGAATTACCAGTGCCCGATTGCGGTGCGGCCGCCGCTGATGTCGTTCTCGGAATATTCCAAAGCGCCTGACCCGGAAATTATGACGCGCTATGACGGCGATGGCTATGTGAATTTTCTCTTTGTCGGCGCGCTGTCACCGCAGAAGAAACAGGAGGACGTGATTCGCGCGTTCTATGCCTATCAGAAATATTGCAATCCGAAGTCGCGTCTGTTCCTTGTTGGCAGCGATGCGAAGAGCGCGTGCTATAATCGGCGGCTGCGGCGGTATACAGATGCGCTGGAGCTTTCGCCGGAACAAGTCGTTTTCACCGGTGAGGTTTCGTTTGCGGCGCTTCTGGCGTATTATCACCTGGCATCGCTCTTTTTGTGCATGAGCGAATATGAGGGCTTCTGTGTGCCGTTGGTGGAGGCGATGTATTTCGGCGTACCGATTTTGGCGTATGACGCTTCTTCTACGGCTGATGTCTTAGGCGACAGCGGCGTGCTTTTGCCGACAAACGACCCGATGGAAGCGGCACTGATGGCGGATCGTATCCTGTGTGATCCTGCCCTGCGCCGAGAAATTACTGCCGGTCAGCGGCACAGACAGCAGGCGTTTGCCTATCCTGCCGTGCGCAAGCAGCTGGAGGAGCAGTTTCAAGACTTTTTAGATCAAGTGTCGCCGCGCACAAAGAAGCGCGGCAAACGGAAAATGCCTGCCGAAGTGTGAGCGGCTGTATGGCGGCGAATGATTTGGGAGAGGAAGAAGGGACAATGCAGAAAATCGGATTTGTCATTCCCTGGTGTGGTGAAAATGAACCGGGCGGAATTGAACAGGAACTGCGCACGCTTACTTCGCATCTGCAGTTTGCCGGCGTTGAGGTCGAGGTGCTGACTACGTGCGTCAGGGACTTTCGCGGCGACTGGAATCGCAACTATTACGCGGCTGGTACAGCGGTCGTGGAGGATATCCAGGTGCGGCGATTTCCGGTGCACCGCCGGGACGCGTCTGCCTATGAACGGGTACAGCGCAAGCTTTTGCAGGAGGGACGCTTGTCGCTCGCGGAGGAACGTACCTATATCGAAGAGGGAATCAACAGCCCACAGCTGTATGAATATCTGCGCAGCGCGGCGGATGAATACGCCCTCTACGTGTTCCTGCCCTATTGTTTCGGCACGACCTATTTTGGCATGCAGGTTTGTCCGGAACAGTCGGTACTTCTGCCGTGCTTTCGGGATGAGCCGTCTCTCTACTTGCGCCTGTTCCGGCAGGAATATGTGCACGCGCGCGGCATGATCTACCACGCGCCGCCAGAAATGGAACTTGCCGGTCGGGTTTATGATTTTTCCACAACGCAGCAGATCTGCATTGGATGCGGAATGGAAACGCAGATCGAGGCGGACGCGGCGCAGTTTCGCCGCAGCTATCACATCACCGATCCGTTTCTGCTCTATGTGGGGCGCAAGGACGCGGAAAAGAACGTGCCGCTGCTGCTGCGCTATTTCGCGGAACTGAAGCGCCGTCAGCAAACGCCGCTCAAGCTCGTGCTCATCGGCGACGGAACGGCGGAGATTCCGGTGTCGATCCGTGAGGACGTCTACGATCTCGGCTATGTGAGCCAGGCGGATAAATACCACGCGATGGCGGCGGCGGCGATGCTCTGTCAGCCCTCTCGACAGGAGCGGTTTGCTGCGGCGATGATGGAAAGCTGGCTCTGTGGTACGCCCGCGCTCGTGTACGCGCATTGCCCGGTCACACGCGATTTTGCGCGCCGCTCGAACGGCGGACTTTATTTCCAGGATTATTTCGAATTCGAAGGTAGTGTCCTATATCTGCTGTCACACCCGGACATTGCAAAGCAGCTCGGCGAAAACGGCAGGGCATTTGTACAGGAGCGTTTTTCGTGGGATACGATCATCGAACAGTACCGCAGCTTTTTTCGAGAAGCTGGCAAAGGAGTGAGAACATGAAACGAATTGCGCTCATCAATCCCCGTTACGGCATGGAGGCTGTCGGCAGCGCAGAATATTATACGCGTATGATCGCGGAAAAGCTCGCGAATCGCTATGAGGTCGAGGTACTGACGACAAAGGCGGTCGATCCTGCGTCCTGGAAAAATTGGTACGCCAGAGACTGCGAAACGATGCGTGGCGTAACCGTACGCCGCTTTCAGGTCGAACAACTGCGCGCGTGGGATTTTGACGCCTACTACGAATCCTATTTGCAGGAATTGTCGCAGGGGCATCGAAGTTTGCGCAAGGAGCGAACCTGGTTCGAGAAGCAAGGTCCGTATGCACCGTCGCTTGTGCACTATATTCGGGCAAATCACCGGGACTATGCGGTGTTCCTCTTTGTGGGCTATGCGAACTATCTGACGATGGAGGGACTGCCGGAGGTGGCGGATCGCGCGATTCTGATTCCTGCGGTGCAGGAAAGCTCGGATCTGCAGTTCTTGTCGGTGGAAATACTGTTCCAGCGCCCGAAGGCGTTTGTCTTTTTGTCAGAGGAGGAGCGGATTTTCGTACGTCGCCGTTTCCCAAAAACCGAACCGATCCCCTGCGATGTGATAGGGACGGGCGTGCAGGTCCCGCGCGAGACGGACGCGGTGCAGTTCCACAAACAGCACGGTCTGACAGACCCGTACTTGATCTATGTGGGGAAAATTGACGAGAAAAAGGACTGCCCAATGCTGATGCGCTATTTTATCGAATATAAGAAGCGCTGCGGCGGTACGCTGAAACTGGTTCTGATGGGCAACGCCATCTGCCGGATTCCGGAACATCCGGATCTCTTGCCGCTCGGCTTTGTCTCTGAGGAGGAAAAATATGCCGGAATCGCCGGCGCAAAGGCGCTTGTCATCCCATCGCATCATGAGAGCATGCCGGTTTCTCTGCTGGAGGCGATGGCACTTTCGGTTCCTGCGCTCGTCAACGGCGCGTGTGATGTGCTGCGCGGACATTGCGTCAAGAGCAACGGCGGACTGTACTATCAGAACTATTTCGAATTCGAGGGCGCGCTCGAGTATCTGATGCACCACGCACCAGAGTATCTGCAGCTTTGCGCCAATGCGCGCAATTATATCATGCAGTACTACGACTGGGATCAGATTATGCAAAAATTTGACGCGCTGATCCGCCTCAAAAAGCACGAGCCGGCGCGGTGATAATGATATTTTTTATAAAATGCCGAAAAATCCATTGCAAACCGCAGCAAACTGTGCTATACTAAAAAAGGCACAATTTGGCTGCGCTGCATTTAAGGCAGCACCGCGCAAAGACCGTCTACGGCTTTGCGCGCCATCTGCTGCGACCGAAGGGAGTGCCCTTGCGGTACATCTTTTCCTTTATCTTATCAAGTTCCTCCTTGCAATACACAAAGTATTGCTTCATCGTCACCTAATAATCTAAAGAAAAATCTGCTGGCGCATCTGACGCACAATCTTTGTGCGGTGTTGCCTTAAAATAATTGTTTATTTGTTTATCATTGACCTCCGGCGGTGTGCCGGAAGAGAAAAGGAGTAATTTTTTCCATGGATGCAACAACATTTCCGGTTTCATTCACGTATCATCTTGTCTTTTGCGTGATTACCTGCGCATTTTTCATCCTGCAGTTTCTGCGCCTGCGCCGACCGTATCAGCTGATCCTGACGGTCGCGATTGCCGGGTCGCTTTTGATCTATGTGGACAAGACCAACCAGACGCTGTTCCACGCTGTGGGATTGTTTGAACTGGTGCTGCTGATCGGTGCGCTGGTGCTTTCGATTGTGTTCCGCGCGAAAAAGAAAGGCGGCGATGTCGGGTCAGAGACGCCCGAGGACGCGGTGGTGACGGAGTCTGCAAAGGAGAATACCGAAGCATGATTGACGTTGCACAGAAAAAACGAATTGTCCTAAAGCTTGGAACATCCACGCTGACGCACAAAACTGGGAAGCTGAATATCCGCCGCATGACCAATCTGGTGCGGATTTTAGCCGATCTGCACAACGCCGGCAGAGAAATGCTGATCGTTTCCTCCGGTGCGGTGGGTATGGGCGTTGGAAAATTAAACCTCACCGAGTGCCCGAAGGACACACCGTCCAAACAGGCGGCGGCAGCTGTGGGGCAGTGCGAATTGATGCATATTTATGATGATATGTTCGCGAAATATAACGTGACGGTCGCGCAGATTCTGCTGACAAAAACAACGCTTTCCAACGATCAGCTGCCACATGTGCAGAACACGATCCGCCGACTGCTGGAGATGGGTGTGATTCCGATCATTAACGAAAACGATACCGTGGCAATTGACGAGTTGGAGCTGGAAATTGGGGAAAACGATTCGCTTGCTGCAACAGTTGCGGCGGCGATGGAAGCGGACTTGCTGATCATTTTGACCGATATCAACGGACTGTATTCGGCAGATCCGCGCACCAATCTGGACGCTGAGGTTATTCACGTGGTGGAAAAAGTCGATGAAACGATCGAACAGATGGCTGGCGGCGCGTGGACTTCGTTCGGCACAGGCGGTATGGCAACGAAAATTAATGCCGCGAAAATCGCAACGGCGCAAGGTGTCGACATGGTCATCATGAACGGCAGAGATCCGGAACAGCTGTATGCGCTGTTTGACGGTGCGCTGGTGGGAACGCACTTTTTGGCACAGAAACCGGTCTAATCGTGGCGGCACAGTGTTGCCTTTAGAAAAGAAAGGATGAATCCGTATGAATTATGCAGAAACGTTAGGTGTACGCGCGAAGGCGGCGGAAAAGGCGATCGCATCGGCTTCACCGCAGGTGAAAAATCAGGCACTTGCTACCATTGCAGACACACTGCTTGCTCGGCAGGAGAAGATTATTGCCGCCAACGCAAAGGATCTCGAAGCGGCAGTGCAAAACCATATGACAGACTCACTGCAGGATCGTCTGCGTCTGACGCCGGAGCGTATTTCCGGTATGGCGAGCGCGGTGCGCCAGCTGATTGCCGCAGAAGATCCCATTGGCGCGGTGGACAGCGGCTCGATCCGTCCCAACGGCTTGCAAATTTTAAAGACGCGTGTACCGCTCGGCGTGATCGGGATCATTTTCGAATCGCGCCCCAATGTGACCGTAGACGCGGCAACGCTTTGCTTGAAGGCAGGGAACGCCGTGATTTTGCGCGGTGGCAAGGAAGCAATTCATTCGAATACGATGCTTGTGAAGATTATGCGCGAAGCTGTGGGAACGGTCGGACTGCCGCAGGATATCATTCAGCTTGTCGAGGATACATCGCATGAAACGGCAGCGGATCTGATGCACCTGACGGGCTATCTGGATGTGCTGATTCCGCGCGGCGGCGCTGGACTGATTCAAGCTGTGCTGCGCCAGTCGACCGTTCCTGTGATTGAAACGGGCGCTGGCAACTGTCACGTCTATGTGGATCAATGCCTGCACGGCGAAGCGGATTATGAGATGGCAGTGAAGATTATTGATAACGCGAAAACACAGTGCCCCTCTGTGTGTAATGCAATCGAAGGCTTGCTCGTACACGAAGCAGTTGCGCCGGAAATTTTGCCGCGGGTACAACAGACGTTCCAGGCGCGCAACGTGACGATCTACGGCTGTGAGCAGACACGTCAGATCCTGGGCGAAGCGATTGCGCCGGCAACCGAAGCGCTCTATGACACCGAATTCAACGACTATAAAATTACCATAAAGGTTGTGTCTGACCTGGACGAAGCGTTGGCGCACATCGCCCGATACAGCACGAAGCATTCGGAGTGCATTATCACGCGCGACCTGGACGCTGCGCAAAAATTCCAGCGGATGGTAGATGCGGCAGTGGTCTATGTGAATGCGTCCACGCGGTTCACAGACGGCGGTGAGTTCGGTTATGGCGCAGAAATTGGCATCTCCACGCAAAAGCTCCACGCGAGAGGTCCAATGGGACTATGCGAGCTGACGACCGTGAAATACCTCGTCAACGGCAGCGGTCAGATTCGGTAAAAAAATAAGCCCGTACAGAAAACGGTTTGAACCGCTCCCCAAAAGTTAGACAATGTGGTATAATATAAATATACCCAAA
>JAJQAB010000048.1 GCA_021203985.1 Ruminococcus sp. | reverse complement strand
AAAGATGCCAGCAGATGGCGTGCAAAGCCGCAGGCGTTCTTTGTGCGGTGTTGCCATAAGGCAAAATCGCACAAAGAACGCCTGCGAGAAAGGAACGATAACATTGTACAATAAAGATCAGGAATTCAGTCCAAATACAGACGCTTCGGCCTCCAGCCCCAAAGCGCCGGTACAGCTGACCAAGGACGAAATGCGGCAGAAAATCCGCGCATCCCTTGCGGCAAGAAATGCGGCGGATGAATCGGGACAGGACGCGCCGACACCTGCATGCACTGCCGCCGGTGCATCAGCTTCAGCGTCGAATCGCGCGCATATGGACAAAATGCGGCAGCTTCGGGACACAATGGCATCACAGCACGCCGAAAATCCAACTGCCGCACCGCGCCGCATAGAATCCAGCACGAACCGCACCAGACAACCGCAGCCGCAAAATCCGCCTGGTTATACGCCGATGCGGACCTCGCACTATGACCGCGGCTCGGCTGCGCCTTCCCGCAATTTTGCAAAGTTCTCCATCATTCTCAGCGTGATTCTGGTACTCGTTCTCGCACTATTTTATTTCGGCGGTCTGCTTTTGTACCGCGGCAAATATTTGCCGAACACCTATGTGAACAGCGTCAACATCTCCGGCATGACGGAAGAGGAAGCGGAAAATGCGATCATCGACACAGCGCAGGAGATGGGCGTTACCTTTGTCACTAGCAACGGCGAAGAAATCGTATTCAAGGGATCATCCTTCGGATGTAAGTTCACGATTCCGGAAAACGCGATGGATGCGGTCAATGCGGAAAGTCACGCGGCGTGGTTTGTGAAACTTTTCTCGACAAGTCAATATGATATCACATTGGATCAGACCTATTCGGAGGATGATCTGGTAAGCCTGATCGCCGCCTATGATTGGGGGAATATTCCGCCGACAGACGCATCGATTCAAGAGGACGAAAACGGCACGTTCTACATTGAGCCGGAAGATAACGGCAATATGGTGGACACCGAGATTCTCTCGGACTATACACTCGAGCAGCTGCGCAGTGGGTCGAACACAATTTATATGGCGATGAACGGCTGCTATATGGAAGCTTCTGTCACGGCGGAAAGTCTCGAAGAAACACTGGATCTGTATACGAAATACGGCTCGGTCGAAATCACCTATGATATGACCAATCGGGAGGAGATGTTCGACCCGGTCGGCACGGTGGTACTGGGACACGAAACGTATCTGGACTGGATCACCTTCGAGGGTGACACACTTGTTTTGGACAAAGAAGAAGCGGCGGCGTGGGTCGAGGAATATATCGTAGAGCCTTATGATACCTTCTGCTCTGACGGCTATACGCGGACGTTCCAATCGACAATGGACGGCGTGGTGCAGCTCACGCTCACAGAAACGAGTACATATGGCTGGCAGACAGATGTCGATGCAACCGTGGACATGCTCGAGCAGTATCTCCAGGATGGAGAAAGCGTTACTGTAGAGTCAGAATATGTGCAGGCAGGCTTCCGGCCGCAGACTTCGAGCGGCGTCACCTTTGATGAGAGAACGTATATCGAAGTGGACATCTGCAACCAGCATCTTTGGTTCTACGTGGACGGCGAGTTGTATCTCGATTCTGACGTAGTAACTGGGCTTGCCTCCGATCCGGAACGCGCAACAAAGACGGGCGTCTTTAAAATCCGGGACAAAATCAAGGATGCCGTTTTGGGTACGTATGAGGTGCAGGGCTACGAAACGTCGGTTTCCTATTGGATGCCGATCGATCATACCGGCGTTGGACTGCATGACCTGAGCCGCAGTGCTTATGGCGGCGATATTTACCTGACAAACGGATCACACGGCTGTATCAATCTGCCGCTGGATGTTGCAGAGAAAATTTTTGAAAAAACTGTGATCGGTATGCCAGTCATCATTATCGATTAAACTGCGCAGAAAACACACTGTGCGGCTTCCGACAACACCGTACTTCAATTGTGCGGTGTTGTTTTTTGTAGGCCGTAAAAAAATGAGCGCTTTTCACAAACAATCTCTTGACAATTTTGTGAGAAGATACTATAATAAAAGGTAATCAAAATCGTTTTACTGTGGCAAAGATCTAGAGCCGCTTTGCTCTTGCAGTGCCGCAGTTCCCTGTATTCGGAAAGGAACTTAATGCAATGAAAATCAAAAAACTGCTTCTATCGTTTCTCGTTGCCGGGACAATGACGGCAAGCTGTCTTTCGGCAAGTCTGCCGGCAGTGCAGGTTGCCCTGACATCTACCGCTGTTGACGACAACAATGACGACTGGCTGCACGCGGAGGGAAGCCACCTGTACGACTCGGAGGGGCACGAGGTGTGGCTCACGGGCGCAAACTGGTTCGGCTTCAACTGCACGGAAAACTGTGCGCACGGACTCTATGCCGCCGACATTGACGATTTCCTGGAAACCGTATCGAACCACGGCATCAATCTCATCCGTATGCCGATCTCGACCGAGCTGCTCGTCTCCTGGATGGAAGGCGATCCGCTTGAGGTGACGAGTGTAAGTGCCGGAAATGATCCGCCATACTACGTCATGAATCCGGATTTTGTCGAAGAGGACGGAACGACCTTGAAAAATAGTATGGAAATCTTTGATATCATCATGCAGAAGATGAAGGACTATGGATTGAAGGTCATGGTCGATGTTCATAGCCCGGCGGCGCACAATTCTGGGCACAACTACAATCTCTGGTACTATGACAGCACCGCAGAGGATGCGGACAACATGGCGGTCGGCGCGTTCAGTTCCGAGGAGATCACCTGGGACATGTGGAAGGATTCGATCACATGGCTGGCGGAAAAATACAGCAACGATGATACCATTATCGGCTATGACCTCAAGAACGAACCACACGGCAAGCGTGGCTACAGCGGCACGACTTGCCCATCGAATATCGCAAAGTGGGACGATTCCACTGACCTCAACAACTGGGCGTACTCCGCAACGGAATGTGCGAACTCGGTGCTGAGTGTGAACCCGAATGCGCTGATCTTTGTCGAGGGCGTTGAACAATATCCAAAGACAGAGCTGGGCTATACCTACGATACCGCGGACATCTGGGAAGCTTCTGCGGACGAGTCGCCTTGGTACGGTGCGTGGTGGGGCGGAAACCTCCGCGGCGTTAAGGATTATCCGATCGTGCCGGATTCCGGTACTAGCCAGATCGTCTACTCGCCGCACGACTACGGCCCGTCTGTTTACAACCAGACCTGGTTCGACAAGGACTTTACGATAGAAACACTGCTCGATGACTACTGGTACGACACCTGGGCGTATATCAACGACCAGGAGATTGCGCCGCTTCTGATCGGCGAGTGGGGCGGCTATATGGACAGCGATGTGAACGAAAAGTGGATGACGCTTCTGCGCGATTACATGATCGAAAACCATATCAGCCATACCTTCTGGTGCCTAAACCCGAACTCCGGCGATACCGGTGGGTTGTTGGGCTATGACTTCCTCACATGGGACGAAGAGAAGTACGCGCTGTTTGAAGAATCGCTGTGGCAGACGCTCGAGACGGGCAAGTATATCAGCCTTGATCACCAGCGTGCACTGGGCACAGACGGTTCGAGCATTTCTCTGTCGGAATTCTACGAATCCTACGCCTCCACAGAGGGCAGCAACCTCGATGACGGCACGATCTGGGACGGCGAAACCGGCAGCACGAAGCCAGTCGAAACTGGCAGTGCTGACGAAACGACATCGACCACAACCACAATGACCATCACAACAACAGAAACGACCGAAACGCCTTCTGTTATTGTCGGCGATATCAACCATGACGGCGCGGTGACAAATGCGGATCTTATACAGCTGCTGCGCTATCTGCTCGGCGAGGAAACCGATATCGGTGGGGATTTTGAAGCGGGTGATGTGGACGGCGATGGTACGCTCACCGGAGCGGATCTGACGCTGTACCGGCAATATCTCTCCGGTACGATTCAAACGTTCCAGACCTGAGAGGGCCTGATCGATGAAACGCAGTGATTATCTCACCTGGGATGAATATTTTATGGGAATCGCGCTTCTCTCAGCACAGCGGAGCAAGGATTCCAACACGCAGATTGGCGCGTGCATCGTCAATCAAGAGCACAAAATTGTTTCGGTCGGCTATAACGGCATGCCCACCGGATGCAATGATGACGACATGCCGTGGGAGCGGGAAGGCGAATTTTTGCAGACAAAATATCCGTTCGTTTGTCACGCGGAGCTGAACGCGATTCTCAACAGCAGCGCCGGAAATCTGCAAGGATGCAGCCTGTATGTGACGCTGTTCCCCTGCAATGAATGCGCAAAGGCAATTATCCAGAGCGGCATTCAGGAGGTCGTGTATTACAACAACAAGTACGCCGACTCCGATGCCAGCCGCGCATCCAAACGCATGTTCATCATGACGGGGATCACATGCCGACCCTATCACCACACGGAACGCAGCCTGACGCTGACTTTTTAAGGCGGCTTGTATAGACTGCACAATTTCCTTCAGAAAAAATACCTCTGTTTTTGCAGGGGTATTTTTTTAACCAAAACAGGCGTCACATTTTTGTCTATTTTCCCATTTTTCGCTTTTTTTACATTTCCCTTTGTCTTTTTCCGCAAAATATGGTATAATAAAGAAAAGTCATTTCGAGATGCCAATTTCACGAAAGGATGGACAAACTCCATGCGAATCCGCTGCAAGCCCTGGGCAAAACCAGAATTAGAAGCGTGCCCGTTTTATCTTCCTGACCCGACTGCATGCAAAGGGCAGTGGGAGGCGTGCTTTCCAAAAAAGCAGCCGCTCCGATTAGAGCTTGGCTGCGGAAAGGGCGGCTTTATCTCGCAGGAAGCGCTGGCAAACCAAAACTATAACTACGTTGCAATCGATATCAAAAACGAAATGCTGGTGCTCGCGAAGCGCAAGCTGGAACAGGCGTATGCCGCGCAAAGCCTGCCGCTCGACAATGTGCGAATCTGCATCAGCAACATCATGTACCTGTGCAACAGCTTCTCTCAAACTGATCGGGTCGACCGGATCTATATCAATTTCTGCAACCCCTGGTCGCACAACAAGCATAAAAAGCGGCGTCTTACTCATACGCGACAGCTGATCCAATACCGCCAGATCCTAGACGTCGATCTCTGGTTTAAGACAGACGATCCCGGACTTTTTGAGGAATCCCTCGCATACTTTTCCGAAGCCGGCTTTCGCATACGCACCTTAACGCGCGATCTGCACCGCGAGCCATCGCTTCGTTATTTTGAGACAGAACACGAAATGATGTTTAACCAAATGGGAAAGCCCATTCAATTTCTAATCGCAGAGCCTGATCCTGACGCCCCAGCGGATCATCTTCAGGAGCTGCTGCAAACTTGTGAAAGGAACGCTGCGCATGAAGCTTTTAATCAAAAATCGTAATGTGAATCAATATTTTTCAAGCCTGATGGATCGATCCACTTCCGCACCGATGAAAGTGATTGCCGATGGCACACAGGTCAACGAAAATCCTGCCGCCGGCTATCGCGGCTTTGGCTGTATCTCTGCAAACAGCTCCTCTCGGCTTCTGCTAGATTATAAAGTGGAGCATCCGCAGGCGTACGAGGAAATCATGCGCCTTTTGTTTGAAAAAAATTACGGCGCAGGGATCACGCATATCAAACTCGAATTGGGCGCGGACGTGAATTCCTCGTCCGGAACCGAACCGTGCAGCAAGCGCTCCGCCAACGAGCCGGCGGACGTGACACGCGGCGCAGGCTTTCAGTTTGCAGCCGATGCGAAGGCAATCAACCCAGATCTGACAATCGACATGCTGCGTTGGGGCGAGCCGGGCTGGGTCACAAACGCGTTCTCGATCAGCCAGGAGCACGGTTTGAACGCGCGCTATCGCTGGTATAAGGAAACGCTGGACGCGGCATATGCTGTGTACGGCTTGAAGTTCGATTACATCAGTGCCGACCAAAACGAAACCGACACACCCGATGAAGCGTGGATTCTCTACCTGCGCTATCGCCTTGATCACGAGACAAACGTGTTCTATGACTATAGCAAGATCAAGATCATTGCATCTGATGAGGTGGGAACGCACAGCATTGCAGAACAAATGGTGGATAACAGCGTTCTGCGCAACGCGGTCGATGTCATCGGTCTGCACTACACGACCTATGGCGATTCCTATACCAACCTCCTGAACGAAGCCTATGGCAAGGAGATTTGGTACAGCGAAGGGATTGCGCCGTGCAATGTGCCGGAGCTGACAGTACAGGCTGACGAATCTGGTCTAATCGGGCAGAATGGTCCAATCGATGTGGCAAACCGCATCATCAACAGCTATTATAACGGGAAAATGGTCATGTACGAATTCCAGCCAGCCGTTGCAGCCTATTACGATGGCGCTTGCTATGCGCCCAAGCAGCTGATTCGCGCATGGGAACCGTGGTCGGGTCATTTTGTGATCGATATCGGCTTTTGGATGGCCATGCATTTCAGCCGCTTTGCGCAAAAGGGCTGGATGTACGTCAACGGCGCGTGCTATGGAGACGGCGAGGAGGATCACACGATTTCCAACACCATGCATAACTTTATGACGCTGACTTCGCCAGATCGCACGGAATTATCGATGTTCTTTACCAACGAAAGCGATGAAACGCGCACCTATTCCGTGATGATGAAGGATATGGCGTTCGACCCGGTCGCGCTGTCCACGGTGATCACGAAAGGTCCGGGCAGCCGGCAGCCGTATGACATCAACTGGTTCCAGAAGGGAAAATCAATCCGTGCGAACCACAACCACGTCTTTTTGATCAAAGTGCCGCCGCGCAGTATTATGACAGTTACAACGCTCGATACCAACTGGGTCAACGGCGTCAACACATTTCCTGCGGTACAGCCGCCCCAGACAAAACGTCTTCCGATTCCCTATCACGATGATCTACACTATACCGCCGATGAAATCCGTGTGCGCGGCTGTGCACCTCGCTATATGACCGATCAGGGCGGTGCGTTTGAATTGATGGAAGCGGACGATGGCTATGCGATCTGCCAGCGCATCACGCCGCAGAACATGCCAACAAACTGGCGCTTCCGCGGAACACCGCAACCGGTCACAACCTTTGGCGATGACAAATGGCGCTGCTACAGCATGGAAGCTGAAGTGCGTCTTTCTTCGCTCGATCAGCACAACTACGCCGGCATTGGACTGCGCTATAACTCCGCGGTCACCTGTGAGTACACCTCGCTGTGCGGTTATTCCGGCAGAATCTACGGAGATGGAAACTGGAAGCTCATGGACATGGAAAGTGTTGCCGCGGAGGGGCTTCTGCCGCACGTTGACCCCAAGGCGTGGAACAAGCTCAAGCTCATCGTCCTCGGCAATTCCATCTTCTTCTTCATCGGCGGCAATCTGCTGACGAAGTACACGCCGCAGTGTATGATCAACAGCGGACGCGCCTGCCTTTGCAGCGAGTATGCGTGGAACATGTTCCGCAGCATCCACATTGACCCGGTTGCCGTTCAGCCGCTTTACGTCAGAAGGATCGACTGCTTCGGCAATGGGATTTTGTACAATGAAAACTGGGAAATCCACGCGATGGAGCACTACTCGTTTTATCACCGCACCTCAATGGAAGCCAAACAGGGCGCGAAATTCTCCTGCGACTTTGAAGGGACAGGTATTGCCGTAATCGGCACGGCGCAAAACGCAGAATTCACGGTGCTGGTCGATGGTCACACTGTGTATGAGAACTTCTCTGTCGCCTCCTGTCTCCCCCGTCAGGCTTGCTTTACGATCGACACACTGCCCGAGTGCAAGCACAATTTGTGCGTGTTCGTGACAAACGGCGCTTTCCGCCTGGATGTGCTGGAAGTACCCGAAGCGTATGCCGGCATGCCGGACACGCTGATGATCCCGTCCAATTTGTGCGCTGCGATCTCGACAAAGCGCCAGCAAAGCCAGACTGCCGCAGCATCTGCCAACCAATTCATGGACGCTGAAGCGATGCTCTGGCACATTGCGCATCCGTTCACCGCGCCGCCGAAGCCAGAACCCGAACCAGAAGCAGAACCGCAAGCCGCAGAGACACCGGAGGAAGCACGTCAGGTAGAAGCTGAAACCACAACAGAACAAGAAGCGCCCACCGATGCGCCGCAGGCCGCACCAGACGAAGTGGAGGAATCTGCGCCGCCTGCGCCGGACGCAAACGCCACGAGTGCTGCCGAGCCAGCCGAAGAAGCTGCTGCAGAAACGCAGACTGATCCAGATCCACAGCCGCAGCCGATGGATGAACAGGAAATTGCGGAACAGCCAGAACAGCCGGAACAAGCGCCGCCCGAACCGGAAGAGGTGCACAGTACGCCAGAGGAATTGTACACGGCATTCGGCGAAGCGTTTCCGGAAGAACCGGCGCTGACAAGCGCGGAAGAAGGCGACACGGTACAGCAGATGGACATGTCGTTCGATGAATTCTTAGAGCTTCTGCATGCAGACAAAGTGGAAAACGATGCTGACGATTCTACTCAATCCGAAGAGTCCTGAGCCGCTCTATCAGCAGCTTTGTCAGGCGATTCGCGCCAAAATCGCGGACGGCACGCTAAAACCACGTGAAAAGCTGCCCTCTCGCCGCGTACTTTCGATGTACCTGCAAGTCAGCATGATCACCGTGCAAACCGCCTATGAGCAGTTGACCACAGAAAGGTATTTATACGCCGTGCCCAGTGTCGGATATTATGTTGACCCTGACGCGCTGCTGCTTGTGCACACGCCAGCACCCACCGATTCGATTCCAGCGCCAAAGCCGCCTGCGTCTAGCGTTCGGTCGGACAGTATTGCGTTTTCGACAAGCGGCGTTGATCTCAAGCAGTTCCCCTTCTCGACCTGGGCGAAGCTCTCGCGTCAGGTGCTGACCGCGCAACAGGAAGCGCTGCTCCATGGCACGCCGCCGCTGGGACTTTCCGCGCTGCGTGAGGCAATCGCCGCGCATCTGCTGGCGTTTCGCGGCATGCAGGTGTCGCCGGAGCAAATTCTTGTCGGCGCTGGGACGGAATATCTGCTGGGCATTCTGGTGCAGCTGCTGGGCGCTTCGCGGCGCTATGCGGCAGAAGATCCGGGCTATCGCAAGGGCAAGCAAATTTTACGTTGCAACGGCGCGTCTGTCATTGCCGTGGCGATGGATCAGGACGGACTCGACCAGGAGAAGTTGCAGCGTTCCGGCGCATCCGTGGCACACGTCACGCCCTCTCACCAATTTCCCACAGGAACAACCATGCCACTCCGGCGGCGCGCGGTACTGCTGGACTGGGTGAACGCGCAGCCGGATCGCTATTTGATCGAGGACGACTATGACAGTGAGCTGTGCTTTCAAGGAAAGCTGCTTCCCACGCTGTACAGCTTAGATCAGGGGCAGCACGTCATCTACATGAACACTTTTGCGCGCACGCTCGCGCCCTCTCTGCGCATCGGCTATGTGGTATTGCCGCCGAAACTCGCGGTACAATTTGCACAGAAGCTGTCCTTCTACGCCTGTTCTGTGCCGGCGTTTGAGCAGTACACGCTGACACGGTTCTTGCAGGACGGCTGTTTCGAGCGACACCTCAACCGTATGAAAAAGACCTATCGTTTGCGGCAGGCGATTCTGATCAAGCAGCTTCGGTCGCATCCGCTTTCCGACCGTCTCCAGATCTGCGGCGAAGCGGCTGGGCTGCAGCTGCTCTTAAAAGTCCAGCTGCCGTGCACCGAACAGGATCTAATCGATGCGGCGGATCGTGCAAATGTTATTGTAACGGGCTTGCCCAGCTATTATGACGTGCCAAAGCATCTGCCCGATCAGATGTCCTGCATTATCCTTGGCTACGCGCGCTTGTCACCGGAGCAAATCACAACGTGAATCCAGCGGCTGCTCGATGTGTGGACGCAGTTTTTGCCGTAAGCAATCTATGTTGCTTGTTATAGAAAAAAGGTGCGGAACACCAGGACGGTGCCGCACCTTTTTTTAGCTTACGCAGCTTCTCTGCAAAGAAATCTTAGCATCCACAGCCGCAACCGTTGTTGCCACAGTTGTTGTTGCTGCAGCAGCAGAACAAAATGACAAGCAGAATAATGATCCAGCAGCATCCACCATTTCCATCAAAACACATAATACGCAATCTCCTTCATGTCAGATTTTTTCGAAACAAATTTGTTTTTGTCTGTTTCATAGTACATTGTATGCCCGGCGCGAAAATGTATGACTCGTTCGACAAATATTGCAGGAATTTTATGGCATACTTGTCTGTAGCCTTGGATAAATTACATCATACATTGGCAGGAGGACGACAAAGATGCGATATACCGAAGGATTCACCGGAAAAGCAATTCTCGCCATGAAAGAAGCGATTTGTGCGGCGGAGGAAATGGGGCACACCTATATTGGCAGTGAGCACTTGCTGCTTGGTTTGGCGGAGGAGGGCGGAAACGCTGCGGCGAGTGCGTTAACGGCACAACAGATCCACGCGGATCTGTTGTGCCATGCGGTCATTGAGATGGTCGGGCGTGGCATTCCTGCAAAGGTACGTGAGGACTGTCTGACACCATCGTTGGCAGCCATTCTCGAGGACGCAAGAGAACGCGCCGCAGATGCCGGAAAGGCGCTCGCAGGAACGGAGCATCTGCTACTTGCGATCATTTACTCGCCGTGCTGCAGTGCCATAACAATTCTCAAGAAAATTGGCGTCAGTCTCAACCAGCTCTGCACCATATGCAGCAGCGACACGACCTATGGCGTGCGGATGGAGCGGCAGCAGATTGACACGCTTTCCCGAAAAGCATGCCCCACGCTGTTCCAATACGGCAAACAAATGACCGATCCCGCAAGCCCGAACCGCTATGATCCGCTGATCGGACGGGATACGGAATTGCAGCAGATCATCCGCACTCTCGCGCGCCGCACCAAAAAACAATCCCTGTCTCATCGGCGAAGCGGGCGTTGGAAAAACTGCAATTGTCGAAGGCGTTGCACAAAAAATTCTGCAGGGGGACGTTCCCGAGGCGCTGCAGAACATGCAGCTGTTCGCGCTGGATTTGCCGGCACTGCTGTCCGACGTAAAATATCGCGGTGACTTTGAAGAGCGGCTGAAAAAACTGTCTCACCGAAGCCGCCGACCACGGCAATATCATCCTGTTCATTGACGAGATCCACACGATTGTCGGCGCAGGGGCGGCGGAAGGTGCGATTGACGCGGCAAACATGCTCAAGCCGCAGCTTGCCAGAGGAGAAATCCGTCTCATTGGTGCGACTACGCCAGAGGAATTTCGGACGACCATCGCCAAGGACAGTGCGCTCGAACGGCGCTTTCAGCCGGTACATGTGGCAGAGCCAAACCAGGCGCAGTGCTTTGCCATACTTCAAGGGCTACGGCAGACCTATGCGGACTTTCACCAGGTCAGCATTTCGAACGAGGTGCTGTACACTGCCATTCGCTATGCCGATCGCTATTTGCACGATCGTTTTTTGCCGGACAAGGCGATCGATCTCTTAAACGAAGCCTGTTCGCGCGCTAGAATCCGCTGGGAGACAGCGCAAGGTGATCACGCAGCCGCCGCTGTCACTGAGGAGGACGTTGCGGCGATTGTTGACGCGTGCACCGGCATCCCAACGGAAAAAATCACCGAAGCGCAGCGAAAAAAACTTCTCACGCTGTCCGATGCGCTGCGCCAAAAAATTATCGGTCACGATCAGAATATCCAGCAGCTGTCCGCGGCGCTGATCCGTGCAAGCACCGGACTTTCTGATGATGCCAGACCCATCGGCAGCTTTCTCTTTGCCGGGCCGACCGGCGTTGGAAAAACCGCCACCACAAGTGCACTTGCCGCGCACTTGTTCGATGACAAGGAGAGTCTCATCCGCATTGATATGTCGGAGCTTATGGAAAAGCACGCGGTTTCGAAGCTCATCGGAGCGCCTCATGGGTATGTGTGATTTGAGAACGGCGGCATGCTCTGCGAACGCGTGCGCAGGCGACCGTACTGTGTAATTATCTTTGACGAAATCGAAAAAGCGCACCTGGATGTGTGCAATATCCTCCTACAGATCATGGAGGACGGCATGTTGACGGATTCGTGCGGCAGGAAAACGAGCTTTCGCCATGCGCTGCTCACCATGACCTCGAATATCAGCGGCGAAGCGATCCGAACTGGTGAACAGCTCGGCTTTACGGACAGCACACTAAATCCTGCCCCAAAAACAGCGCCGGACGCACTGCGCCGCCATTTCTCCCCGGAATTTCTTGGCAGACTAGACGGTGTTCTTTGGTTTCAAAAACTCACACCGGAGAGCTTGTCGATGATTGCAGGGAAGCTGCTGACAGAATTACAGCGGCGGCTCGAGCGCATGAAAATCCCACTGCACAGGCGGTGCAGCTACTCGCGAATGCCCCAAAGACTGCCCAATACGGCGCGCGTCCGATGAAGTCGTACCTTATGCAAACGGTAGAAAATCCGCTCGCGGATAAGATCCTGCACAAGGAGATCGTCAGCGGTGACGCAATCCGTCTGACCGCAGAAAAAGACAGCTTTGTCGTACGGGACAAAGCGGCCGCAACAAGCCATTAATCCAAATGCACCGCATGTATGGAGCGTTCATCGTTCCATACATGCGGTGTTGTCTTAGGTTAAGTCAAAAATTTCGTTCAAATATTGCGTCCCCGTTTCCGTCCGGAACACCCGGTCGCGAAACGCTTTGATGCTACGCTTTGGCATTTCATCCTCATAGGCATTCACCAGAAAGTCTGCTTCCACCAGGATCTGCAAATCGATATCATCAATTTCCCGGTAGGTGTGATGATACGCAATCAGATCGCACACATGGTTGATCAATGCCGGTGAAAAATCCAGCGCCATCAGCATGGCTCTCGCAATCGGCAGTCCTTCGATTTCCTGATATTCGCCCGCATCCGAGTGATATTTCTTCTCCGCAGCGTCGATGCCAATGTCGTACACCAGCGCGGCGACCTCAATCGCTTCACGGTGCTTTAGCCCCACCTGTTCTTCCTCTGCAATCATTTTTGCAAAAGCATATACCTTCATAAAATGCTGAATACGCTTTGCGTCACCGCTGTACAGCGTAATCATCGCCATTGTCAACTGACTCGTGGATGCCATAAGCTGCTGCCCCTTTCGTCATGTCCATTATAATTGATTCGCAATATCATAGATCAACCGTTCTGATTTTTCCCAACCAAGACACGGATCGGTAATCGATTTTCCATAGCATCCGCCGCCGATCTTCTGTGCGCCGTCCTCTAAGTAACTTTCAACCATAAAGCCCTTTACCAGACTGCGGATCTCCTCGCTATGCCGGCAGCTGTGCAGGACCTCGTTACAGATACGGATCTGTTCGAGATACTGCTTTCCGGAGTTGGCGTGATTTGCATCGACAATCACGGACGGATTTTGCAAGTCCTTCTGCTGATACAGTTCCGACAGCCGGATCAGATCCTCATAGTGATAATTCGGGATCGTCCGCCCAAGCGGATCGACTGCACCACGTAAAATCGCATGCGCATACGGATTCCCAGCGGACTTTACCTCCCACCCGCGATACAGAAAGACGTGTGACGCCTGTGCCGCGACAAGGGAATTCATCATCACCGAGAGATCGCCGCCCGTTGGGTTCTTCATGCCCACCGGAATATCCAGACCGCTCGCCGTCAGACGATGCTGCTGATTTTCCACCGACCGCGCGCCGACTGCGACATATGCCAGCAGATCCGACAAGTAGCGGTGATTTTCCGGATAAAGCATCTCGTCCGCGCAGGTAAGACCCGTCTGTTCGATCGCCAGTGTGTGTAGTTCACGGATTGCAATCAAGCCCTGGAGCATATCCGCTTCCTTTTCCGGATCGGGCTGATGTACCATGCCCTTATACCCCTCGCCAGTCGTACGGGGCTTGTTGGTATAAATCCGGGGGATGATCACGAGCTTATCCTTTACCTTTTCCTGCGCTTCCGCCAGGCGCGAGGTGTACTCTAAAACGGCATCCTCGCGGTCCGCGGAGCACGGCCCGATAATAAGCAGTTTTTTCTGGGATTCTCCGGTGAACACCTTTTTGATTTCCACGTCACGCTTCTGACGCACCTGCACCAGGTGCTCTGGGAGGGAGAATCGTTCCTTGAGTTCCTTTGGAATCGGAAGTTTCCGAACAAATTGCATATTCATTGCAGCGTTTGACCTACTTTCTGCCTTTAGGCAATACCGCACAAAGAACACCTGCGGCTTTGCACGCCATCTGCTGCGACCGAAGGGAGTGCCATTGCGGTACATCTGACGCTGGGTCTTGTGCGGCATTGCCTTTATTTTTCCTACAGTGCGCTTTTTTTGCGCTATCCTGTTTTCTATTCCGACTCTGCCGCCGCCATCGTTGTCAGCGGCGTTGCCACCGGCGGTGACGTCACGGCAGGCGTCTGATTCGGACTCTCTTCCGCCTGCGACGCTTCGGTTGCCGGCTCGGTTGTCGTCTCATCGTCCTCGGGCACGACCATAGGACGTCAGCAGCGCCTTGCAATCTAACAGCAGCACATCTGCGACATCATCAGAATCAAGCTTCAGATCCTTCCAGCTGTACAAAAGCTCCGGCTCTGCGCGCTTCTCCGCGACACGATAAATCCCGACCGTGTCCCAGATCCCATACCAGCAGTCCTGAACCGCCGACTCCGCAAGCATCACCTGATCCGTCATCAGATCCGCATATGTGATCTGCGTTTTCCAAAGCGCATCGTCCGTCATCACCATGTGATACAGCTGCATAGTGTCCGAGGTGTTCTTTTCCCAAAGAAGCATACCCACTTCTCCGCAACGCAGCCACTGATAGCCGGACTGCAGCGCGAGCATCTTGGAACTGCTCCCCTGAATTGTACATAGATTTTCGTTCTCATCGAGCGCGAGTAGATACTCCTGATCGTCAATGGTCGCCGTCAAATATATATGATCGAGCGCATCGCACCGCACGCTAGTAAACGCCATCGTCTGCCGCGCAGTCTGATCGAGTTCGAGAAGCATTGAGAGTCCCATTTTTTGCGTCACACAGCCGTTTTCGTTATACCAAACCAAACGATACTGTGTCGTATAGTTCTCATAATATGTATCCCAATCAAATGTGTCCGGATCGAACGTGGGACCTTCATAGGGAATCGTATTCGTATTTTCACAAAGCAATCCGCAAATCGTCCCGTCTAACAGGATGTCAAAATCCGTCAGACCGAGAAAGTCCGCCTCATCCGTTCCCGAAAAGAGCTTCGTAAAGATTGGTTCTGCCTCCGCGGTCATCCGATAGATACACCCCAGTGACTGCTGCGTATCGTCTTGTTAGATGCTCAGCAGATAGACCTCTCCCTGATACGTGCAGACTTCTTTTAATACGCCGAATTCCTCCGGAAAATCAATCGATTCCAATTGTGCACAATACGCTGTCTGTGCCTGCGTCGCCGTTGTCTGAACGGATGTCTCAGTCGTTTCTGTGGTCTGTTCATCCAATGTCGTCGTAACCAGCGGCGGCAATTCTGCTGTCAGTGTATCATCGGACGTTTCTGTCTGCACGTTCGAAGAGCACCCCACCATGCAAACCATCATCCCCATCAGCATTGCAAACATGCGGCGGTTTCGATTTCCACGCATTGTCATACCTCCATTTCTTCCGACTTCCATTTCCATAGCCTATGTGATCCGCGCGTCTATCACACGATCCCATGCGATATCGCCGAACTATTGTTCTATTATAATACGTTTCGCATAAAAAGTCAAGCCCGATCAAAATTTGGCAGTTTCTCCCCGTGTTTTTCGCGCAATTGCGATCTTTTTTGACAGCGCTTCCGGGATTTCGCGGCTTTCCACGCACAAATTTCCGCAAATGCCTGTTCCGATGGCGATATCTGGTTTAACTGCCGGTCCGTGGAAATCCGATCCACAGGTGACGATCAAGCCGTGCTGCTTTGCCAGGCGCAAATAGCACTGCGTTTGCGCCGGAGTATGGCGGCTGTAGTACGCCTCGATTCCCTGCAGGCCGCTCGCCTGGAGCTTTGTCAAAAGTGCATCCAGCTGTGACTGCTCGAGGTACAGCAAATACGGGTGCGCGAGCACTGCCACACCGCCGGCATGCCGGATCACGGCGATTGCGTTTTCGGGCAGGGGCTTTTGCCGTTCGACATGCGCATAAAATTCCGGCGTTGTCAAATAGCGCGCAAACGCGTCCTGCACTGAGTCAGCAAAGCCCTTTTCCACGAGCGTCCGCGCAAAATGGGGTCTGCCGGAACACCGCCCATCGTTGCACTGGCGCACCTCCTCGAGTGTCACCGGCGCGCCGCACTGTTCGAGATAGGCGACCATACGCACCGCGCGTGCTTTACGCTGCACCTGGAAATCGCGGCAGAACGCAAGCAATTTCGGATCGTCCGGATCGATGCCATATCCTAACATATGCAGTTCCGCCGCGCCTTGCGTACTGATCTCGATTCCGGAAAATAGCTGCAGCCCATAGTGCTTCGCCGCTTTTTCGGCGGCAGCGACACCGGCAGTCGTATCGTGGTCGGTCACCGCGGCAGTCGTCACGCCGGCTTCCCACGCCATACGGATCGTTTCCTCCGGCATAAACTGCCCGTCCGAACAGCTTGTGTGCATGTGTAAATCGATCATCTTGTATTCCCTTCCATTCACCGGAGTTTGAAAATAAGCGTCTTACCCAAACAAATGCGCAAAGCACTCCGTATCCGCAAAAGTATCCGCATCACACAGCACTAGCACCTGACTATACGCCGCCACGTCCGCCAGCTCTTGCAGCGGATGTTCCATCTGCGTCACATCCACGACACAGATTTTGCTGTAATGCTGCAGCAAAAACGGAATCATGCAGTTTGCGTAGGAGTCCTTGAGCACCAACAGCGTTTTCTGATTCTCGAGGTCTGTCCGAATCACCAGCTTTTCACAGTCCTCGCCCAGGTAATACGCATACGGGTCTGCCGTGTCGCACTCTTGGTTCATTTCGCGCGCTTCATCTGTTCCATCCGCCAGATAAGCCGTCATTTCCGTCACCGTGCTGCCCGACGTGCAGGTATAGACGTCCAGCACATCCGGCGTCACATCATCGTACAGGCAGGCATCGTACAGGCTGCCGCGATACGTGCCTACATGCGTTACAACGTACTGGTCAAAGGAAACGGGCGAGAAGCCCATTTTTTGAATGGCATTTCGATAGACGCCATACGCCCCATAACAGGTCCAGCGCGGATCGGTTCGGTTATAGATATAATTATCGGTCATCGTGATCAGCACATGATACGCATCGATTTTCCGGATCAGCGAATCCATTTGCTCATAAAAGGCATCGATCTCGTCCATCTGGGACGGGAATAGCACGCCGCCGAGCAAGTCCTCTGCATACAGTTCTCCGGCGGACGGCACGGCGATTACGCACATGGGCACTTGAAATGTCTGATACAGCAAATTCAGCTGCGCCGCCGTTTCAGAGAGCGCTTCGCTGTCGAGCGTCTCCGGGCGTTCGAGTAGGCGCTGCTCCGTGAGATAAATATCCCCCACCTGGAAGCCACCAGACGCCATCACCGTATCTGTCACCGACCGCACGAGCAAATCTCTACCCGGAATCTGTTCCAAAAGCGCCTGATCCGCCGCTTGCTGCAGTGAAGCGGTAGGCGCTTTTGGCAGCAGTGAGTTACGATCTTTCGCATCGCACACAATATAAGCAAACCACGCCGCCACGCCGCTTGCCAGCAGCACAATCCAAACGAGCAGCGCAATCCCGCGATATGCCGTTGCCTTTTGCTCCTCCGCCGTCCGCCGCCTCCAATGCCTTGCATGCTGCACTTTCATGATAACACCGCCTTTCCGTCTCGTTTTCAAAGTCACGCGTTACAGCAAAAGCTGCATCTCCACATTACCGCCCGCGCTGACAAGTGCCGCCGTATCGATCACAAGGAGCAGCACAGCCGCAAGCACTGTCAGCGGCAGACGCAGCGTGGCGCATCGCTTCGACTGATCTACATACTGCATAATCCGCCGCCAGTTTCCGGATGCCGCATACATAGCCAGCAGAAAAATGAGCAAGTAGCTGCGAATTAGCTGCCAATCCGCATCCGTTGGCGCAATCTGTCCTGCGCCGAACATGCCGCCAAGATACGCCGCCGCGTCCGCGAGGTCATGCTCTGCCAGAAGCACCGTACTCATACAGAGAAACAGGCACGTAATCACATAACGGATCATCCAGTGGTGCTCGTGGTGTCCTGTCAGGTGCTCGACCCCGACACAGCAGCCCACCGCCAACCCACAGAGCAGCGTTGTGATGCGAAAATCATACCACAGACCGATGCAGCCCCAGGTCACAATCACAGCAAACACATGAAAGCTGCGGCGCTTCCCGTGAAAACGCGTTCCGACATAGTGAAAGAACCACTGCACAACCGTCCGATTCCACTGATCTGTCAGCTGAAGCAGTGTCGGATAAAAGAGCTTTTTCCCATAGCTTTCCGGCAGCTTTACGCCATAGCACTGCGCAATCCCGATTGCCAAATCCGCATAGCCCGACAGTTCGAAGTACAACGCCAGGAGTTTTGCCAGCGCCGCGATCCAGAGCATCAGTATCGAATAGGATGTCACGTTCTCCTGCGTCACCGTGAGGTACAATGTCCCAATCAAGTCGGCAAGCACAAGTTTTTTCGCAAGTCCCACGAGCATCCGCAGCAGCCCTGCGCCGATCTGTGTCACAGAGCACGATGTCTCCGTATACGACTCGATTGCTGTGCGATAGGACACGACCGGCCCCATGATCAGACGCGGATAGAACAGCAGATAGAGCGAAAGCTTCCACACGCTGTGTTCGGCGCGGCATTTTCCGCGGTGCACCTCCGAGTAATAGCTCAGACTCTGCAGCACATAGAAAGACAGCCCGAGTGGGAACAGATCCGATCCGGAAAACCAGCCGAGCGATGCGCCTTGCACCAGATCACTGCGCAGCAGAAGCAGCACGCCCATCTCCAGCAGTGTCACGCAAGTTATCACAAACGCAGAGAGCTTTTTCCTCGGGTGCAAATGTTCCAACAGCAGCCCTGCGCCGTACGTTCCAGCCGTCAGCAGCAGCAATACCACCGCGGAGAGAAGTCCGCCGCTGAGCAGAAACACCACGCTGATTCCCAGCATCACCCCATGTCGCCAGCGGCGCGGCGTCAGGTAATAGATGCCCAACGTAATGGGCAAAAACAAAAAAAGAAAGGTGAATGATGCAAACTGCATAGCTTACGCTCCTGTCGAGTGCACCGCATCGTTGTCGTGCGGCGGCTGCAGCAATTCCAGCTGCTGTTCCAGTTCGAATTTTGTCATCATCGTATTGAGCACCTCCAACAAAGACGACGCCGAAAGCAGCTCCGGCAATCCCAGCTGCTTTTGCAGTGCCCTGCGCCGCGAGCGGCTGTCCACACCGCTCAAGAGTCCGAGTGCATACAGATCATAGTGTGTAATCTGATCCGTCCGTGGCGGCGCTTCGGATGCAAGAATCCCTGCCTTTTGAAACGCCTCTAAGAGCTGTGCCTTTTCGATGCCCTCTACGCCAAGCTTCCCCTCCGCAGACGGCTTTTCCTTGCGGCGTTCCTTTCCATAGATGTCCGGAATATACACATGAAACACCGTTCCCTCGTGAATCGTGCCCTTCAAGAAGCTGCGGATTCGAAACCCTGCGGCATCCGAATCGGTCAGGATGATGACTCCGGTCATTTTTGCATAATAGCGAATCAGCGCCATTTTTTCGGCATCGCGATAAATCTGAAAGCCATTCGTCACCAAAATCACCGCATCCAGGATCGAGGACAACTTGATTTTATCATATTTTCCCTCCACGATAACTGCCTGTGAGATATGTATCATAAGACCCTCCTGCAATCGCAAGCATTGTGACTATGGCGGATTCCAATAACACGCGTTCGTCCACCACGGTGGAATTGAGCTGCAGTTCCAGATCGCGCAGCACCCGGATACAGGCGCGCAGTCGTTCCGGCGGCAGCCGCCGACAATCCCGAAACGCATTCTTTACCATAAAATCGAAGGAATAGCCAAAGTCCTGTTTCATATCCTCTGTGCGCTTCCCAGCACGCAGCGCTGCCGCCGCACGGTACAGATCCAGGAAGGACGAGGCGATCGCGTGCACAATAAACGTACGGTTTGTGCGCATGGCATAGAGCTTGTCCAGCTCGTCCATTGCCGCCTTCGGACGCTGTGATACCACGGCATTCGCCAGCGCGTACACAGTCGTCTCCAGCTGCGGCGAAGTCACTTCGCGCACCATCTTGACCGTAATCGTATTCCCTGTCCCAGCATAGGCGCAGAGCTTTTCCAATTCGCTGCGCAAAATCAGGGTATTCCCCATGCAAAGCTGCACCAGCTCCTCCGCACTGTCGCGCGGCAGCACGCGGTTTTGCCTCTTCGCATGCCCCGAAAGCTCCTTCGCGAGCACCGAGGCAGAGCGCTGTACCGCTTCACAGACGACACCGTTTTTCGCCACCGCATCGATCAGCTTTTTGTTCTTCCCCTGCGGCGATCGCTTTCCTTTTTTCGGATCGAAGCCGATAACGTCAAAAATCAAAAGCGTGGCATCGCCGATCTCCGGCAAAAGTGCCAGTAGCTGTTTGAGCTGATCATTACGTAACGAATCCGCGTTCAAGTCATGCACCTGAATGCAGTTGCGCGGCGCGAGCATCGAAAATTGACGCAATGCGTCCTCGAGCGCCTTCAGCTCCAGCTTTTGCCCGTCAAAGCGCGTGAGCGCCATGTCGGCATTGCCGCCGGTCGCCTTCCGGATTAGCGCTGTAGTCAGCTGCTGGACCTGCACCAGATCCGCGCCATAGATGTAGTAGACCCGTTCCAGCTCGCCCTTTCGGATGCTGCCAGAAAGCGCTTTGGGATCACAGGTTGCCATAGAACACACTTCCTTTCCTGCAGGCGTTCTCGTATAATGTCGTCTTACGTCTCGACCGTCCAGGTTCCGTTTGGCTTAACGCGAAGCTGCAGGTATTCCTCTTTCACATAAACAGACAATGGCACAGGCTCGCTCGCATCACCGTTCCAGGTGATACAGATGACGGCGTCCCATTCGCCGTCTGGCAGCGCGCTCTGCTGTGTCTCTACGCAAAATCGTAGTGTGCCGTACTGGATTTGCACAAGGCCATCGGCATATGTCACGGTATACGCCGTGTCCGCTAAGGTAAAAGCGTCCGCCTTTTGCACCGCCGCACCGAGCAGATCTGTCGATTCGGGCAGCCAGCAATCCGCAGAAACAACGGCTTCCTCGGCAGTGCGGTTTTCGAGCGCGTCCTGATACGTCACACGCAATTGCGCGGAACGCTTCATCAGGCAGATCGCATTCAGGTGCGTGATCCCGTATTCCTCGAGATACGCTTCGACATAATCCGCATTCCGATAATACCCCGTCAGATCGATGACATCGGTTTTGCCCTGGTAAGAGATCACAACCACCGCGTTGTCGTCACGCCCGAAAACGGTAAGCAAAAAGCAGCTGCGTTCGCCAAGACGGTAGATAGTCTGCCCTGCGAGGAGGAGTGCGAAGGATGCTGCAGTCGCCAGTGCAACCGCGCGCGGCTTTCGCCGAAAGAAGAACACGCAGAGCACAAAAAAACCAAAAGGCAGGACAGCGTGCCGAGCAGCTCCCACCCAGTGGGGAATATCACCGGCACAAGACGCTGCAAGCCGCGTGCAAGCAGCATCAGCACATCGTACAGCAAATGCAGGACAAAGCAAACGGGTTTCGCGACAATGCCTATACCGCCGGTCAAAAAGATCACCAGCGAGAGCAGCAGCATCAGCGAAGCAATCGGCACGAGGAGGATGTGCGTGACCGGCGAAAGCACGGAGATTTCGCGATAATAGAGGAGCGTCACCGGAAACGTACAGACCGAAACGCACACCGCCGCAAGAAAGCTGCGCAGCAGTCGAACGCACAGTGTTTTTCTCCGTATGTGCTTTGTCATCCACGGCGCAAGTATGGCAATCCCGAACGTCCCTGTCATCGACAGCAGAAACGAGGCGTCCAGTACCGCATATGGATTCCGGATCGTCAAAAGCACCCCTGCCAGGCAAAGCGAACTAAGCGAATCTGCGCGGCGAAACAAAAGCGGCGCGCCCTGCACCAGCAGAAACATATGGCCTGCGCGCAGCACAGAAACCGGCGATCCCACCAGCAGCGCATAGAGGATCACGCCGATCACTGACCCAGCAAACGCAGCGTAACGCCTTAGCCGCAGCCGCTTCGCCAGCCACAACCAGACCGAGAACAGCATCACCAGATACAGCCCAGAAACGGAAAGCACATAGCTGGCGCCGCTGTGCAGGAATGTGGATTTCACCGTATCGTCCAGCGTCTCTTTCGTGCCGAGCAGCATAGCGCTGACCATACCGCCGGCGTCCGTTCCAGCAAGGGTGCAGATGCGCACAGAAATCCGTCCCGATACTACTGCAGAGCACGGATTAGTCTGCCGCTTTCCGAAGCGGTACGCGTCACAAGCGCATCCGAATCCGCCTGCAAAAAGATCCCCTTCGCACGATAATTGGACGCCGTCTGAAACAGATAACTGTCCTCCATTACGGAAAATGACCCGGCAACGTCCAGCTGATCGCCGTATGCCGCGCCGAGATCCTCCGTAAACACCAGAACCTTCGCGCGCGTGCCATCCGCAAACGACCCCTTCACCTGATAGGCTGCCCAGTCGCCGTCATAGACAGCCGCCGCCGTCACGCGTCCGGAAAAGGTTGTCGCCGTGCCGTCATGTGCCACGATGAGGCGATAGACCAGCGCCGTATACGCCAGCACCGTGCCCATCGCAACCGTCAGCGAAATGCCAGCGCAGAGCATCTGTCCGGTGGTCAAGGATCGCAAGAAACGGAATGCTCCCAGCAGCATCCACGCCGCCAGAAGCAACAATACCGTCATCTTATTCCGGCATGCCGCCGCGATAAACAGCCCTGCGATCCACGGAATCCCAATCCATGCCATTTTCCGTTTCATTGTGCGCCGATCCTCAATCCTTCACGAACAAAGGCAGTGGCTCTAAATAAATCAGATCCGTGCGGGAAGCCGCATCTCCTTCCGCCAACGCCGCCGCATTGCCAGCGACCATGCCGCATGCCCGTTCCACGAGCTGCTGCATGGCGCGAAGCGATTCTCCGGTGCTGACGACATCATCGACCAGCAGCACGCGCTTTCCGCGCATCCACGCCGCTTTTTCGCCGTCCAGATAGAGCGTCTGCATCGATGCTGTCGTAATCGATTTCACCTGCACAGACAGCACATCGGTCATATAGCCCTTCACCGATTTGCGTGCGACAATATACGGCACATGCATTTGCCGCGCCATTTCGTACGCCAGCGGAATACCCTTTGACTCCACCGTCAAAATGAAATCACACGCCGGCGCTCGCGCGGCAAGCGCACACGCACACGCCTCGGTCAGTTCCACATCAGAAAACAAAATAAACGCGGCGATCTCCAGCGTATCGCTGATTGGACAAATCTTCAGCTTTCGTGTCAAGCCGGCAATCTGCAAAGTGTAGTATTCCGCCATATCCTGTCCCTCTTATTCTTCGATCGGCTGTACCGCATCTGCGCCCCAGCCCATTTTCACGCCTGCCAGCATATGGAAATGCAGATGGAACACCGTCTGACCAGCGTTTTCGCCGCAGTTGGTGACGATGCGATAGCCGTCTGCCAGACCCTGCTGTGCCGCAATCTGCGCCGCCACTTCATAAATATGCCCCACAACCTGCGAGTTCTCCGATGTGATTTTGACAGCGCAGCAAATGTGCTGCTTTGGGATCAGCAAATAGTGAATCGGCGCGATCGGATTAATATCCTTGAACACATACACCGTCTCATCCTCATAGACCTTTTCACTCGGAACTTCACCGGCGATGATTTTGCAAAACAGACAATCTTCCATTTTGGCTCAGTCCTCCTTCAAAAATTCAGCTGCGATCTTTTCGAGCGCCATCAGTGCTTCGTCAACCATATACGTTTTTCCAACGCCAGCCATTGCGCTGTCCGGCTTGCCGTCGCCTTTGCCGCCAGTAATTGCCGCAATCCGCTGTACGATTTTGCCGGCATGCGCACCCTTTTCGCGTGCTGCCGCAGAGCATGCGCAGAGAAGGCTGCCCTTTTCGCCACTGACGCTTGCTAAAACTGCAACGACCGGCTCCTGCATGCCCTTCAGCGAATCGCCCATCTGCCGGAGCACCTGCGGTGTCGTACCGCTCAGCATCGCAGAAACAACCTTCACGCCGCAGACTTCCTTGGCATTGTCAAAGACAGCCGCCATCTTTGCATCGGAGATCTTCTGGTTCAGCGAGGCGATCTGACGATTCTTCTCCTTATTTTCCGCGACAACCGCCGCGCAGTGCAGCGCCAGATCATTTGTGCTGGTCAGCTTCATTGCCTTCGCAGCGTCCGTCATCGTCTTTTCATAGTCGTCAATCATGTCGAGCACACCCGTTCCGGTCACCGCCTCGATCCGGCGTACACCCGATGCCACGGAACTTTCCGACAGAATCCGGAATAGTCCCAGCTTTGCTGTATTGTCCACATGCGTACCGCCGCAGAATTCCACGGAATAATCCTCCACGCTGACAACGCGGACGATACCACCATATTTCTCACCAAAGAGCGCCATTGCGCCAATCTGACGCGCCTGTGCAATCGGCAGCTCCTGTGTTACCACAGGAATCGCCGCGAGAATCTTTTCGTTCACGAGGAGCTCGACCTGTTTGATTTCCTCCGATGTCATCGCCGCAAAGTGTGAGAAGTCGAAGCGGCAGCGGCTGTCGTTGACAAGCTGTCCTGCCTGATGCACATGCTCACCGAGAACGCTGCGCAGTGCCGCCTGCAGCAAATGTGCCGCCGTGTGATTGCGCATCACCTTCGCGCGCTTTTCCACATCAATTCGCGCCGAAACCGTATCCCCTACATGCAGCACGCCATCGTCCACGATGCCGAAATGCAGAAAGTGGCCGTTCTCATTCTTTGCCGTAGTTACCACAGAAAACGTGCTGTCCGGCGTACTAATTGTACCGGAATCACCAATCTGACCGCCGCTTTCCGCATAGAACGGCGTCTTATCGAGCAGAATGAGCGCCGTATCGCCCTCAGAGACCGCATCGGTCGGCTGCTCGTCACAGTAAATCGCAATAATTTTCGCGTTCTCTTCCGCCATATGCGTATAGCCCGTGAAGGTAGTCGCCGGTGCGTTGATCTGCACGCCGTTTTCCGCCCAGGACGATTCTGCCTTGTTCTGATAGTCCTCGCGCGCTCTCGTCCGCTGCTGCTCCACCAGTGCGGCAAAAGCTTCGCGATCCACAGTGTAGCCCTGTTCCGCCGCCAGTTCCTCCGTCAGGTCGATCGGGAAACCATACGTATCGCTGAGCTTGAACGCGTCCTCGCCGGGAACGACCGTTTCACCGGACGCCTTCAGGCGATCCAAAACCTCGCGCAGCAGCGCAAAGCCCTTGTCAATCGTCTTTGCGAAGTTCTTTTCTTCCTCCTCCACAATTCTACGGATATACGCCTGTTTTTCCACAAGCTCCGGATAGGCGGCGGCATTCTCGTGAATTACGGTTTCCACCACCTCATACAAAAACGGCTTCTCTATGCCAATGAGTCTGCCATAACGTGCCGCGCGGCGCAGCAGACGGCGCAGGACATAGCCTCTGCCAGCGTTTGACGGCATAACGCCATCGCCAATCATAAAGGTTGTGCTGCGGATATGATCCATGATTACACGCAGCGCCACATCAGTCTTTTCGTCCGCGCCATAGGTCACGCCGGCGATCTGGCAGACATGCTGCATAATCTTCTGCACGGTGTCCACTTCGAACAGGTTGTCCACGCCCTGCATTACGCACGCCAGGCGTTCGAGTCCCATTCCGGTATCGATGTTCTTGTGCTCCATTTCCGTATAACCGCCGTTGCCATTGCTGTCATACTGGCTGAACACCAAATTCCACACCTCGACATAGCGGTCGCAGTCGCAGCCCACATGGCAATCCGGCTTGCCGCAGCCCTTTTCCGGACCACGGTCGAAATAGATTTCAGAGCAAGGACCGCACGGACCAGAGCCGTGTTCCCAGAAGTTGTCTTCTCTGCCCAGGCGCACCATGTGATCCTCTGCAACGCCGATTTGTTTCGTCCAGATTTCATACGCTTCATTGTCATTTTCAAAGACCGACACGTGAAGTTTGTCGACCGGCATTTCCAGTTCCTTCGTGAAAAATTCCCACGCCCAGGTAATCGCTTCTACCTTGAAATAATCGCCGAACGAAAAATTCCCCAGCATTTCAAAGTACGTGCCGTGGCGCGCGGTCTGTCCCACGCGTTCAATGTCCGGCGTGCGGATGCATTTCTGACAAGTCGTCACCCGGGTATTCGGTGGAACCGCCTGTCCCAGAAAATATTTCTTCAGCGGCGCCATGCCGGAGTTGATCAGAAGCAGACTCTTGTCGCCCTGCGGCACTAGCGAAAAGCTCGGCAGGCGCGTATGGTTCTTGCTTTCAAAAAAGAAAAGATATTTTTCTCTTAATTCGTTTAAACCTTGCCATTCCATGGATAAAAAACTCCTTTATCACAATTATCACAAAATAGATCACCGCGCGCTTTATAAAAAACCTCCGCCGCCAAACGGGGCGGAGGCCTTCATGTGATCTCCACGTTCTGGAACGTGCATCGTTCCCCTCTCATTCTTTCACGCAGAACCATCATCCTGATTCTACAGAAGGGCGCACGGAGAGCGTTTCCGCCGACCGCCAAATCTGCGAGATCTTCCGAGAATCCACATCGCGCGGCATTGCCCTCCTATTATTATAGTAAATCGTATGGAAAAAGTCAAGGCAACACCGCACAGAGAATTGTACGTCAGATGCGCCATCAGATTTTTCTTTCGATTATGAAGTGACAACGCAGCAATACTTTGTGTATTGCAATGGCACTCCCTTCGGTAGCAGCAGACGGCGTGCAAAGCCGAAGACGGTCTCGTGTAGTGGTGTTGCTTCAATGTTTTTTCGAAAAATCACCGCCGTCAGGCATTATCGCGGTTTCTGCGTTCCATCAGCACCTTGATCTTCTCGTTCGGGTCGATGACATTGCCAATCGAGACATCGTGGTTCAGCGCGGCAATAAAATAGGAAATATACTTCGAGCAGTCGACCTCGTGGAACCACTTGCGTTCGAGCAGTGCAGGCGAACGATAGGTCAGGTTCGTGGAGAATACCGCATCGATATAGCCGTCCTCATGCGCCTTATCGAACTTATCCAAGCCATCCACGAACAAGCCATAGGTCGCAAAGCAGAACACGCGGCGCGCCTTGCGTTCCTTCAGGGCATAGGCAATATCCAGCATCGATTCACCGGACGAAATGATATCGTCCGCAATAAACACGTCCTTGCCCTCCACGGAGTTGCCCAAATACTCATGCGCCACAATCGGATTTCTGCCGTTGACGATCTTCGCATAATCCCGGCGCTTATAGAACATGCCCATTTGCACGCCCAGCATCGAAGCATAGTACATATTACGGTTCAGCGCGCCCTCATCCGGACTGATGACCATAAATTCATCCGGCATTGTTTTCAGGTGATCCACCGTTTCGAACATGGTTTTGAGCACCTGATAGGACGGCATGACATTGTCAAAGCCCATCAGCGGAACGGCGTTATGTACGCGCGGATCGTGCGCGTCAACGGTGACAATATTCGAAACGCCCATACGCTCCAGTTCCTGCAGTGCGCAGGCGCAGTCGAGCGATTCGCGATAGTTGCGACGGTGCTGTCTGCCACCATAGAGGATCGGCATAATCACGTTAATCCGGTGTGCCTTGCCGCTCGCCGCCTGAATGATCCGCTTGAGATCCTGATAGTGGTCGTCCGGAGACATCGCGTTTTTGCTATCGAACATCTGGTACTGGATGCTGTAATTGCCGACATCGACAATGATGAACAGATCCTTGCCGCGGATCGTGGATTTGATCAAGCCCTTACCGTCACCGGAAGAAAAACGCGGGCATTCGCATTCAATCAAAAAGGTGTCCACGTCATAACCGCCCCTGTGCGTCCAGCGTACAAGATAATCGTTGATCTTATTACCCAGTTCCCTTGCGCCGTCCATCGCAATTAGTCCAAGCGGCGCTACGCTCGTCCGATGATTAAACAAAATATCCGATGCTGCTACCATAATCTTTCTACCTCTTTCTTTTCGTATCTGCGTATTCAGATGCTGCATTGCAGCGGAAAATCCAAAGGTCTGCCGTCACAGCGCAACCCGCATTTTCTTCCACACGCATTGATCCGCATCCACACGCATTCATTTTACAAAGAATCAGCCCTTGCAGAAGGAATCGATATAATGCTCGATATCCTCGGCAATAATTTCTTTTGCCGAATAGACATCCTCTACCTCGTCCACCGCCGTTGTCTTATGTTCCAATTCTTTGTACACCTGGAAGAAATGCACGATCTCCTCAAAAATATGGCGTGGCAGATCGTCAATGTTATGATAAGAATTGTAGGTCGGGTCATTGCACGGAATCGCGATAATTTTATCATCGCGCTGCCCATTATCAATCATGCGAATTACGCCAATCGGGTAACTGCGTACTAGCGTCATCGGCTGCAATTCCTGCGAACAGAGGAGCAGCACATCTAGCGGGTCGCCGTCATCGGCATAGGTCCGCGGAATGAATCCGTAATTTGCCGGATAATGCGTTGACGTATAGAGAATACGATCCATCTCCAGCAGTCCGGTTTCTTTGTTCAGCTCGTACTTAATCTTGCTGTTCTTCGAAATCTCCACCACCGAAACGAACTCATCCACCGTAATCCGTTTCGGATTGATATCATGCCATATATTCATGCGGTCTCTCCTTACCTCAGCCGAAATTTCAGCTTGCTGCCATCCAAGTCCCGGCGCCCGATGCGCGGCCAGAAGTGCCTGTCGCAAGCTGCTTCACTATTAGTATACCATTTTTTTGTTGTTTGTCAAGTCAAACCAGTTCATTTTTTCGCTTTCCCCGTTTTTTTGCCGTTTTGACGGAAACAAAAAGATCTTGGAGAAATCGGATTGCACAAAAAACGCAGCCCCGGTAAATCCGAAACTGCGTGACGTGGTGGAGCATATGGGATTCGAACCCACGACCCCCACAATGCGAATGTGATGCGCTCCCAACTGCGCTAATGCCCCATAAGTTTAGTATAGCACAATTGCAGCTCGTTGTCAAGCGTTTTTTTATTTTTTATCAGAGGTCAAAAATTTAGAGGACAGAGGTTAGAGATCGTGATTTTGAACAGATCTTCCATTCGCTTCAAAATCCATAATCTGTCCTCTGACCTCTTGCCCCCGTCCTCTGCTTGCGCAGGACAGAAATTGTGATCTCTACCGAATTTTCTATCCGTTTCGAAATCCGTAATCTGTCCTCTGACCTCTTGCCTCCATCCTCTGAAAGATTACGCCTTCGCGTCCGTTTCGTCCTCTACATGCACCCATGCCGGCTGGTCTGCCGTATCGTCCTCTTCGTAGTCGAAGGAGCAAACGCCGTCTTTACAGCAGTCCGCCGCGTCCGTCTATTCCGGCGCTTCTTCCGCTGCATCGTCCGCGCACGCCGTGTCCTCTCCATCTACTTCTACTTCATCGGATTCGTCCATCTCCGGTGCGTAACCGCACTCATCCTCCAGATCGAATTCCATGCGCTTTTTGTCGTGTGCCTTCTTTAATGCCACAATAGTCGCAGCAGAAGCCGCTGCCGTAGCCAGAACCATTGCAGTAATCGTACTTCCCTTCATGACAATACCTCATTTCTCTGCGTTGTTTCGTTTGACAGTGCCGCAAAAGTTTATCGATCCCCTTGCGAATCTTGCACGGCACTGCGTTTACAAAGATAGTATACCATGATTCCGAAAAAAATACAAGTCTTTTTTTGCACTTTTTCCAAAAAAATAAAACGCGTGCCGCGGTGCACAAGATTGTCTTAAGGCGACACCGCACAAAGACCGCCTACGGCTTTGCACACCATCTGCTGGCACCTTTTCCTTTATCTTATCAAGTTCCTCCTTGCAATACACAAAGTATTGCTTCATCGTCACTTAATAATCTAAAGAAAAATCTGCTGGCGCACCTGATGCACAATCTCTGTGCGGTGCCGCCTTAAAGATTCCCCGTTCGGTGCATCACGACAGCAATTGCCGCAAGCGGTGCGGTTTCACAGCGCAGAATCCGTTTCCCAAGCCAAACCGGAACTGCGCCCGATTGCGTAATCTGCACCGCTTCCTCCGGTGAAAATCCGCCCTCGCTCCCCACAAGCACCACGACTGTGCCGCGACTTTCAAGGGAAAACTCAGAAAAGTGCTTGCCGCCGCCTTCATACAGCAGCAGTGCGTGGTCGCTGGACGCCAGCTCATCGCAGACCTCCTGGAGCGTATAAAGTGGTGCGACTTCCGGAATCGCGCTGCGGCCGGACTGTTTCGCGGCAGATTCCGCGATTCGTTGCAGGCGCTGCAATTTCTTGGCAAAATCCGCCTTGGAAGGACGTGAGACACAGCGCTGCGTTTGCATCGGCACAATTCGCGCCGCGCCGAGTTCTACCGCCTTTTGCACAATCTGCACAAACTTATCCGTTTTCTGAAGCGCCTGGTACAGCGTCAGCACGATCGATGGCTCTGCGGTGTCTTCGATTGCAGCAATGACATCTAAATCGACACATTCCGGCGCGATCTGGCGAATCTGACACTGATAATCCGTCCAATCCGCGGAAACAACCAGCGAATCCCCCACGCACATCTGCAGCGACAGCCCGATATGTCTGGCATTTGTGCCGGTAATCTGCACCTGTGTGCCGCAAATCTGACCCACAAAAAATTTTGGCATTTCTGTTCCCTCCTGCATAGGCTGCGTTACGCAGCTGTTTCACGGAAATCAATAATTACAAAGTGTTTACAAGGAAGGAAAAAAGTGATATAATA
>JAJQAB010000004.1 GCA_021203985.1 Ruminococcus sp. | reverse complement strand
GCGCGCAAGTTGAAAAAAGGCGGTGACAAACGCTTCCCTTGTCGCATCGGTAATTTCCGGTTGTTTTTTCATGAGAGGTTCTCCTTTCAAGCAATTTGGCAGCGGCACACGAAATGCCAGCTGCCCTTGCGTAGGATTCAGGCGTCTGATCCCTATTATACAACATATGTCGCAGATAATCAAGCTTTTGCAGATTATCATGCGACATTTTTTGAAAATTGTTGCTTGACAAGTCGCATATGAAGTGTTACCATATACAAAGCGACATGTGTCGCGCAGAAAATATGAGGGAGGTTTTCTTATGTTTCATATTCTCAGAAATATGAAAGTCAAAGACAGGTGGCTGGCACTGTTGTGCCTCGTGCTTGTCTGCGGTCAAGTGTTTTTTGATTTGCGCTTGCCAGACTACACGGCGGAAATCACCGTTCTGATCAGCAGTGAAGTAACGAAATTATCTGAGTACTTTATTGCAGGCGGGAAAATGCTTGGCTGTGCACTGTGTAGCGCGCTTTTCACGGTGGTGGTCGGGTATATCTCCGCCATGATTGCCGCGAACTTTTCTTCGGATGTCCGTGGGAAGCTGTTCAATAAGGTGACATCGATGGGCAGCGGCGATATCAAAAAATTTTCCACTGCCAGTCTGATTACGCGTACGACAAATGACATTACACAAATTCAAATGATTATTGCGATGGGACTGCAAATGATGCTCCGCGCACCGATCATGGCAATCTGGGCAATCATTAAAATTATTGGCAAAAGCTGGCAACTTTCAACGGTTGTGGCTTCGGCAGTTGTTATCGTTGTCGGCTCTTTAATCGTCCTGTTGGTGATTATGATTCCGAAATTCCGCATCGTGCAAAAGCAAATTGATGATGTCAACCGCATGACAGATGAAAATTTAACCGGAATTCGCATAGTACGTTCTTTTAATGCAGAAAAATATCAAGAGGACAAATTCGAGACAGCAAACCAAAATCTCATGCGCACACAGTTGTTTACCGGAAGAGGTATGGCGTTTCTTACGCCGATTATGATGCTGGTGCAAAGCTGTGTATCGGTTGCGATTTATTATGTTGGCGCTTGGCTCATCAACGATATCGATATACCGTTAAACGGCACAATGGCTGAAATCATGACAGCAATTTCCGATCGTTCTACGATGCTCGGTGATGTGGTTTCGTTTAGCTCTTATGCGCTGTATGTCATCATGTCCTTTGTGATGCTGCTGATGATCTTCATGCTGCTGCCCCGTGCACAGGTTTCTGCAAAGCGAATCAATGAGGTCATTGATTCGGATATCACAGTGAAAGAAGGAACGGAAACGGATTACAACGAAACTGGAAGCATTGTATTTCAAGATGTATCGTTCCGCTATCCAGATGCAGCGGAAGATTGCTTAAAGCACATTTCCTTCTCCGCAAAGAAAGGCGAAACCGTAGCGTTTATTGGTGCAACCGGTTCTGGCAAGTCCACCATTAGTGCTCTTGCTGCAAGACTGTATGATACAACAGAAGGAACGGTTTTGCTGGACGGCAAGGATATTACAAGCTACAACTTTGAAACGCTTTACAGCAAAATTGGCTATATGCCACAGAAAGCAACGCTTTTTGCCAATACCGTAAAGGGAAATGTCACATTCGGAAAGTACGGACAGAGCATGACGGATGAGGACGTAGACAAAGCGCTGGATATCGCACAGGCAACGGAATTTGTTCAGGCGATGGAGAACGGAAAAGAAAGCTGGATTGCACAGAGCGGCTCGAATATTTCGGGCGGACAAAAGCAGCGTCTTTCCATTGCAAGAGCAGTTGCCCGCAAGCCGGAGATCTTGATCTTTGACGATTCCTTCTCCGCATTGGATTACAAGACCGACAGTGTGCTGCGGCAGAGAATTCAAAAGGATTTAAAAGGTACAACATGTCTGATTGTCGCACAGCGCATCGGAACGATCCGCAACGCAGACAAAATCATTGTACTGGATGACGGTGTGATTGCCGGAATTGGTACGCATGATGACTTGATGAAAAATTGTTCCGTATATCAGCAAATTGCGCTGTCGCAGTTATCCGCAGATGAACTTGCGGGAAATGCATAAGGAGGTGCGTATTATGCCAGAAGCAAACAATAACAAATCTGGTGCGCCGACACAAAGAGGTCCAATGGGCGGCGGCGGTCCGATGGGCGGTGCAATCAGTGGAAAAGCAAAGGACATGAAGGGTGCGCTGCTGAGCCTGCTTTCTTACATCAGAAATCAAGCGGGCATTGTCATTTTTGCCTTAGTCCTCGCCGCAATTGCCGCAGTCTTTACCATCATTGGCCCGAATCAGATCAGCCGTATGACGGATTATATTTACGATGGACTTACCGGCGGCATTTCTTCAGAGGAGATCGCCGAGGATATCCAAATGCAAATCGAAAGCGGCGAAATCAATATTCTGGATTATCTGCCGGAAGGAACAAACCCGGAAGATGTCGATCTTTCTAACCTGGATTTCACCGATTCTGACGATGCGCTGACGCAGGAAATACTTTCGAACATTACATTAAGCGAATCCTATCAAGCCGCAGCCGCACATGAAAATGATGGAATTGATATGGATGGAATTTTGGATGTTGCAATACTCCTCGTGGCAATTTATGTTGCAAGCGCCGTTTGCAATTTCGTGCAGCACTATATCATGCAAACCGTAACGCAGCGAACGTCAAGACGACTGCGCAGTGATATTGACACTAAAATCAATCGTCTCCCACTGAAATACTTTTCCGGAAACGCTGCCGGCGATGTATTATCCCGTATGACCAACGATGTCGACATGATCGGGCAGGCGATGTCAAACAGCTTGTCGAACCTTGTTACCGCGATCACACAACTTATCGGCTGCCTGATTATGATGTACTACACCAACTGGATCATGGCAACAACAACTGTTGTGGCAACCATGATCGGACTGGTTCTGATGGTTGTGATTATGAGACACTCGCAAAAATATTTTATCGCTAGACAGCAAAATCTCGGCAAATTGAACGGCTATATTGAGGAAATGTACAGCGGACATGATGTCATTCGGATTCTCAATGCAGAAGGCGAAGTGAAAGACAAATTTACATCGCTCAATCGTTCTGTCAGAAATGCAGATTTCCGCTCACAGTTTTTGTCTGGGCTGATGCAGCCGCTTATGACATTCATTGGAAATTTAGGCTATGTCGCAGTTTGCGTGGTTGGTGCGGCGCTGATCATCAACGGACATATCTCGTTCGGCGTTATCACCGCATTTCTCATTTACACGCGTCTGTTCGAAACGCCGCTGCGCCAGATCTCACAGGCTATGACGCAGGTACAGTCTTGTTCCGCAGCTTCTGAGCGTGTCTTTGAATTTTTGGACGAGGAAGAGATGGAGGACGAATCGGAGAAAAAACAGCGAATTGATCATGTACAGGGTGCAGTAGAATTCCGCGATGTGAAGTTCGCATATCCAAATGCACCGGAAAAGGAAATCATCCATCACTTCAGTGTCAAAGTCAAACCGGGACAAAAGGTAGCGATCGTTGGACCGACAGGCGCAGGAAAGACAACAATGGTCAACTTGCTGATGCGGTTCTTTGAGCCGACAGGTGGAACAATTCTCATCGATGGCGTTCCAACCAAGGATATTCCAAGGAGCAACGTGCACAGTCAATTCGGCATGGTTTTGCAGGATACCTGGTTGTTTGAAGGAACGGTCAAAGAAAATTTGCTTTATAATACGGAAGGCGTTTCGGAGGAGCGAATAATCGAAGCCTGCAAGGCGTGCGGTATTCATCACTTTATCCAGGCACTTCCGAATGGTTATGATTCCGTTTTGAATGACAATACCGCAATTTCCGCCGGACAAAAACAGCTCATGACAATTGCAAGAGTCATGATTCAAAACAGTCCGATGTTGATTCTGGACGAAGCGACCTCGAGTGTAGACACAAAGACGGAAATGCTGACACAGCAAGCAATGGATCGGCTAACCGAAAAGCGCACCAGCTTTGTCATTGCACACCGCCTGTCTACGATTAAGAACGCAGACATCATCCTGGTTATGCGGGATGGAGATATCGTAGAGCAAGGCAGTCACGAAGAACTTCTCAAACAGAATGGATTCTACGCAGAACTGTATAACAGTCAGTTTGAACAGGTATCGTAAACTAAGGGCAGCACCGCACAAAGACCGCCTGCGGCTTTGTGCGCCATCTGCTTGCATCTTTTCCTTTATCTTATCAAGTTCCTCCTTGCAATAAATCAAGTATTGCTTCATCGTCACTTGATAATCTAAAGAAAAATCTGCTGGCGCATCTGACGCACAATCTCTGTGCGGTGCTGCCTAAGATACCGCCGAAAACGCAGTCGTACTGCTTCATAAAACTACATTTGGCGTCCTCACGGTCGGCCGATCGAAATACAGGTGTGATTTCGAAGGCAATTGACCATGTGGACACCAAATTGTTTTTTTGGCAACAGATCGAAGCATAAGCCAATGCATTTCAATCAATCGTTCGATGACACCTGACGGGAATCCGTCGGCACCAGACCACGTTCGCCCAATAACGAACGCAGTGCGGAAATGCTGCTGCTCTGGATGCGAGCAATCGGAATTGCATTTTTCTTCGCCGCTTTCATCGCACCCTGCACCATTTTATGGGACACAGTTCTCATGAATAAAATCATCAAATCCGACGATCCGATTTTCTTTTCAATCAGACCAGTCTCTTTCGGGAAAAACTTCGCTGTACAGCCATGCACAGAACAAACGTCTGCATATTGCCGGCTCATACGTTCGTTTTCACCAATGATGACAACGCTCATACTTCACCTCCTGTTCGTTTCATACATCACAGAAAAACGCAAATGCTGCAAAATTAAATGCAGTCGGGCGTCTCTGTTTTTTGTGTTAGCCTTGTCTAACTATAGGATACCATAAATTTTTCCGCTTGTCAAGCCCTTTTTTCGTAATCTCTGCGTTTTTCGTGATATCGCGTCAAAAATTCACAGAATATACGAATTTCAAAAAATCGTTGACAAATTTCTACAGATCAATTATAATGGAAGAGCATGTTTTGCGCATGAAAATTTGGGCAGTGCTGCGAATCGACTTTGTACTCCATCTCACGACAAACGTGCTGCCCGAAACCAAATGAAGGAGAATGTTTATGACAACTGCAATTACAATCGGAATGGTCATCATCTATGTTGCCATCATGATGGGAATCGGCGTTTCTACCGCAAAAAGAACGCATTCTGTCAACGATTTTGCCTTGGGCGGTCGCAATGTCGGCTCATGGCTCACCGCGTTTGCCTATGGCACATCGTATTTTTCCGCCGTGGTATTTATCGGTTATGCCGGTCAGTTCGACTGGACATATGGTGTTTCGGCAACATGGGTCGGAATCGGAAACGCACTGCTCGGCAGTCTGCTGGCGTGGGTCGTTATGGGACGCCGCACACGAATTATGAGCCAATCCCTCGGTGCAAAGACGATGCCGGAATATTTTGGAGCGCGCTGAAACTCAAAGGGGCTAAAAATCGCCGCGGCGATTATTGTGTTTATCTTTTTGATTCCGTATACTGCGTCCGTTTACAACGGATTGTCACGCTTATTTAATATGGCGTTTCAGATCGAATCCGAAAGTGCCTATCAGGTGATTATTGTCGTAATGGCACTGCTGACGGCAATTTACGTGATCCTCGGCGGCTATGCAGCAACTGCCATTAACGATTTTTTCCATGGCATCATTATGCTGATCGGTATCATTGCGGTTGTGGTTTGTGCGCTGCAAAATCAAGGTGGCTTTTCCAGTGCACTGGCGTCACTGGGCGAAATCGAAGTCAACGGCAAGACAAATACGCTCAATTCTATTTTTGGCCCAGATCCGCTGAATCTTCTGGGTGTTGTAATTCTGACATCGCTGGGGAACATGGGGACTTCCGCAAATGGTACATAAGTTCTATGCCATCAAAGATGAAAAAGCCATTCGCAAGGGCACGATTATTTCCACTGTATTCGCACTCGTAGTGCAGGCGGCTCTTATTTCCTGGGCGGATTTGATCGCCTGTTCTGTACATTGGATGAATCCGATACCTCCTGAAAGACACTGATCGCATTACTTTCGAACGGAAAGCCGGAGTACGATACAATGATTCCTGCATTGCTGAAAACTGCGCTGCCAGATCTGCTAATCGGTTTGGTTATTGTTCTGGTGCTTTCTGCATCTATGTCAACGCTCTCGTCCTTGGTTTTAAACTCAAGCTCTACGCTGACAATCGATTTGATTCAGCCAAACATCAAAAATTGCTCAGAGAAAAAGGAAGTCATTATCATGCGCGTATTGATCGCAGCGTTTTTGATCATTTCTGTCCTAATTGCATTTCATAAGAATGCATCTATCTCGACCTTGATGTCCTATTCCTAGGGCGCGCTTGCAGGTGCGTTTTTCGGTCCGTTCCTCTACGGACTGTTCAGCAAAAAGGTCACGAAGCCGGCAGTTTGGACAAGCTTTATTCTCGGTGTCGGCATTACGCTTGTCCATATGTTCCTCTTTGGATTCGGCTGGTTTCCATCACTTACGGCGTCTGCATCGAGTCTGCCGCTGAATCTGGCGTCTCCGATCAATGCCGGCGCAATTGCAATGATTTTGTCGCTGCTTGTTGTACCGATTGTCAGTCTTTTCACAAAGGTTTCTGATCCGGAAGCAGTCGATGCGATATTCGAATGCTATCATACGCCACAAAAGCAGTAAGTGGTCAATGAGAAAATAGGCGCAGCACAACATTTCGCTTCTGCACTTTCGGGGATTCTACAATAGAAAAAGGCGCTTTCAACACCCCATCGTACGATCGGGTGTTACTTCTACTTATGAAATGGGATGGGTGAATTTGGTATTTAGTACAATCGAATTTTTGTTTCAGTTTTTACCGTTGTTTTTGATCGCTTATTATGTTACGCCGCAAAATATCGTAATATTACGCTCATTGCCGGCAGCTTTGTTTTTTATGCCATAGGAAGCCGGTATTACTTGCTACTACTGATTCTTTCGCTGCTCATCAATTACATAATTTCCCGGATCATGAGCGGATCGCATGCGTAAAGCAGCAAGCGCACGAAGGTCTTGTTCGTGATCGGCATTACATACAACATTGAACCGCTCCCCAAAAGTTAGACAATATGGTATAATATAAATATACCCAAAAG
>JAJQAB010000005.1 GCA_021203985.1 Ruminococcus sp. | reverse complement strand
CTATTATATCACTTTTTTCCTTCCTTGTAAACACTTTGTAATTATTGATTTTCGTAAGAGACGTTGGTGGAAATTGGTTGGAGAATTTGCTTGCTTTATGTGGTGTGAGACGGAGCCTTGTGCGATTAGAGGCAAGAGGTCAGAAGACAGAACAACAAGTTTCAAAGAAAATCGAGAATTCGATAACGATCACAGACTTTGACCTCTTGCTTCTTGCTTCTGTCCTCTGAAAGGGAAGGATTTTCTTATGAAAAAATATCTCACGATGCTCTCAATCTTTATAGGGCTGCTCTTTTTGCTGACAGCGATTCCGAGCCAGCTTCTAAGTCGCACACAGGCGGCTTCACCGAATACTGCTATGCCGGTGACGACACTTTCCACAGATCCTTCCACAAGTACCGACACGAGCGAATCGGGCACGGCGCTGTGTGAGAGCTATCAGATGCTCGACATCACGAGCGGCAAGGTCGAGACGATTTCGGTTCGTGACTATCTAATCGGCGCGGTCTGCGCGGAAATGCCGGCAACGTTCGAACCCGAAGCACTGAAGGCACAGGCAGTTGCGGCGCACACCTACGCCGAGTGGCAGCACATGCTAGAAGAAAGCGACCCGACACCGACGCTCTGTGTGGCGGATTTCTCCAACGACAGCGACCAGTACCAAGCGTTTTTTCACCGAAAACCAGGCGCGGCAATATTACGGTGACAGTTTCGACACATCCTATGCGAAAATCTGCGATGCAGTTGATGCGGTGCTGCCCTATATTCTCGAATATGACGGCAAGCCGATCATTGCGGCGTTCTGCTCGATGTCGTCCGGAACGACCGAGTCCGCGGAAACGGTCTGGGGTAGTGCGGTTGCGTACCTTGTCTCGGTCGACAGCGCTTCGGACGTCAGTGCGCCGCACTATCTCGAAACGGCGGAATTTTCGGCGGACACGTTCCAGTCTGCCGCAGAGGAAACACTATCGGATCTGCGTGGAGCGACGACCCCGCGGACTGGATCACGGTCGAGGAAACCTCGGCGGTCGGGACGGTGCACACGGCAACGGTCGGCGAACAGGCGGTCATTGGGCAACAGGTGCGCAACATCTTCGGGCTGCGGTCGGCGGTGTTTACGGTGGAGTACGCGGACGGCAGTTTTACCTTCACCACAAAGGGCTTCGGACACAGTGTCGGCATGAGCCAGTACAGCGCAAACGAGATGGCGAAGGACGGCAGCACTTGGGAGAAGATTCTCACGCACTACTACCCGAATACGGTGCTGGTGGAAAGTTAAGGAAAAAATTAGGGAAAAAAATGCACAGCCACTTTACGCAAATGTGCAAATTCCTAAATAAAGAAAATTAAAAAAGGTTGAAGCTTTCTGTATTTATGATCCATGGAAGCTAATTTTGAAATTTGCTTCGAATGGAGACTCCTCCACTAGTCTGGCGGCTGGTCCCCCTCCCTTTTCAAGGGAGGCGAGAGGATTACTTTCTTTTAAAAACGCAATCTTGTCGTAACTGAGAGGTCTCTTCGTTATGCTTGATTTAAAAATTGATTTCTATGGTTATGATCCGACCGATTCCGTGGCATCTTCCGAATCCAAAGATGTCCCCTGCAGCTCATCATTATCCTCTTCGAGCATATACCAGCTGTCGCCCATCTGGGCAATTGTCGGGTAATAGGTCAATGTTTCGCTGTCGCTGTCGCCGGTCACGGTTAGCGCGATTTCCAGCATCACTGCGTCTGTGATCTCCGCGCCGTCATTGCCGAGCAGCGTTTCCATATTCGTATTCCATTCGTCCAGTCCGTCCTGTGACGGCTCAGACACGCCGAGAATCTGATAGGTCAGCGTAATGCCACTGCCGTATTCCGACTCCCAGTCCGTCATAATCGTGGCGCACATCTCCGCGAACGTTTCGATGACTTCCTCTTCCGACTTGTCATACGTCTCGAGGTAGTACGTCCAGTACTCCGGTGGCGCCATGATCTGTACCATTTCCTGTCCATCCTGCGACAAAATCGCCTGATAATAGTGGCTGACTACGTCCTCATAGTTGGACTCGCCATCCTCCTCGTGATCTTCACGGAAAAGCTGCATTTCTTCGTTCTGATCCTGTTCACTCTGGAACGCATACGCGCCGATTGCCACCGCAGCCGCCGCCGCGAGAATCAGCACAATGCCGATTATAAGCCGTGTGCGCCGCGATTTTTCCTGTGCCTTCCTGCGCTCTTCCTGATGTTTTGTTACACGCTTTGCCATACTGCTGCTCCCGCCTTACCACTGGCCATATCCGTCATACGCGCAGACATAGTCGATTTGTTCCATCGCTTCTATACAACACCACTTCATGCCGATTTTCACAAAGGTCGCCTTCTCCGATTCGATTTCGCCGCCATCGTTCAGACGGAAGCTTACGGTTACCGCCTTCGAAATATCCACTTTGATGTCATAGTCCGTTTTGAGTTCCTCTTCGAGCGCGTCAATTGTACTCTCGCTCGCGTCACTCTCCGTGGTAATCGAATAGGACATGCTGCCCTCGTTGCCGTAGTTACTGTTCCACGAAACAAAATAATCGCTCACCAACTCCTTAATATCGCGCCGCGTAGTTTCATAGGTGGTTTCGAGATAGTCCATAAAGGCATCCGGCACGAGCGCTAGGTACATGCTGCCGCTGGAATAATCCACACCCTTGATGTACCGAAACGCCGCGAGCTTATAGCCGCCGAGGAATACCGTATAGAGTACCACCAGCGCAACCAGCACGACCGCGACCGCAGAAAATACGATGCGGCGTATGCGCACGTTCCGGCACACGGTAAGTTCCGCTTGCTTTTCGCGCGGATCGATCTCCTCGTTCACCGTCTCGTCCGCATCTGCGACAAGAAACGGCATTGAAAAGCTGCTTGGTACATCGCTCTGTGCCGCATCCAACTGCTGTTCGGTCTCGCGCGGCAAAATTACGCCGCACTCCGGACAAATCACAGCGCGCTCCGGCACGTCACAACCGCATTTTTCACATTTCATGGAAACTATCCTTTCATAGGGGCTGTGGAATGCGATTATGCCTGCCGTTACAGAAATATAACTCTTACATATCGCTTCCTGCCGCATCGGCGTAGAGTTCCGATGCGTTCATATAGTCTGTCATCGCATCAAAAATATACCATGTGCCATCGATTTTGCCAAAAATGAGCCACGACTGCTGCGTCAGCAGCGTGCCGCCGTTCGAGTCGCGCACCGTCAGATCGATCCACACTTCCGTGTACGTATCAGAATCCAGTTGATACACTTCGAAATATTCGTTCAAACTCGCGACTTCCGCATTGCTATAGTCATACACATCGGTCACCGTGTACTCGTACGTCACGCCTTTTTCGTCATAGGACGCCTGGAGATCGAGCAGATACGCCGTCATACAGCCCTCTGCCTCACTCTGACTCATGCCGTAATAGTCATCGAGCATTATCCAGAACGCGTCCGGCACAAGCGCACTGATTCCGGCTGTACTCTTATCTTCGTACGCCGCGAAGTAGTCGTCCATCAGCTTTGTCATCGTTTTGTCCGGCAGTTCGACTACTGTATCCGTAGAAGTGTCACCGCCCGTTTCCGCGTCAGAAAAGTTCTCCGCAGTCGTGGTATCGTCCATTTCCGGTAGTTCGACGTCCTCCCAAAGCGCATCGTAACACGCGTAGTTGTAGTCGATCATCGGGTCGACAATATACCATTCGCCATCAATTTCAACGAAGGTAACCATATAGCTACCCTCGAGATCGCCGTAGTCGTCGCACAGCGAATAGCTGCACGTGTAATCGACACAGTAGGCGTAGTACAAGCCGAAGTCGTACTTCTCGTTAAAGGAGCTGATCGAAGCCGAATTGTACCAGACGGGGTCGGACGTCTCGCAGGTGAAATTCGTGATCGTCCCCAAGCCGAAAGCGTTTTCGATATAGTCGGATAGGATCGCGTCCCACTGCGTGCTGTCGAAGTCGGTGTAGGTGCGCTGGAGATAGTTCCAGAACACATCGGGCACCATGCCAGCGAGCGCTTCGGTATCGCGGTCTGTCACCGCGCACAAATACTGCTCCGCCTGCACACGCATCAAAGCGTTTTCACCGCAGGACACGTGGCATAGTTCCTCCGCTGCCATCATCAGGTCGACAATATACCAGCTGTCGTCAATCTGCACCGCAGAAAACGCCTCATCGGTCACCGCTTCGTCCGACTCATCAAACGTCACCACCGAAAACGCATCGCCTTCCATACCGTACGTGCCCAGCACCGATTTACAGCGCGTGACAAGATCGTCCGGCATATCGTGGCTGTAGAACACGTCATCGGTCTCCCAATAGCTGCGCATCCAGTCCATACCGTATGCCGCAGTGATTTCGTCCGTTTCCTTGTACACCATGCGCCCGGTTTCGAGGTAGTCACTAAGCGAATCCTCGAGTTCGTTATGCTCCACACCGTAGATATCCGCCAGGTACGTCAGAAACGATTTCGGCAGTGCCTCGCAATAGCTTTCCACATCGGCATAGAGTACCGCATAAGCGGCATCAGTCGCAGTGTTGCAGATTTCGAGATCCTTCGAAACTTACCTGCCAACCAGAATGCCCACAATCACACAAAGAAGGACAAAATTCCCGAACATAATCAGGCATGCCAGAAGTACCCAAGGCCACACTTTTTTCTTCTTCTGTTGGACACCCATGCCGGCGTACGGTGAAAGTGTAGGATCATACGGCGGCATGTTGCCGTAGTACGGGTTCGCATTCTGCTGTGATGCAGTTTGGCTTACGTACGGGTTCACAGTTTGCTCCGGTACTACCACAGTTTGAGCCACATTCGGTACAGCCTCCGGCGTCTGTTCCACAACCTGCGTACCACAGTTTGGGCAAAATTTCACCCCCGGTGCGAGTTCCTTTCCACATAGCATACATTTCATCATCCAAAACTCCCTTTTGATCCCACGCGCTTACGATCCCATGTAATAATAGCACGCGTCAATAAAGTAATAAATCCCATCATAGAGATACCAAGTATCATCAATCTGCATCATCACCGAAGCAGAACTATCCTCGATGCTCTCGCCGTCCGCTGTCATCACGTAGTCGAACGCAACCATTTCGTAGACATCGGTCGACAGACCATTACCCAGGTAGGCGTTGATTTCCGCAATTTCGTCCTTGTCATACGCTTCCACGCTCGTGATAGTCGGCTCGAAGGTGATCTTGTTGTCGGTCAGATCTGAATAATAGAGGATATCCGCAATATACTGCTGCATGCACGCCTGTACCGTACTCTGATCCACCCCGAACTGCGTTTCGAGAAAATCCCAGAGCACATCAGGCATCATCGCAGACATCGTATCAAGATCGCTCGCATAAAACGCGTTCCAATAGGTCGTGATAGACTCGAGATAGAGCGCCTGATACTGCGCCATTTCGACATAGCCTTCCTCACACGCGGTTTCAATATCGTGCATCGCACTGGCATTATACCACGCGCCGTCAATTTTCACTGCCCAGAGTCCGAACTTTGTATAGCTTTCCGAATCGTCCGCGCCTTCGAGCATTGCATCCATCGTGATCGCCGCGCCAAGACTACAGTCTAAATCATACGCTTCCATCTGCTCCTGCACTTCAGAGAGTGTATCGTTGTCAGCAAGGCCCACCGACACACCCGTGCGCTCCCAGCTGATCGTGAGCGGTTCGCCAAGCGCTTCTTGCTGCTGCTCCATGTAGTACGTCACGCCGTCTAGGCACTCCGCCTCGGTATAACCATATGTCTCAGCAATATAGTCCCAATATGCGTCCGGCACGCTCTCAGTCAGCGCCGCCCCATCGCAGTCCTCGTACGCCTGCCAATACGTATCCGTGTACGTTTCGGCGCGGTGGATCAGCGAGTAGAGATAGAGGACCGTACCGCCTACGAGAAGTACAAGCACCAGCACGATGGCAAGCACCACAATGAGGACAACCTTACCGGTTTTCTTCTTCGGCTGCGGATTTTGTACCGGCACGGGGTTTGCCATTTCCGGGGCAGGGTCTGCCGTTTCGAGTGCAGCTGCACTCTGGGCGGAAGGCGCGTTTATCTCAAGCGTTTTGCCGCACGCCGTATAGCTATTCAGCGTATCCTCGATCGATGCGACACAATATGGACATATTTTCATTCGTTCAATTCTCCTTTAGTTTTCCACATTTGTCCCACAGCTTGTACAAAACTTACTGCCATCAGGAATAATCTTTCCACAGTTCGGTCAAGTTTTCCCCTGCGGCATTTTTTCGCCGCACTTTACACAGAAGAGGTTTTCCGCCGGAACGCTGCCGCCACAGTTCGGGCAAATGCGCTCTGCCGATTTGGTCTGCAGTGTCGGTGCTTCATCGAATGACGGCACAGCGAATTCCTGGAATACGGGAGTATCTTGCAGCGGCTGTGCGGTTTCTTCGAGATTCGGCGCAGATTCAAGCGGCAGTGTAGTGGTTTCCGTTACTGGTACAGTCGGTGCAGCTGGCGTTTCCGGTGCAACCGGTGTCGCTGTGGTTGGTACAGGCTGTGGATTTACCGCCGGCGCAAAACGCGTGCCGCAAGAGGTGCAGAACAGCGCGCCCTGCATTCTCGGCTTGCCGCAGTTCGAGCATACTTCACCGGTAACAAGTGCTGCCTGTGTCTGCTGACGTGCCACCGCTCTTGCCGCCTGTGCCGCATCCTTTCTCGCCGCTTCTTCTTGCTGTGCAGCGCGTTCCGCGGCTTCTCGTGCTGCACGTTCCTCTGCGAGGCGCTTCCCGACCGGATTTTCTGCGCCGCACTTGTTGCAGACCATCGCCGTCTCCGCAATTTCGTTGCCACACTTCTCACACAGCATCGTGTGTTTGTTCTTGCGGATCTGTGCGCGATATTCCTCGATTTTCTGGCGGCTCTCCGTGAGCTGCCGAAAATATTCCGCAAATTCCGGTTCGAACTGCGTGCCGTGCAGCTCATCGTACTTCTTCCCAATCGCAAGAAATACCGCATTAATCTTGCGCTCCTCATCGCTGACCTTGCCGTTCAGGTAAATCGTATCGGTCGAAGATTTCGTTTTCTCTACAACCGACTGTGTGGTGTTTGTAATGGTTTTTCCGAGTTTTTCAAAAAATGACATATAAAGCCCTTCTTTCAGATTCAATCATTTTGTTCGATTTGTTTCGATGGTGCGTGATGCACCGCTTCATATTTCGTATCCCTTACGTTTTTTTATGCATACAGGTAGCGTTACATCTATTATACTATATTTTACAACACTTTTCAAGTACTTTTTTCAATTTTGTTCGATTCTGATTGTAGAGTTGTCAATGACTGTTACACGCGCTCGAAAAAGCAAGATGTTAAACG